>JBBQAX010000513.1:0-1539 GCA_038316905.1 Verrucomicrobiota bacterium | reverse complement strand
GTGTGGCTTGATCCTCTTTTTAAGCTTTCTAACGAAAACAGATGATCCGGTTCAATCATCGCAGTCACCGACGAATACCGCGCGCGAATCGAATCTTGACGTCAGGAAGAATCGCCCCACGTTCGCGCGCAACTCTAGCTCTTGGGAAAAACAAACTGCCGAAGAACAGGTCGCAGCGCGCCTGACGGAGTTCAGCAAAAATCGGCGGGCAGTGACTCATCGCTATGCGGAGAAACTGGGAGTCGCTGTTCCCGAGGATTTGGAGAAATTTTTCGACGCCGCAGACACTGGCAATTGGGAGGAGATAGATCGCCTTTATAAAGAGCTGGAAACAAAGACGATGAAAGGCGCCTCCGATGAGGAAAGGATTATTCTGCAAAAACTCTGGCATACCGCCAAAGAAGTTTGGGGCGCGCACGAATCAGCTCAATCATGGCCCGCGCAGGCCTTGCTTGATTACGGACGCGATGTTCTCGGCTCGCTTCAGCCGGGAATGGTTTATCTCGGCGGCACTGATCCCGGACGCTTCATTCCAACATTGCTCAACGAAACTTCCGGCGGCCAAAATGTCGTCCTCACTCAGAATGCTTTTGCCGATGGCAGCTATCTCGGATACGTGGATTTTCTTTACGGCGACCGCATTCAAACGCTCTCCGGACAAGATTCCCAAAAGGCTTTCAATGAATATTTCCAGGACGCCGCCAAACGATACGCGCATGACAAAGAATTTCCTGATGAACCGAAACAAATGCGGCCCGACGAAAATTATAAAAACGAGGATGGACGCGTTCAAATTTCCGGGCAGGTCGCAGTGATGTCGATTAACGAATTTATGGTGAAGATGCTGCAGGAAAAAAATCCCGAGCTTTCCTTCGCAATGGAAGAGTCCTTTTCCCTTTCCTCGACTTACAGTGGCGCGGTCCCGCTCGGCCCGCTCGTGAAATTGGGTTCGGTCAATGCGCCCGAGCAACTCACTCCCGCACTCGCAGCCGGTTCCATCAATTACTGGCGCGACCGCGTCAGCCAACTGACATCCTCGCCTGAATTCGATCCCGCGAAAAAGACCGAACGCACTTACGCGCATATGATCGTGGCGCAGGGGAATCTTTTCTCCAGCCAGAATCTGAGTGCCGAAGCCGAGCTAGCCTTCCGTCTCGCACAACAGCTTGCTTCCAGCGATGTGGAACCCGTCGGCAAACTTTACGGGTTGCTCATGCGAACCGGCCGCACGACCGAAGCAGCCGACATGTTGACGCAATTTCAGCACGCCCATCCCGACAAAGCCGATGCGATCAAAGCGTTGAGCCAATGAGTTGCACTCCGGAACTCCGAGTGAAATCAGACACCAAATGTTCCTGTTTTAACTGCGTCGATAAGATGATTCTCCCAGCTTAGAAAGTCTGGAATGCGGCGCGTTCACCGCCGCTCTCCCATCGCAAATCACTTGAGGCAACCGTTACAATCGGCAATCGCTCAGTCCGAATTGATGCTGACAACGGAATTGAAATTAGCAAAAGTCCGGCACTTTGAATCCGCTGC
>JBBQAX010000512.1:0-1545 GCA_038316905.1 Verrucomicrobiota bacterium | reverse complement strand
GAACCTTGCGGCGGATACAAAATGATTTTTCCGCCGGACAAACCTTTGCCGATGTAATCATTGGCATCGCCTTCAAGCGTGAGCGTCACGCCGCGCGGGATGAATGCGCCAAAACTTTGTCCCGCCGAGCCTTTGAAATTCAAACAAACTGTATCTTCGGCCAACCCGTTGACTCCATGCCGCCGCGTGATTTCACTTCCGAGAATCGTGCCGGTGACGCGGTTCACATTTCGGATCGGCAAATTCGCGATGACTTTTTCTTTTCGCTCAATCGCCGGTTCGCAAATTTTCAGCAACTGCGTCATGTCGAGCGATTGATCGATCGAATGATCCTGCGTCATCGTCTGGAAACGACCCACATTTTCGCCAACTTCCGGTTGATAAAGAATCTTGGAGAAATCCAACCCTTTGGCTTTCCAATGCTCGATGGCCTGACGCGCTTCGAGACGATCGGTGCGACCAATCATTTCGTTGATGGTGCGGAAACCAAGTTCCGCCATCACTTCACGAACTTCCTGCGCGATAAAATTCATGAAATTCACGGCGTGCGCGGGATCGCCGGTGAAGTTTTTGCGCAATTCCGGGTCTTGCGTCGCGACACCGACCGGACACGTATTCAAATGACAAACGCGCATCATGATGCAACCGAGCGAAACAAGCGGCGCAGTCGCGAATCCAAATTCTTCCGCGCCGAGCAACGCGGCCACAATCACATCGCGACCGGTTTTCAATTGGCCATCAGTTTCAACCACGATGCGGCTGCGCAGATTATTCAGCACCAAAGTTTGATGTGTTTCAGCGAGGCCGAGTTCCCACGGAATGCCCGCGTGCTTAATGGAAGTTTGCGGTGACGCGCCGGTTCCGCCGTCGTATCCGCTGATGAGAACAACGTCCGCGTGCGCTTTTGCGACACCGGCAGCGATGGTTCCCACACCGACTTCAGCAACGAGTTTCACACTGATGCGCGCGTGATGATTCGCGTTTTTCAAGTCGTGAATCAATTCCGCTAAATCTTCGATGGAATAAATGTCGTGGTGCGGCGGTGGAGAAATCAATCCGACGCCGGGAGTCGAGTGACGCGTCTTGGCGATTTCTGGAAATACTTTCGCACCGGGAAGTTGTCCGCCTTCGCCGGGCTTCGCGCCTTGCGCCATTTTAATCTGCAACTCTTTCGCGTTGACCAAATACAAACTCGTCACGCCGAAACGTCCCGAAGCCACTTGCTTGATCGCGGAATTTTTCGAGTCGCCGTTCGCTTCCAGAACGTAACGCGCCGGATCTTCGCCGCCTTCACCCGTGTTGCTTTTTCCACCGATGCGATTCATCGCCACAGCCAACGCTTCGTGCGACTCCTTGCTGATCGAGCCGTAGGACATTGCGCCGGTTTTGAACCGTTTTAAAATGTTTTCGATGGATTCAACTTCCTCAATGGGAACAGGCGTCGCTGGCTTGAAATCAAGCAAACCGCGCAAGGTGAAATGCTTTTTCGTCTGATCGTTCACCAAGCCCGAATAATCTTTGAACGCTTTGTAATTTCCGGTGCGA
>JBBQAX010000511.1:0-1546 GCA_038316905.1 Verrucomicrobiota bacterium | reverse complement strand
GCGACGATGATTCCGTTCCAGCCCCAGAAATTGATCCAGCTCAATTTGTCACTGAACATCCGCGCTTTGCACAATCGCTGGAGCGAATAATAAATCCCCATGAACATGCCGTTGCCGACGAACGCAAAGATCACGGCGTTGGTGTGCAACGGACGAAGCCGCCCGAACGTGACATATTGCAAATTGAAATTGGCTTGCGGAAAGAAGAGCTGAATCGCGGCCAGCAATCCCGCGCTCATGCCGATGATTCCCCAAATCACCGTGACAATCGCAAAGGCGCGGACAATGCGATTGTCGTATTTAAATGTCTCCACACCGGAGGCGATGCGTTTGTCTTCTGGAAGGGCTTCTACGTTCATGCAATGAGTTTGGTTTTTCTCGGTCGGTATTTATTTGGAGAGGCGGGCAGAAAAATTTCCACCCGCCGCTGTTAGAAATTAAAAGTGAAGCACCAGATCAATGGTGTAGCGGTCATCGAATAAACCCTTCGGATTCGTCACGCCTTTTTCATAGGCGAAACCAAGATCGAGATTTTTCGTCAGCTTCGAGCGAAAACCAGCGCCCACGGCGACCTGAGTAAAGCCTTTCGCATCCGACGCGCCGAAATTGATGAGGTCAAATCCTTCGATGCCGCCGAAAACGGGGCCGTTATCTGTTTCGCTCAAGACGGTGAAACCATTCGCCACCACAAACGGGATGAACCATTTGCAGGTGTAATAATCGAGTTGCAAGCTGTAGTGCGCGGAAGAAGTTTCTTCATCGAAATCGACGGGAACACGAACGCCTCCGCTGGCCGTTGCGTGAAATTTATCCCAGCCTTTCATCGTGGAAACGAAGAGATTGAATTCGCCACTTCCGTTGCCCTGGAACACGCGCTGATTTCCCGAGGGAAGTTCGAACTTCAATCCAGGCGTGAGGATGAATTGGTTTTCGATGTCGTCAATGAGCGCATATTTCACCCCGGCCGCAATGTCTGCCCAACCATCATTATTCAGTGCGCCGACGTTTGAATCCAAATCAATGTAGCCATCTTTGGTGGCAATAATGGCGAGCCGATCCGTCACGGCCCAGCGGGCTTGCAATGCAAAAACTCGCGCTTCGCCGCCAATGAAACCGTCGCTGATGTTGTGATGAACGAAGAGCGGACGCAGTTCTGTCTGGATCAAAGGCGATTCAAAAAACAGCGGGTTCGCCACGGGAGAAATGGCGGAGTCTTTCCAATTGCTCTCATCGGCTTTTGCGAGCGAAGGGATCAGCAGCGTCGCGCCGAGCGCGAAAGCCAGTGTGGTGGTGCAGGCGGACGGTTTTAATAGTTTCATGCAATCGTATTGAAATGGGAATCTGTCGTCGGCACTACGCTTGCATTGACCTTTCCTTCTCCTTTTTTGTCCGTTGGTTGTTTTGCGGAATAAAGGCACCTTCCGCTTGTTCCTCCAGCAACAGGCGCATCGATGGAGTGCTGGTGTCTTCATATTGGCCGGAGCGAACGGCCCAGATGAATGCGACGAGAAAACAAGTTCCAATCACGATGCTCAATGGAATCAGA
>JBBQAX010000510.1:0-1576 GCA_038316905.1 Verrucomicrobiota bacterium | reverse complement strand
ACCGTTGTTCGTAATAGGTCATTTTTTCTCCAGGCTGATGCGGCTTTTCATTTGTTAAATCCAAACCCGCCCCACTGACGGAGATGACTCCGCGAATCATCGTTTCGGAAATTCCTTCTTTGGTTAATGGCTCCGGGTTGAGCGCAACATAAGAAGCCAATTGCGCGCCCGCAGAATGGCCGGAGAGAAAAATATTCCGTGGATCACCGCCGTATTTTCCGATGTGGGAATGAACCCACGCCGTGGCCTGGGCGACATCCGCCACTTGCTCGCGCCAACTGACTTTCGGTTGCAAACGGTAATTGATCACCGCCACACCCATGCCGCGCGCAGCGAAGAACCGTCCAATATTGCCATAGACATCTGCGCCACCCGCGCGAAGATTTTTGTCTCCGGAATTCCAATTGCCGCCGTGAACAAAAATCAGCACCGGCCAATTCGTTCCTTTAGGTAAAATCAAATCCAGACGATGTTTCGGTTCAGAAACACCGTCCGCGACATACGGCAGGTCGCGAATCACCTGCGCTTTTGGCAGCGCTGCTTCTTTGTAAAACAGAGCGATGCCGACTCTTTGAATTGAAGCACACCCAATGAAAAGGAAAGAGACCAAGACAAACGACATCGCCAAAAGCGACCGTGATCCAGAACTGAATTTTGTTTTCATGGCAAAATTGGAAATGGGAACGAGCAGTGCGAACTGCGGGGGGATTTTTTCTCACCCTTATCGCTCTGCGGAAGGAACTCGCCAAAATGATTCGCTCACTTCGCCAAGAGTAATGCCGAATTTTTTGATCACCGCCCGCGTGAACATGGTTTCGGAACCTTCTGGCGAATACATCCATTGCTTCAAATGCACATGGGAAAATGGATTTCCCGGTTTCACCGCAATGGTATATTCCCAACGAAAAGCGTTTCCATCTGCGACTCCTCTCGCGGTTCCCACGACATCATTCGCCGTGCCTTCGTAATGATGTTCGTCAATCCGGCGCACGTGCCAAAAACGTTTTTGCGTGCTGCCGTCTTCGTGGGTGAACGTTTGCGTGATGCGCAGGTCGCCCGTCGTATCGCGGACGCCAACCGACTCCGTGGTAAATCGTTTGCGCGGTTCGCCATTTCGATTTTCCACAACGCCCCAGGAGCGAATTGTTCCGGTGAAATATTTATCCGGTTCAAAGCGCGTATTTGATTTCGCAAAATCAACCGGCTTCAAACTGCTGCACCCGGCGAGCAACAACACAAGTCCGATCCAACCGGAAAATCGCGGCGCAAATTTTTTTATCATATCCGAGAATCAAACATGCGCGTGTTCACGATGATGAGCAACGCGTGTTTAAATCCGCGCGGCTGCATGCATTTCTGCGGTTTCGGATTTTTCAGCTTCCGATTGTTTTCCGCGCCCGCCGCCTCGGACACCGAGCTGCCCGGTTTGCTTCGTTTTCATAGGTGTTTTGCTTCGGTATTGGTTATTTGTTGGTCCATCGGGTGTGATTAAAAGTGGGTGAGATTAATTCCAGAAAGATTCCCATTGGTGGTTGGCTCTGAGGACACGGAGGTGAGCGATTTGATCGGCGTGGGG
>JBBQAX010000509.1:0-1582 GCA_038316905.1 Verrucomicrobiota bacterium | reverse complement strand
GCGCAGACGTTTCGGTTCACCGGAGTCAGCCGGTAATCAACCATATTTTCCGTCATCGCATACAGATGCCCGTGACGTTCACTGATGATGACCGGAATAAATTTTGACCCGTAAGTTCCGAGAAAAGCGCGCCAATGTTTCGGGAGCGTCGGTGCGGTTTTCGGCACACGTTGGTAGCGTTGTGATCCCATCGTAAAACCGGTGATTGCGCCAGCGTCATCACGAACGAAACTCACGGGTGTTTCGTTTTCCAGAAGACCGTCCGCAACGAACTTTGAATCATCTGTGGCTTTAAATTTCGTGAGTTGTCCGGACACGTTGCCGATGAGTTGACCGCCTTTGATTTCCAAACGCGCCCAATAACTTTGCGATTCAAAATCGCCAGCGAAGTCGTTGAGTTTTTTCGTAGTAAAAGGCGCGGGAGTGGCCAGCGCTTGTTCCCCAAATTTGGCTTCCAGCAGCAGTGACAAAGCAGCATTGCTGATCCGCCGCACGCGTCCGCCCACGATGTCGTCGTTCGCGAGAATAATCACCGCTAGTTTTTTGCCTGGCAGAATGACCAATGACGTGCTGTGTCCATACACCGCGCCGCTGTGACTGACCGTTTGATGATCACGAAATTTTCCCACCATGAAACCGAGACCAAATCCACTTTTGTCGGTGGTGAGTTGTGGTTTCCACATTTCCGCGAGCGTCGCCGGTTTCAAAATTCCACGCCCTTCTGCAATCATCGCCGAGGCAAAGCGCGCAATATCTTCCGTCGTAGAAAACAAGTTTCCCGCGGGAATGGTGCCGAGGTCGAACACTGGAGTCTCCTGTCGTTTCCATCCGCCGCGACCATCGGCGACGCGAATGTGCGAAACCACCAAGCCTTTTCGCACCGCGCGATCCAGCTTCCACGACGAGCTGCTCATGCCAAGCGGGCTGAGGACGTGTTCGCGTTGATATTCTTCAAAAGATTGACCGCTGACACGCGCGACCAGATGTCCAGCGATGCTCGGTCCGAGATTGGAATAACGCGTCTTTTCACTGGGCCGTGTCACCAGCACACCGGCCGGAACGCTCGCAATGGTTGCGGCCAAACCCGGTTCGCTATCGTCCAAATAGCCGCCAACGCTTGGCTCGCGTTGCAAACCGCTGCGATGAGAAAGAAGTTGGCGCAACGTTACCGGAAGCGCATTCGTAAACGGGTCGATCGGGAGAACATCAGCAGGAAGCGGCGCGTCGAGATCAAGCTTGCCCGCCTCGACTTGTTGCATCACGGCGACCGCGTTGAAGAGTTTGGAAATGCTGCCGACCCGGAAGATCGAATCGCGTTTGGCTTCGCCAAATCCTTCAGAATAAATCACGCGCTGATCGTCCACCAACGCGATGGCGATTCCGCCGAGTTCCCATTCGCGCATTTCCTCGCGAACGATTGGGTCAAGCCGGTCGCCCAATTTCGAGAATTCCGCCAGACACGTCAGCGGCAGAAAAATCGCGAGAGCGCAGGAGGAAAACAGCAGATGTTTCATAGGTGTTTGGGTGAATTGAAAGCGCGGCGAGAATTCCAGAACGTCTCCGCCGTGACAAGCGTCCATTC
>JBBQAX010000508.1:0-1630 GCA_038316905.1 Verrucomicrobiota bacterium | reverse complement strand
TACCTGGCAGGATTACGGCGACCGCTTAATTACAGAATACGAAAAGCGATTGTCTTCCCGTCGCTAAATTTTTAGAACATCATTTATCACTATGGCTATTCAGCACCTCCCTTATGAAATCAACGAAGCGCAAGATCGCTTCGCCTTTTATGAAAATTTCTGGAAGAAAAAAGCCATGGAATTATTGCTTCAGCACACCAAGGCGGACGGTAAAACCTTGCTCGATTATGGCTGTGGCCGGGGAGAAACGCTCCAGATCGCGCGCGCAGCGGGATTTACCGCGCAAGGGACAGATGTTGATCCTGAATGCGTCAGAATCGCATCGAAGTTTGGACCTGCCATTCCTTTGAATCTTGAAAATCCGCTCGGTCAATTCGGTCCCAAATCGTTCGATGTCGTCGCGTGCTTCCATGTGCTGGAACACGTGGACGAACCAAAAAAAGTCCTGCAAACCCTCGCCGCAATTTCTCGCGAATATGTTTTATTGGCGGTTCCGAATCTGCGGAATCTTCACCGTTTGTTTCACCGGAATATTGACATCTCTGCCATTAACGAAGGACATCTCCAATCATGGGATCATTGGCATTTGCGAAATCTGGCCGAGCGGCACTGCGGCTTGAAGCTCGTGGACTGGGGATTTGATGCGACTATTTTTCCGCTGTTGAGCAATGTTTCCCAAAAGATGCTCGGCACAAAATCTACGATTTGGCTCGAAACCAATCCTTTCAGAAAAATGTTTCCGTTCCATGGTGTTTCGGTGCTGGGCCTGTTCAAAACCACGAACACGAAGTGATTTACCTCAGCGCTTTTGCGTAAGCTTCTAAAAAACGTGCGCTCATGGTCGGCGGCGACAAATAATTTCGGGTTTTCTTCAATGTGTCGGGGTCAACCTCGCCTCGGCTAAACAACGGATGCAGACACGCTGCGCGAATTGCCTGGATGAAAGCGTTCAAATCATCCGATGGAAAAAGAAAGCCGTTCTTTCCCGGAAAAACATAATCAACGATTCCACCGATTGCACTCGCCACCACGGGAACTCCCGCCACCACCGCTTCTTTCACCGCATTCGGACTGGTGTCGGCTCGCGTCGGAAGTAAAAGCATGGTTGCACTTGATAATTCAACTGCCACATCCGATGGCAATAAATGGGTCTTGAACGTGATACGGCTCCACAATTCTGGAGTCAGCGATTCCCGCAAACCATCGACATAAGCCCGGTTTGGCCCGCTGACAATCACGAGTTCAAAGGAAAAATCCTTCGTCAGCGCATCCAACGCGCGAAGCAGCAGATCGCTCCCCTTGCGATATTCGATCGTCGCAATCGAGATGAATCGGATTGGCTTCGTTTGGGGTCGGCGTTCGATTCGATGAAACAACCAATTAGGCGCGTGCTCGGCTTGATGAACCTGGAGCCTCGGATACTTCTCCTTCAGATAATCGACAGCGAAGACTGATTCAGTGGTGGCGATTTTAGCTCGTTTGAGACTTAGGGTTTCAACCGCTGCGGCAAAGAGTTCATATCGGCTCAACGGAACGACTTGTTTGTACCACGTTAAAAGCCCTTGAATTGTGACGACATAAGGAAAACCGATACGTGATGCAATCAGCGCCGCGCCCTTTTCCGTTCCCC
>JBBQAX010000507.1:0-1649 GCA_038316905.1 Verrucomicrobiota bacterium | reverse complement strand
CGCCGCGAAAATGACGCGCACCGCCATCAATTTGAGTTGGAAAATTTTGGCGATTGAAACGATCACGCTCATGCAAGCCGCCGACACGCGCGGCGCGGAAAAATGTTTGGGCGCGGATTACCGGAAATTTTACAAACTGGTTCGCGGCATTTCGCCGAAGCTGGAAAGTGATCGTCCCCTCAACGAAGACATCGCGCGTGTCACAACTTTGCTTCAATCCGAAGAGGCGCAACAACAATGCCTGCGAGAATGATGAATTGCTCCGCACAACAGACGAGACGCCAGTCGTGTTCGGCATGGGAGCGCGGATATCCTGTCCGCGAGTTCGTTGGTCTCAAATCAAACGCGGACAGGATGTCCGCGCTCCCAACGGATCTGCCCATCCCGAACACGATTGGCGAGACGCCTGCCCTACTTTGGAATCATGAAAACTGACATCGACGTTTTAATCATCGGCGCGGGTCCGGCGGGTTCTTGCGCCGCGTCGATGTTGCAGAAGGAAGGTTTCAAGTTGCTCGTCGTCGAGAAACAAACTTTTCCGCGCTTCGTCATCGGCGAAAGTTTAATTCCTTCCTGCATGGATATGCTCAAAGAAGCCGATCTGTTGGATGCGGTCGAGGCGCAGGGATTCATGCGCAAATGCGGCGCGGTATTTCGGCGTGGCGACGAAATCTGCAACTTCGATTTTTCAAATCAATTTACCGACGGATGGAAATACACGTTCCAAGTGACGCGCTCCGATTTTGACAAAGCGATGGCCGACACGGTCGCCTCGCGCGGAGTGGAAATTCTCTACAATCACGGCGTCACAGCAGTGGATTTTCACGAACACGGCGCAACCGTCACCATCGAACAACCCGACAAAACCACGCGCAAAATTTCCGCACGATTTGTTTTGGATTGCAGCGGATACGGTCGCGTCCTGCCCCGTTTGTTGGACTTGGAAAAGCCGAGCAATTTTCCCGTGCGCGAATCGCTGTTCACGCACGTCACCGGCGATAAACGTCCGCTTGATCGTGAGGAAGGAAAAATTTGGGCGTGCATCCATCCTGAAGGCGCGTGGGTTTGGATCATTCCATTTTCGAACGGCAAAACCAGCGTCGGCGTCGTCGGGACACCAGAATTTTTCAAACGTTATCCCGGCAATCCCGATGAACAACTTCGCGCCATCTTGATGGCCGATCCGAATGTCGCGGCGCGTTTGAGCGAAATGCAATTTGTCTTTCCAGCGCAACGCATCACTGCTTTTGCGTGTGGCGTGAAACAACTTTACGGCCCGAATTTTGCCCTCGCTGGAAACTCAACGGAATTTCTCGATCCAATTTTCAGCTCTGGCGTGACGCTCGCCATCGCTTCGGCAAATCGCGCCGCGAAAACAATCACGCGACAGTTGCGCGGCGAGACAGTTGATTGGCAGGGCGATTACGCGGACTACGTCATGCAAGGCATCAACACCTTTCGCGCCTACGTCACCGCTTGGTACGACGAAACTTTGCCCGACATTATTTTCGCGTCGCAAGCCAACCGCGACATCATGCAACAAGTTTGTTCCGTGCTCGCAGGTTACGTTTGGGACAACTCAAATCCCTACGTCTCGCAACCCGAACGAGCGCTGCCCATTCTCGCTAAAATTGTTCGCGGAAAAAAAC
>JBBQAX010000506.1:0-1672 GCA_038316905.1 Verrucomicrobiota bacterium | reverse complement strand
TCGGCAAAACACAGCCAGCTTTTTGTGCGTGCTGGAGAGCCGTTTCGTTTCGCTCTCGCGCAAAATGCAACCAGCGCGGAGATCACATTGCCCGATGGAAAGACGAGAGGATTGCAGATCGATTCAACCGCGCGCGAAATCGTCTTTGGCGACACGGTTCGGCAGGGGACTTATCGCTTGCGCGTCGGCACGAATGAAACGGCATTCTGCGTGAATCTCCTCGATGTCGCGGAGAGCAACATCAAGCCACGCGCTGAATTACAATTGGGCAAATACGCGAAAGTCGAAGCAACAACATTGAAGCGCGCGAACATGGAATTGTGGCGCTGGATTGCGGTGGGCGCGCTGGCGGTGCTGATGTTCGAGTGGTGGTTTTATCATCGGAGGACAGCGTGAGGGATTTACGATTTACGACCGCCAGGCAACGGCGAACGGGTAGCACCTGCCTCCGGCGGGTGCGTTCAAAAAACCTATTCGCACACACTGGAAGCAGGTGCTACCCGGAACGCGCCAAAGCTGGATTCAGGCTTTTGAAGTGGAGCGCGAACGATTTCTCGTCCTTCATGCAAAACGCAAATGATTGAGCCGAACAAAAAGAAAGATGACTGGTTTAGGGACATACTGACATATGGCCCATTCGCTGGAAGCATTCCGCTGATCATCATCGCAATTATTGCAATTTTAGCCGGCACGCTTCCCGCTCTTTCTAAAGCGAAAGCAAAATTGGAACAGAACACCGTCGTCGTTTACACCTCCCAAGACCAAGTTTATTCCGAACCGATTTTTCAGGAGTTCACCAAACAAACCGGAATCAAAGTGCGCGCCGTTTACGATAGCGAAGCCGTGAAAACCGTTGGACTCGTCAATCGTTTGCTGGCCGAGAAAAATCATCCGCAATGCGATGTTTTCTGGAACAACGAAGAACTGCGCACGCGCCAACTGGAGCAACAAGGCGTGTTGCGCGAAACAAATGCCTGGGACTCATTCGGTTTTCGCAAACGCCAACTCGTCATCAACACCAACCAACTCACCAATCCAAGTTGTCCGCGCACTTTGCTTGCGCTGACCAATGCCGCATGTCGTGGGAAAGTCGCGTTGGCGTATCCGATGTTCGGCACGACGGCGACGCACTTTCTCGCCTTGCGACAAACCCTCGGCGATTCGAATTGGAAAAAATGGTGTCGCGCGCTTGCGTCTAATAAGCCATTTCTTGTCGATGGCAATTCGGTGGTCGTGAAACTTGTCGGCAGCGGCGAAGCGTGGGTTGGCCTCACCGATTCTGATGACGTGAAAGCCGGTCAACGCGAAGGATTGCCCATCGTTGGAATTGATCTCGGCGAACATGATTTTTTCATCCGCAACACTGTCGCTGTGATTCGCAACGCGCCTCATCCCGAAGCAGCGCAAAAGCTTTTCGATTATTTGCGAAGTGGCGAAGTCACCGAAAAACTTCAGGCCGCAGGAGCCGTGGAAGGTATCCTCGCGAAAGATGTTTTGGTGACGCCGCCCGAAATTGATTGGAACGAATTATTGCGCAACCAAAACGCAGGCATGACCGAACTGAAGGAGATTTTCCTGCGATGAGTTCTTTCGAGACAAAGGTAAAAACGTCCTGTGACCGTCGAAATTTTTCCGCCGTCGTCGGAGCGCGGGCTTCCTGCCCGCGTGTGCT
>JBBQAX010000505.1:0-1690 GCA_038316905.1 Verrucomicrobiota bacterium | reverse complement strand
AAAAATTCCACGCAACTGTCCTTCCAAATGTCGTCGAAATAATTCTGGCGCGTGCAGCGGACGTAGCGGTCGCGCGCGCGAAAAATTCCGTGCAGTCCTGCATCGTTGAAAAGCAGTCGCGCTGAAGTCTGCGGATGATGCGCGCTGCTTTCGGGACGAAAGTTTTTTATCTCCAAAGTTTCGGCAATGCTCCACGACGGATCGTTCCAGTTCGCCGCCAACGATGGCGCGGTGGCGCAGGGATGAACGTTGTAATTCATTAAAACAATTGGGTGACTCTATATTTCGAGTGGCAAAGACGATGCCCGACGTTTTCTTCCTCTCCGCGGGGCGCGCTTTACAGTTCCAGCGCGGCTCCCTGTTTCACGGAGTAGCTTTTCTGGTTCACGACGATATTTTTCAAACCTTCCATCGGCGGAACGTGGAGGACGATCTTTTCCGGCTTTTCACGCCATTTTCCATCAAACGTCACATTCAATGTTTTGCCGTCGTCGGATTTTTTGAACCGCAAATTCACCGGGCCAAATTCCGTCGGCATTTTTTCAAGAATTGTTTCCTTTTCCGACGAAACCCACGCCAGCGGAACGAGACGAAGCAAATGCAGTTCGCCCGGTTTGATTTCGTCGTCGATCATGGACAACCGCGCCAGATTGAACGCTATACCGGTGCTGAACAAATTACCCTGCATCCCGTGGCGATGTTCGCAGGCGATGTAGGTTTGTTGCGAAAGCGAGCCGACAAATAAACTGTAAAGTCCTTCGAGAAAATGTTGGCGATCTCCCAGTTGCCACGAATGAAAAACATTCCAACTGTAACACGGTTCGCAGCTTGAAATTTCCCGCGTCAAAATCGGTCGGCACAACGGATGATAACGTGTCCCGTAAAGTTTTTTGTTCGGGCCGTTGCGGAAAAATTCGACGGACGAACGCATCAATTCATCGTCGGCTTTCAGCAAATTGCCCCAGACCAAAACCATCGGGCCAGTGTCGAGATAAAAGGCGTCGCTGAACGGATGCCACGGCATCGGTTTGCTCGAAAGTGTGGTCGGCGGTTTGATGCGTTGCTTTCCGAGCGCATCCTTCCAGGTGGGCGCGGACTTGGCGAGGTTGCGATATTCGCGATCAAACGTGTCTTTAAATTGCGCGGCGAACATCTCGAATTCTTTGGCGCGCGGATGCCGAATCTGTTTCAGAAAACGCAGGGCAGTAGTGAGACCGCGATAATTCCAGGCCATGTTCCAAACCGCTTGCGTTGGAATAATTTCATCGGTGGCGACGGCGGGCGGCAACAATCCCTTCACGCCATCGTGATTGGTGCGTGCGCAGGAATCTTTGATGAAATCGCACGCCTTCATAATTGGCTCGGTCCATTTTTGAATGAAATCAGGATCGCCGCTCAACAAAGCTTCCGTGCTGACCTGCAATAAGATCGCGCCGTGATCGCTCAACCAATCGTAGGAGGTCAACGTTTTCGGCGTGCTGAAATAACCGGGATGCAATTCGTAGGAGGGACCGGGCGGTTTGACGGTGCCTTGTTGGCGGCGAAAAATTTCAGAGTATTTTGCCACAACGTCGTGGTAGCCAAGCAGACTCAAAAACATGTGGTTATTCATGGAGGTCGGCGTGCTCCAAAGCTGATCGTAACCCCATGAGCCGGACAACTGCGCGTATTCGCCGCTGACATAATCTTT
>JBBQAX010000504.1:0-1739 GCA_038316905.1 Verrucomicrobiota bacterium | reverse complement strand
GGACTATACCAAAAGACCCAATCATTGTCACTCTATTATGCGAGTCTCAATAATTAGCCCCGCTTTTCGAGTCATTAAAGTACCGTCCAGATGTTGGCGACGCCCCATCAAAACATGAAAGTGAAACAAGCGCATAGACCTCGGATCATCAAATCGCCATCCCACTGAACAAGTAGGTTCTCGTCCGTTTTGCCAAAGCAAATCTTTTGTTTTTGCTGCCGAAGCAAGTTGCGAAATCAAATAGGTTTCTTTGTTTGGCTGGTCTACAAAAAGTTTCCAGCGACGTATCTGGCCAACGGCGTGGTTCAATCTTGGACTGTAATCTCCTGCTTTGTTGAACGGTGAGAGCGATGGAGGTTCTAAT
This sequence comes from Verrucomicrobiota bacterium, assembly GCA_038316905.1. Taxonomy (GTDB): domain Bacteria; phylum Verrucomicrobiota; class Verrucomicrobiia; order Limisphaerales; family CANJXF01; genus CANJXF01. Next base: position 1,375 of record JBBQAX010000504.1, on the reverse strand, counting down.
TCGACAAAATGAATGTTCCAGCCTCCTGAAAATCCACGAAGCACTACCAAGTCTGCCTCAAATTCATCACCTAGGGAAAAATGAGAAATAATATAACCATTGTTATAACTCGTCTCAAATAAACGCAACACAACCCATGGGTTCATTTCAAGGTGGCGGTGAACTTCCCGTTCTCCAGAAGATGAATCAACGGCTTGTATCAGATCTTGAATTCTGCGTTGTCGTAATTTGGTCACTTTTTCTTCTTCCCATGCACCTGCGCTGCGACTTTCAATCGCAATCCATTCAACCGGATAAATCCCGTCGCGTCGTCCTGGTTGTAGGCTTTGGTCGGGTCGGCTTCCATCGTGGCGATGTGCGGATTGTAGAGGCTCACCGGGGACTTGCGTCCGGCGCAGATGATGTTGCCCTTATAAAGTTTCACGCGCACGGTGCCGGTCACGTCCTTCTGGCTTTCGGTCACGAGCGCTTGCAACGCGTAACGTTCCGGCGCGAACCAAAATCCGTTGTAAACGAGCGTGGAATATTTCGGGATGAGCGAATCACGCAGGTGCATGACTTCGCGGTCCATCGTGATGCTTTCCATCTGGCGATGCGCGAAATGCAAAATGCTGCCGCCGGGCGTTTCATAAACTCCGCGCGATTTCATTCCGACAAAACGATTTTCCACGAGGTCAACGCGGCCGACACCATGTTTGCCGCCGAGCTTGTTCAACGTTTGCATCACGCCGAGCGGATTTAATTTTTTGCCATTCACGGCGACGCAATTTCCCTTCACGAAATCGAGCGTGACGTATTCGGCTTTGTCCGGCGCGTCTTCGGGAAACACGGAAAGCGTGTTGAAGTAGCCGCGATATTTCGCGTCGCTCGCGTCGAACCACGGGTCTTCGAGAATCCCAGCTTCGTAGGAAATGTGAAGAAGATTGCGGTCCATCGAATACGGTTTCTTCGCGCTCGCTTGCACAGGAATTTTGTGCGCGGCACAATAATCAATCATCTCCTGGCGACCGGGAAAATCTTTGCGGAACCGTTCGTCGCGCCACGGGGCGATGATTTGCAATTCCGGCGCGAGCGCGGCGGCGGTGAGTTCGAAGCGAACCTGATCGTTGCCTTTGCCGGTGGCCCCGTGAGCGATGGCGTCGGCTTTTTCTTTGCGCGCGATTTCGATCATGCGCTTGGCGATGAGCGGTCGCGCAATGCTGGTGCCGAGGAAATATTGTCCCTCGTAAATCGCGCCGGCCTGAATCATCGGAAAAATAAAATCGCGCGCGAATTCTTCGCTGAGGTCGTCGATGTAAAGTTTCGACGCGCCAGTTTTCATCGCCTTTTTGTCGAGGCCTTTGAGTTCTTCTTCCTGGCCAATGTCTGCACAGAA
>JBBQAX010000503.1:0-1802 GCA_038316905.1 Verrucomicrobiota bacterium | reverse complement strand
GTTTTCATTTCTGCCAACGCCGGATGTTTCGTCAGGAAAAAATTATTGAGTCGCGTTTCCTGCGGCGTGGTTCGCTTGTCCGCTGGCGATTGCAAAATCGTCACGATGTCGGAGGGAACGCCGTCGGCATCGGGCTTGCCGGTGAGCGCGGAAATACGGAAGCGGCCAATCGTTTTCACGTCGCCGAAATTCTGGTCGAGCGTGAACGTAAACGTCGTGCCGTCCGCGAATCCAATCGGCGCGGTCGTTTCAAAAACCGCCCAGTGATCTTTGAAAAATTGCGGGTTGATCGCCCAACCACTTGTTGAATCGTCATCAATTGCGTTCGCTGGACCGAAGTTCTTTTGTCCAAAACTGGCGCGCGCGTTGCGGAGTTTCACGGGTTGTCCGGAAGATTTTTTCGCGGTGTCCTCAGCGGCAACCGTAAAATTATTCAAAACGAAATTGGGTCTCTTTTTATTACCGCGTCCGGGGCCGTTGCCGGGCAAGGCAGGATCGGTCAGCACGTCCAGTTTGAATCCCGTGATGCCGGTCAGTTTCGTGCGTACGGTAATCTTGTAAGTGTCCGTTGGCGCAGCGGCGGCGTTGTCATCTTCGAGCAACAAAATGGATCTATCCGCGAGCGTTTTGTAGAGCGAACCGCTTTCCGCGTTGAAATCCGTTACTTCCAAAACATGCGTCTGCGTCAGGGCGGCGAGATTGCCGGACATTTCTTTCTCCCACGCTTTTTGTTCCGACAAAAGTTTGTCGCCAGCGGCTTTGATTTTCTCGTCCGCTTTTTTGATTTGCTCTTGAACGGCGGCGCGCTGCGTTTCGATTTTTTTATCCGGCAATTTCAAATAAGGCCCGGCGAATTCCAGACCGATGGTGGTGTTCGGATTCGAGAACTCCGTTTCTTTAGGCGTGTTATTAAAAAACGCGAACAGTTGATAATATTCCTTCTGCGAAATCGGATCGTATTTGTGATTGTGACATTGCGCGCATTCGATGGTGGAACCGAGCCAGACTGTTCCCGCCGTATTGACGCGATCGAAAACCTGGTTCACACGGCTCTCCTCTTGATCCGATCCCGCCTCGACATTGACCGGCGCGCAACGATTGAAACCGGTGGCAATTTTTTGATCGAGCGTGGCGTTGGGCAAAAGGTCGCCCGCGAGTTGTTCAATGGTGAACTGGTCGAACGGCATGTCGGCGTTGAGCGCGTTGATCACCCAGTCGCGATAGGGCCAGATGTCCCAAAGATTGTCGCGCTGATAACCGCTGGAATCGGCGTAGCGCGCGAGGTCGAGCCAGGGCCGCGCCCAGCGCACGCCGTATTGCGGCGACGCCAACAAACGATCCACCGCTTTTTCGTAGGCATCAGGAGATTTGTCCGCGAGAAATTTTTCCATGTCGTCGGGCGACGGCGGCAACCCAATCAAGTCGAGCGAAACGCGGCGCAACAAACGAGCGCGCTCGGCTTCCGGCGATGGCTTTAAATTTTCTTTCTCCAATCGCGCGAGAATGAAATGGTCGATTGGATTTTTGGCTGACTGAGGATTTTTGATTTTCGGAAGCTGCGGACGAGTCGGCGGAACGTAGGCCCAATGTTTGGCGGCGAAAGAATTCTCCGGCCAAACCGCGCCTTGATTGATCCAGTCGCGAATCAGATCCGTTTCGATTTTGGACAACGGCTCGCCGCGATTGGGCATGATGTCGTCATGTCCGTTCGGCAACGTGACGCGTCGGTAAAGTTCGCTCTCCGCCGCTTTGCCGGGAATAACCACTTTCCCGCTGCCGAGAACAGAAGTCTTTTCATCCAG
>JBBQAX010000502.1:0-1822 GCA_038316905.1 Verrucomicrobiota bacterium | reverse complement strand
GGACTATACCAAAAGACCCAATCATTGTCACTCTATTATGCGAGTCTCAATAATCGACACCACGCTCTGGCGAGCGCGGCTACACGGTTCGCTGACCGCCACTTCAAATCACACCCGTTTCTCGTGGCACCGCTAGACCGGACGGATGAGCCAAGACGTAAGCCGGTTGCAAACCGGCGCTCCGTTTTCATTTCGCTCTCCACCGGTTGGCTGTTTTCAAGTGGGGTCTTGGCTACTTTGCTCCCCTGGAGTTGAAGTCCTACTGCATGGATTCGGCTAAAGCCACGGTGTTAATGAGAGTATGACAACGGAATTCAGATGCGGTTGCCCTGTTTTTAATGGCGCTGGCACTTTACAGAAACGCGCCGATCCGCTTTCATCAGCCTGACCGATGAAAATGCAGTCGCATATTACCCAATCCATGAACGGCTGTTCGTTTCACATTTGTTTACACAAAAGACAGCGGAGCGGTGTCTATCTATTAAAGAGGTTAACTTACAAACGAGTATTATGAAAAAAAATATCACATCAATTGCCGGCGGAGCATTTGGAATGCTTGGGTTACTGGTTGTTTTTTACATTGGCAGCTCTATTTCAGATGCGCGACTGCCGAAAATCACGAATCCTTATCACCTTGTTGCAATGCCGGGGTCCTCTGACACATTCGTATTGTTGGACCGAACTTTACCGAAAAGCCATCAACCAGAGACTGAGCCACAATTTGAGTGGGAACAGCCGCTGCTTCATCCCATGTTTCCTCCAAAGGTTGTTCCAAATTCGAGTTCAAAATGAATCAGTCGCCTAAATCAAGGGCACCGCTGCGCCTGTGAGGGCTGTTCAATCGATGAGCCATTCTGGCAAGGAACGCCCCTGAAACAAATTCTTCATTAAATCTCTTTCGCCGCCGCGCGATTCCGTTTTCAATTTTCCTGCATGTCGCGTGAATACATTTTGCAGCCGTTCAATTCTCCCATTGAACTGCAAATTGATTACGCGAAAGAACTCAATCCTCAACAACACGCCGCCGTCACCGCGCTGCCCGGTCCGGCGTTGGTCATCGCGGGCGCGGGTTCGGGGAAAACTCGCACGCTGACGTATCGCGTCGCGTATCTGATCGAGCAGGGGATTCCGCCGGACAAAATTCTTTTGCTCACGTTCACGAACAAAGCGGCCAAGGAGATGATGCGGCGCGTCGCGGATTTGCTCGGCAACGAACTTTCCACGCTCTGGGGCGGGACGTTTCATTCCATCGGCAATCGCGTTTTGCGTCGGCACGCGGATTTGCTCGGTTACCAAAAAGATTTCAACATCATGGATCGCGAGGACGCCAAGGATTTGCTCAACGCCTGTATCGGCGAAGCGGAAATTGACGTGAAGGCGACGCGCTTTCCCAAGGCCGACGTGCTCGGCGATATTTTTTCGATGGCGCTCAACACCGAGAAAACCATCGAGGAAATTCTCGCGGAACAATACGACTACTTCGCCGAACTCGCGCCGCAGGTCATTGATTTGCAGAAAAGGTATGTCGCGAAAAAACGTTCCACCAACGCGATGGACTTCGACGATCTGCTCGCGCTCTGGCTCAAGGTGCTGCAAGACAACGAAGAGGTGCGTGAACATTATCAGCGCCGTTTCCAATTCATTCTCGTCGATGAATATCAGGACACGAACAAGCTTCAGGGCGACTTGATTGATCTGCTCGGCGCACGGCACAAGAACGTGATGGTCGTCGGCGACGATTCGCAAAGCATCTACTCGTGGCGCGGCGCGAATTTCCGCAACATCCTCGAATTTCCCAAGCGTTATCCCGGCGCGCAGGTTT
>JBBQAX010000501.1:0-1887 GCA_038316905.1 Verrucomicrobiota bacterium | reverse complement strand
GCACGGCGCGAGTCAGCCGTGGGACAGCCATGACAATATCGAGGCCGCTCATGGAAAACTTGCTAAAGAAATTGACCAACCGGCTGCCGCACTGATCAAAGATTTGAAACAACGCGGCATGTTGGATGACACCTTGATTATTTTCGGCGGCGAATTTGGTCGCACGCCGACCGTGGAACTGAACGACAAAGGCGCTGCCCAACAAGGCCGCGACCACAATCCTTACGGTTTCACGACATTGCTCGCGGGCGGTGGTGTGAAAGGCGGGACCATCCACGGCGCGACGGATGAGTTTGGTTTCAAAGCGGTGGAAAATGTTGTTCACGTCCACGATCTCCACGCGACGATTCTCCACTTGCTCGGCTTCGATCACGAGAAATTTACTTATCGCTACGCCGGACGAGATTTTCGACTCACGGATGTTTACGGGCATCCGGTGAAAGGGATTTTAGCGTGAAGCAAAAGACGGTGGGGCGAGCGTCCTCGCGAGCCGGAATCTTGCGGCAGCTCGCGGGGACGCTCGCCCCACCATCAGGCTTCTCAAATCGCAGGGGTGACGCATATCAATTTTGCGCGATCGATCTGCGCCGTTATTTCTTGTCCCGGAGGGATAACTGACAATAGCCCGGCGCTTCAGCGCGGGAAAAGATGTGATTGGCCCGAGTTCCGAAGGAACGGCTGAACGGAACAAGACTCATCCGTCCCTGCGGGACTTGGCTCCCTTGAAATCTCAACCCACGGTTGAAACCGTGGGCTATTGTCGTTTATCCCCTGCGGGACAAGGAACCGGCAGAAATTTGACCCGACCAAAAATGATAGGCGTCAGCCCTGTCTCAAATCGTTTGCTCGGTTGACGAGTCTTCGGAGAAGCAGTATCCGTCCTGCCGTGATTCAGAACCAAACCTCCTGCTCGTTAAAAATTTTTCACGCCTGGTTAATCGCGTGTTGCTTTATCGGCTCCTCGTGCGCCCTAACCAAATCTTCTAGCGATTTGGTTGAGGTGAAAAAAGTTATTCCGAACGTGGTGCTCGATATTCGCTACGCCACGACGAACAATTTCACCGGGCAAAAACTTTACGACAATGATCGGACGTTTCTTCGTCGCGCGGTCGCGAAAAATTTACGCGCGGCGCAAACAGAATTTAACGGAATGAATTTAGGCATCAAAATTTACGACGCTTACCGCCCGCTTTCGGTGCAAAGAAAAATGTGGGCGGTCTTTCCGCAGGAAGGTTACGTGGCAAATCCCGCCAAAGGTTCGCGACACAATCGCGGCGCGGCGGTCGATGTGACGTTAGTTGATTTACGGACCGGAAAGGAATTGCCGATGCCGTCGGGCTACGACGAGTTTAACAAAAAAGCGCATCGCAATTACATGGACGCTTCCGCCGAGAAAATTCGGAATCGGGAGTTGCTGGAGCGCGTCATGGAAAAACATGGCTTCATCGGTCTGCCGACTGAGTGGTGGCATTTTGATGACTTGAATTCTAAGAAATACGAATTGCTCGACATCGATTCTTCGCAAATCAAATGACTTACGCGGAGGCAGTTCAATTTCTCTACGACCTTCAGATGTTCGGCGCGAAGTTCGGTTTGGAAAACACCTTCAAACTCGCCGCGCTCGCGGGAAACCCTCAGGAGAAACTTCGCTTCATTCACGTCGCCGGCACGAATGGCAAAGGTTCGACCTGCGCGATGTTGGAAAGCATTTATCGCGCGGCGGGATTGCGTGTCGGACTTTTCACGTCGCCGCATCTGGTTTCTTTTGCGGAACGGATTCAGATCAATCGCAAGCTAATTTCCGAAGCGAACATTGTTCGCCTCGTTGCTGAAACTCAGCCGCTGTTGAAGCATTATCCCGCTGACGCACACCCTTCGTTTTTCGAA
>JBBQAX010000500.1:0-1937 GCA_038316905.1 Verrucomicrobiota bacterium | reverse complement strand
TTTTCAAAAAGCGTTTTCAATGCTTTCGATTCAGCGACATCGTTGTCGCGCGTGCCGGTGCCGTGGGCGTTGACGTAATTAATTTCTGAAGATTTTAAATTTGCGCGGCGCAACGCGGATTGCATCGCAGCAATTGCGCCTGCGCCTTCAGGATGCGGTGCGGTCGAATGATGCGCGTCGCAACTTGCTCCCCAGCCGCTCAATCGCGCCAAAATTTTTCCGCCACGACGTTGTGCGAATTCTTCGGATTCCAAAACTAAAACGCCCGCGCCTTCGCCCATCGTTGTTCCGGCTCGGTTCAAATCGAACGGTCGACAGCCCGCTTCATCGACGAGGAGCAGCGATTGAAATCCACCCCACGTCATGCGCGACAAAGAATCCGCGCCGCCTGCGATCATCACGTCCGCTTCGCCGGATTGAATCATTTCTGCTGCGGTCGCGATGGCGAGCGCGCCAGAGGAACACGCAGTGGCAATTGCCATACCCGGCCCGAGCAATCCAAATTCATCGGCGATTAAATCGACGGTGGAGGAACATTCGTGGAAACGCGTGGCGCGTGGTCGCATTTTTCCGCGCTTAATTAAATTCGTGAGAAAACTTTCGCTGTCGAATGAGCCTCCGACGGAACTGCCGAGAACAACGCCGGTGCGTTCGCCGCATTCTTTTAAATTAATTCCCGAAGAAAGAATCGCTTCGCGCGCCGCGAGCCAGCCGAGACGATCACTGCGCGAACTGCGCAACGGCGCGCCCAATGCGATGAGATCGCCGCTGACTTCGCCCGCAAGAACATGACCGAAACGTGGGGATGAAAAAACGGTTAACGGTTTGAGTCCGGTGGTTTCGTTGGCGATGGCTTGCCAGTTTTTTTCCAACCCGATGCCTGGCGCGGCAACGATTCCAAGCCCCGTGATGACTAGGTCGCGCGCGGCCACATTTATGAAGTTTTTTTCGCCTCGATGAAGTTGGCGAGAGAACGCACGGATTGAAATGCGGGACGACCTTCTTCGATGTCTTTGATCACGATGCCGTAATGTTTTTCCAACATCATCACGAGTTCCAAAGCGTCGATGGAATCCAAGTCCAAACCTGAACCGAACAGCGGCGCGTTGTCGTCAATTTGTTCCGGAGAAATGTCCTGCAAATTGAGCGATTCGATGATTTTCGCCTTCAGATCGGTGGTAGAAATGGTCATGGTTTTACGTCTTAAAATTGCTGGCGGAATTTAGCACAGAGCGATTCCATGTCACGGTCAAACTCCCCCAGTTCGCACAAACCATCGCCATTTTTTTGCAGAAAAAGTGCGCAAGCGCTCGCGGCTTTTGGAACGGAAATTATTTGAGATAGTGCGGCGGAAACCACGTTCGCCGACACGCAAACGCAACCGTCCACTTCACCGCGCTGAATCAAATCCACGGCTTCGGGCAACACATCTTTGCTCGTGCCGACGAAACAAAGTTGCGGGCCGGTGAGTCGATGACGAATCGCCAGCTCGCCAATCGCCGCGCTCGGCAGCGTGTAAGTAAAAAGCGTGGGGCTGAATCCACCGGGTGTGTTGCGGCCTTCCCAATATTGCGCGTCGGTGGACAACGAACTGGTTCCGGCGGCGAGACAAATGGCGACGCGCTCGCGAGACATTTTTTCGAAATTAATTTTGAGCGATTCGACGGCGAGTAGCACAAGTTGGCTCATCAAATCCATCCGGCCAAAACGCGTGCCGAGCCGGGCGTCTTGCACTTCGGCTTCGGTGGCGTGGCTGATGGCGGTGAGGATGAGTTTACTCATTGCGATTTTCGATACGGCGGAGCGGGGGGCAGGGGTTGTGTAACACGACCCCACCAAGAGCAGCAGTGACAAAGAGCGACCCAGGGAGAGAAAGCAAGATAGGGAGGGGGGCGGAGGGTACTGGTGCGAAACATCGAGAGCAAAAGTGAGAAAGA
>JBBQAX010000499.1:0-1954 GCA_038316905.1 Verrucomicrobiota bacterium | reverse complement strand
CGCAGATCGCAGGGCAGGAACATCGGCGTGTGACGGTCGAGATTGACGAAGCGTGCGGGCATGGTTCACTGATGCTTCCACCCGCTTTTTCATTCAAACGTTTTTGAAAAATCTTTCGGCTAAGTCCGACAGGCTGCTAGCGAAAGCTTACATCGTCACAACTTTCTGACAACGTTGAGCCCAAGAACATCATCATTTCTATTTCTCAACTTGCCAATCCACGCTGGCATTCTTAAGTTCGATTCATGGATTCGCAGTTATCCCAATACATTCCCGTCCTGATTCTGGCAGTGGTCGCGATCGGGTTCGCCGCCGGAACTTTGATTATGTCCGCCCTGGTCGGTAAATGGGCGAACAAGAATCGGAGCAATACAAAAATTAAAAACACACCTTACGAATGCGGCATGTTGCCAATCGGTGAGGGGCAAACCCGCATGTCCGTGAAATTTTATTTGGTGGCGATGTTATTCATTTTGTTCGATATCGAAGTGGTTTTTCTCTATCCGTGGGCCGTCGTTTATCGCGACATGCTGACCACCAATGCTTCTTTGATTTTTGGCTCAATGCTCTCGTTCCTCGGGATTTTATTCGTCGGCTACATCTACGCGTTGAAGAAAAACGCGTTCGACTGGAAGAGCTAGTCGGCTGATTGGATCTGGCTGTTTTAAACGTTCACGAATTCAGGTGAACCCCGCTGGCGCAACAAACTGCTTTGTGCAACTTTCGCAAAGCGAACTTAACAAAGGGAAAACTATGACACGACGCGAAGCTATCAAACGAACAGCGCTCCTCAGCGCAACCGTTGCCACCATTTCTCCATTTGCGGACTTGCGGGCACAACCCGCCGCACCATCCCCGAATCCGAGTGGCCCGTTCAAACTTCCGCCCTTGCCCTACGCCTACGACGCGTTGGAACCGCACATCGACGCGCGCACGATGGAAATTCATCACGGCAAACATCACGCGGCCTACGTCAATAATGTGAACAAAGCGCTGGCTGAATTCCCGGATCAAGCGAAGAAGTCCGTCGAACAGCTCATTCAAAACCTGGATTCTGTTCCCGAAAAAATCCGAACCGCAGTCCGCAATAATGGAGGCGGGCATCTCAACCATTCTTTGTTCTGGCAGATGATGAAGAAAAACGGAGGCGGCGCACCAAAAGGTGATTTGGCCAAGGCGATTGAAAAAAGCTTTGGCGGATTCGACAAATTAAAGGAGAAGTTTGCCGACGCAGCGACGAAACAATTTGGCAGCGGTTGGGCCTGGCTCGCGTTGGACAAAAACAAGCAATTGGTCGTCGAAGGAACACCGAATCAGGATTCACCCTTGTCCACTGGGAAAACTCCGCTGCTCGGCATCGATGTTTGGGAACACGCCTATTATCTGAAATATCAAAATAAGCGTCCCGACTACATCAACGCTTTCTTCAATGTAATTAATTGGGATTTCGTGGCAGATCGATTCAAAAAATCCTGAGCTTGAACGACGCGGTGATTCGCGGGAATATCCCGGCACATCTATGAGCCAAAATATTTCCCGCCGTTCTGCCCTTCGTAAAGTCGCCGGTGCCACGGCCGTTTTCACCGTTGCATCCAATCTTTCTTTCCGCTTGAACGCGGCGGAGAATGCCGTGGGCGCAAAGCTCAAAGGGCATATCAATCATTCCGTCTGCAAATGGTGTTACAAAGACATCCCGCTCGAAGATTTGTGCAAAGCCGGAAAAAAAATGGGGCTGCGATCCATTGAACTGCTCGAAGTAAAAGATTTTCCCACGCTGAAGAAATACGATCTCACCTGCGCAATGGTCACTGGCGTTCCGGGCGCGATCGCCAACGGGCTTAACCGCGTCGAAAACCACGACAAGATCGTCGCGTTTTTTGAAAAGAACATTCCTGCGTCAGCCGCTTTTGGCGCGCCGAACACGATTTGCTTTTCAGGAAATCGCAACGGCATG
>JBBQAX010000498.1:0-1993 GCA_038316905.1 Verrucomicrobiota bacterium | reverse complement strand
AATTTCCTTCGCTGTGACGACGGCTTGCGCGCTCGGCGGCGGGCCGGTGCGCGCCATCAAATCGAGAACCTGCCGTTCCTCGGCGCGTGATGGATAAACAATTTTCAGTTTCAACATGAAACGATCCACCTGCGCTTCGGGCAGGGGATATGTTCCTTCCTGCTCAATCGGATTTTGCGTGGCGAGAACGAGAAACGGTTCTTCCAATTTAAAGGTTTGATCGCCGATGGTGACCTGTTTTTCCTGCATCGCTTCGAGCAACGCGCTTTGCACTTTGGCCGGCGCGCGATTGATTTCGTCAGCGAGAACGAGGTTCGCGAAAATCGGGCCTTTGCGCGTGGTGAATCCACCACTTTGCGGATTGTAAATCTGTGTCCCGATTAAATCGGCGGGCAAAAGGTCGGGCGTAAATTGCAGGCGTGAGAATTTCACGCTGAGACATTGCGCGAGCGTTTTGACGGAAAGAGTTTTGGCGAGACCAGGAACGCCTTCGAGCAAAACGTGGCCGTTGGCGAGCAGGCCGATGATAAGTCGCTCGACCAGATAAGCCTGGCCGACGACGACTTTGCTCATCTCGCTCATGAGCGGGCGCACGAAAGCACTGGCGCGTTGGACTTCTTCGTTGATTGCGGTGATGCCGGTATTCATAAATTCGTTTGCAAACTTGTATCGTGAAATTGACAACTAATCCAAAAAATCTGTTCAGAATTTCAAATCCGCTTTTGACCGCGAAATACGCGAAAGGGAAAAACGCTGGATGGAAAAGGACGGCGACCCGATGGCTTTCTTCACATTTCTGTTTTCGCGTATTTCGTTTTTTTCGCGGTTGAAATTCGATCAAAACAATTTTTTCGCTGCTGCGATGTCCTTCGCGATTTGTTCTTTCAAAGCTTCGGGCGAAGGGAATTGTTTTTCGTCGCGGAGCTTTTCAATGAAGGCCAATTCCATTTCCTGTCCGTAAAGTTCTCCGGAAAATCCCAGCAGATGCGCTTCGACGTGCAATCGCGGAGTGGAATTTTGCATCGTTGGACGAACGCCGATGTTCACGGCGGCGCGATGAATCTGTCCGGCGATCTCAGCTTGCGCGGCATAGACCCCATTGGGCGGAAGCACCAATCCGGTGACGGCAAGATTCGCGGTGGGAAACCCAAGCTGCCGTCCAACTTTGTCGCCTTCGATAATTTTTCCAACGAGCGAATAGGAGCGACCCAGCATCTGGCTGGCAGAATCCAAATTGCCCTGGCGAATGGCGTCGCGGATTCGCGTGCTGCTGACACGTTCGCCGTCGAGGGAAACTGCGGCGAGTCCGTGAACGGCGAAATTTAATTCCGCTCCCAGTTTTTTTAACAAATCAACATTGCCCTGCCGTTTGTGACCGAACGTAAAATTGCTCCCGACGCAAATGCTGTGAATATTTTGAAATTCACCGGCGAGGTCACGAATAAATTCCTCTGCGGAAATCTGGCTGAACGCTGTATCGAAATGAATGAGAAACGTCGTGTTGATTCCCATAGATTCGATGACCTGAAGTTTTTTCGTCAACGGATAGATCAACTGCGGTGTGCGTTCGGGGGCGACGACGGATGTGGGATGGCAATCAAAAGTGACGACAACGGAAATGGCTTCGTGCTGTTGCGCGTCGAAAATGGTTTGGCGGATCACCTGTTGATGGCCGAGATGGACACCGTCGAAAACGCCGATGGCGACACAGACCTTTCGCCCGGCGGAGTTCAGTTGTTTGGCAGAGCGGATGACATTCATCGGGAGATAGTGAGATTACGATTAGGATTACGAGTAAGATAAGAAACTTTTCAAATCGGTTTCTTAATCCCGATCCTAATCATACTCCTAATCCGCTGTCGCCAGCTTGAGAAACGGAATCACCCGCTTTTCTAATTCAGCGGAGGAAAGTTTCAGAACAGCGTCCAGCGTAAGCGCGTTTGCCACATCAAAACTTCCCGAGACCAGACGGCGTAACGTTTTCAAATGCGCG
>JBBQAX010000497.1:0-1994 GCA_038316905.1 Verrucomicrobiota bacterium | reverse complement strand
GCGATATTCAACGTTGCACTCCTTCTTTACGCGTTGCGCCGCAAACTGAAGTTTCTGGAGCTTGGCGAGACGCTCCGCAACATTGTGCCGTTATTGATCGCTGCAACCTCGGCTGGCGTCGTCGCGTGGTCCGCGAGCCGATACTGGGAGGGCGCCGTGGGTCACGAAAATTTCCTGGCGAAACTTGGAGCGGTGTTCGTTCCGATGACGATGGCGGCGGTAATTTATCTGGCGATTGCGTTGTTGCTGAAAGTTCCTTCCGCAAATGAGATTTTTGGTTTGATCGTCGGGAACCTTAGGGTGCGTGGTGCCCAGAAAAAGTAGCTAAAAATGACCGGGTTTGTCAGCACTTCGTCTAATAGGCAGGATTACGGAGATCAAATTCGTGAAAAATTTCACAAACTTTTCTTGCGCCCAAAAGTAGCCTTCGCTAATTATCGACTCGCGCAGAGCAGGAATTCTAATTTTTGCAGTGTTTCAGACCTTGAAAAATTAATGCTCTCGCCTGATTGACGGGCAAGCGAGGCTACGAAATGTTTATCGCCTCTCGTCATCGGAACTGAGTCAACAAAACGCACCGAGATGTCAGACATTTTTCCTAAGTGGACAAACCGATTACCGCTGAAAATCGCTATCGGCGCGCTTTTAATCGGCGGCGCCGTCTCTGCTGGCGTCAATTATTACTTCACACCGAAATACACGCGCGTCGGTTACCAACCGATTCAGCCGGTTTCATTTTCCCACGAGATTCATGCGGGACAACTCGGGATGGATTGCCGTTATTGTCATGATGGTGTGGAGAAATCCTGGTATTCAAATGTTCCCACGGCCTCGGTTTGCATGAACTGTCACAATCAGGTTTTGAAAGACAGTCCGAAGCTGGAATTGGTTCGCGAAAGTGCTTTAAGCGGAAAACCCATTCCATGGGTGCAGATTCATAAAACCCCCGATTACGTCTATTTCAACCACGCTGTGCATGTGAATCGCGGTGTCAGTTGCGTGAAATGTCACGGTCAGGTGAATCACATGGACGAAGTTCGCCATGAAAAGCCATTCAGCATGTCCTTTTGTCTGGAATGTCATCGCGACCCGGCCAAACACATTCGCGACCCGAAAGACGTTTACAATCTTGATCTGAAAATTAGCGACGTTGAGCAGGAAAAGATGGGCAAGAAATTTGTCCACGACTGGAAAGTCAACGCGTCGCAGAACTGCTCAGCTTGTCACCGATGAAAACGATTCCTCCAATTTGTCCTGAACCCGAAGTCGGGCCGAAATACTGGCGCAGCCTTGATCAATTGGCTGAAACGCCGGAATTCAATCAGTGGGTGGAACGCGAATTTCCCGCAGGCGCGAGCGAATTCAATGACCCGGTTTCCCGCCGTCATTTCGTTAAAATCATGTCCGCGTCGTTTTTGCTCGGCGGACTCGGCCTCGCTGGTTGCCGCAGACCCGAAGAACACATTTTGCCGTTCTCGAAAATGCCGGAAGGTTACGTCCACGGCTTGGCTCAATTTTATGCCACGGCACGGCCAACCCGTGGAACCGCCGTTCCGCTCCTCGTCAAATCAAATGACGGTCGTCCGACAAAGATCGAGGGAAACCCGCATCATCCGAACAGCAACGGCGGAACTGATGCGTGGACTCAAGCGTCGATTTTAAATCTATACGATCCCGACCGCGCGATGCGGTTCACGAACAACGGCTCGGAAAAATCGTCCGTCGAAACGTTTGATGCGCTCGCGGAGCTTTCCAAAAAGTTTCAAGGCAGCAGCGGTGAAGGATTGAGTTTCCTGCTCGAACAAAGCAGTTCACCTTCACGCGATCGCATCCAAAAAATCATCAGCGAAAAGTTCCCGAAAGCGCGCTGGTACATCCACGAACCGGTTGATCTTTCTATTGGGCGTAAAGCCGCCGCGATGGCTTTCGGCCAACCTGTCGCCACGGAATACAAACTGGAAAACGCCCGTCGCATCTTGTCGCTGGACTGCGAT
>JBBQAX010000496.1:0-2005 GCA_038316905.1 Verrucomicrobiota bacterium | reverse complement strand
GCGTGCCGGGAAATCCTTACGCCTACGAATTGCTCCCGAGCATCGTCGATCACAAACATCACATGGCGGCGTATTGCGGCATCAGCATTTATCAAGGCGACAATTTTCCCGCTGAATATCAAGGCCGCGTTTTCTTCGGCAACATTCACCAGAACGCGATCAACCACGACCGCCTCATCCCGAACGGCTCCAGTTTCAAAGCCGTTGCCGAAAAAGATTTTCTCACCACGAGCGACGGTTGGTTTCGTCCGGTGAGCGAACAAACCGGCCCCGACGGCGCGCTCTGGATCGCCGATTGGTATGACAAATATCCGTGTTACCAAAACGCGCAAGCCGATCCCGAAGGCGTGGACCGCGAGCGCGGCAGAATCTGGCGCGTGGTTTACACCGGGAAAGATAAAGGAAAGAAAATCGGTTCGCGTCCGAAGAATGACATGCACTTGGACAAAATGAAAAGCGCTCAACTAGTGAAATTGCTGGAGCATCCAAACGTGTGGCAAAGGAGAACAGCGCAACGACTTTTAAGCGAACAGCGGAACTCAAAAAGTATTTCGCAAATCGAAAAACTCATCACAGGCGGGAAGTTACAAGAATCACGCTTGAGCGCATTGTGGACGTTGCATGCTTCGGAACAATTGAATGCTGACTTGTTGAATTCGCTGAAAGACGACAAGTGCCCGGAAATTCGAACATGGGTAGCTCGATTGACAGGTGAAGCTAAATACAGAAGCTCAATCCCGGTATTTTTGGGCGATAAAAAATTGCCAAAACCAGTTGGAAATTTAGTGCTGCCGAAAGCAATGGAAGATGATGCCGTTTGGTTTCGCCTAGCTCAATTGGCAGAAGACAATGATCCCTCCGTCCGTCTCGCCGTCGCGACTGCTTGCCGCCAACTCGTTTCCAGTTCGCTCACCATCGACACCGACATCAATTACGAAGTGCCGGTTGGAAAAATTTTAACCACGCTCATCAAATCGTCAGCCGATGCGAAAGATCCGTTGATTCCGTTTATGATCTGGATGGCGAGCGAGCCGCTGGTTGCGAAAAATCCTGCGCCCGGTTTGCAATGGCTTGCTGAAAATGGCGCGGACAACATGCCGCTTTCGGGAATCCTTGCGGGCAAAGCGATGCGCCGCATTTGCGACACCGGCGAAGCAGAGAAGATGGATGTCGCCGTCGAATTCCTGCGAAATATCTGGGGAAACAATGACGAACTCACTCTCGCCACGCTCGATGGTTTGATCGAAGGCCAAAAAGCCAAACCGCTTCGCCCGACCTTCGACATCAAACCCCATCTCGCAAAAGCGAACGAAAACGCCACCGGAAAAATCAAAGAACGCCTCCAACAACTCGCCACGATTTGGGGCGACGCTTCAGCCATCGAAACAACGCTTGAGACGATTCGCAATGCGACGAACAACGATAATCGCATCAAAGCTATCCAGTCGGTCCGCCAATTGAAGAGCAGCGCCGCGCGCGACGTTTTGCTCGAATTGATTGCGAACGAAAGCAACGAGCGCGTCACCATCGAAGCCTTGCAAGCGCTCGCCGAAATCGGCGGCGATGACGTCGCGCCCGCCATCGTCAAACATTGGAAACGTTTCACGCCCGCGACACGCCGCGCTGCTGCTGATTTATTAATTTCCCGCCCGCAATGGACGCGGCAATTGCTCGACGCGCTCGATGACAAAACGATTTTGCCCTCCGAACTTTCCGCGACAGTTGCGCGCGCTTTGCTCACGTCAAAAAATCCGAACTTCGTCGCACGCGCAGAACGGTTGTTCGGCAAGTTCCGCGAATCGAGCGCGGACAAAATCAAGTTGATCGTTGAAAAACGAAAAGCGGTTCTCGCGGGCGAACCCAATTTAAAGCGCGGACATGAACTCGCGAAAACCGCATGCTTCGTTTGCCACAAACTTTACGACGAAGGCGCGGAAGTCGGACCAGACCTCACCGGCGTTGGCCGCTCCACGCTCGATGCGTTGCTCGCGAACGTCATCGATCC
>JBBQAX010000495.1:0-2008 GCA_038316905.1 Verrucomicrobiota bacterium | reverse complement strand
CATGAGTTATACAGGAAAAGTCCAGAATGGCGTCGTGGTGTTGCCGCCCGAAGTAAAACTCCCGGAAGGAACTGAGGTGAAGGTTGAAACGCTCGACATGCTTTCGGAGGGCGACCCGTTTGTTCAGGCCGTCCTAAAACTTGCCAAGCCACGTCCTCATTGGCCAAAAGATTACGCACTCAACCACGGGCATTACGTCAGCGGCGAACCTGAAAAGTCGTGAGCGCCGTTTTCGCCGATACTTTCTTTTATTTGGCTTTGTTGGATAAAACCGATCTGGCTCACCGGGAATCTTTGGATAAATCGAAAACGGCTGGAATCATCGTCACCACGGAATTTATTCTGCTGGAATTGGGAAATGCCTGCGCCCGCGCCGAGGACCACGCCGATTTTTTTGCCCTCGTCGCCGGAATGCGCGCCAGCCACCGCGTGAAGATTATTCCCCTCAGTTCGGAATTGCTCAATGCAGGTTTGGATCGGATGCGCGAAAGACCGGACAAAGACTGGTCGTTGATTGATTGCATTTCTTTCGTCGTAATGGAAAACGAAGGGATCAATGACGCGCTCACCGCCGATCAGCATTTTGAGCAGGCAGGGTTTAAGGCACTGTTTAGATAATTTCCCAACTTCGGAATGAATTTCCTCATCCAACGCAGCGAACTCCGCGACCTCTACGAAAAAGTCGCGGCGAACGAACGCATTTCCGACGCCGACGCGCTCCGCCTTTTTGAAACCAAAGATTTGAACGCGCTCGGCGCAATCGCCGATCTCGTTTGCCAGCGCAAAAATGGAAATCACGCCAGCTACATCATCAATCGCTATATCAATTACTCGAATTACTGCATCTTGAGTTGTCAGTTTTGTGCGTTCGCGAAAAAGAAACGCGACGCGGATGGTTTTCAATTCACCGTGGAAGAAATTGTGCAAAAGGCGCGCGAAGCCTTGGCGCTCGGCATCACGGAATTGCACATTGTCGGCGGACTGCATCCGTCGCTGCCGTTCAGTTATTACACGGACATGTTGAAGGCGTTGAGTGCGTTGAACGATGAAATGGGGAGCGCAGGCGACCCGCCTGTTTCGTCCGGCGGCTCGCCGGACGAAATCAAAAAATCTATCTCAATAAAAAGAGGCGACGCTGACGTAAGTCAGTCTTTTATTTCGGTCAGCGAGCCGCTGACCGAAGCAGGCGGGCCGCCTGCGCTCCCCAAACATCGTCTGCAACTCAAATGCTTCACCGCCATTGAAATTCTGCACCTCGCTTGGCTCGCGAAAAAAACCGTGCGCGAAACTCTCGTCGAATTGAAAGAAGCCGGTTTGGAATCGCTTACTGGCGGCGGCGCGGAAATTTTTCGCAAAGAAATCCGTTCGCAAATCGCCAAGGGCAAAGAATCCGCCGAAGAATATCTCGACGTCCATCGCACCTGGCATCAACTCGGCGGACGCAGCACCTGCACGATGCTTTTCGGCCACGTCGAATCGCTCGCCGACCGCGTGAATCATTTGAGTTACCTGCGCAATCTCCAGGACGAAACGCGCGGCTTCGTCGGCTTTGTTCCGTTGCCCTATCAACCCGAGAACAACCGCATCCCCGTGACGCATCCGCCGACCGGTTTCGATTCGCTCCGCACCATTGCCGTGAGCCGGATTTATTTGGACAACTTCGATCACATCACCGCGTATTGGGTTGGGCTGGGCTTGAAACTCGCGCAAGTCGCCTTGAGCTACGGCGCGGACGACATCCACGGCACGATTATCGAAGAAAATATTTTTCGCATGGCCGGAACCAAAGCGCCGCAACTCCAAACCGAAACCGAAATGGTCAAAGCTATTCGCGAAGCCGGCCGAACGCCGGTGCAACGAAATACTTTTTACGAGCCGATAAAAATTTGGGAGTCTTTGCAGACGGCCACAGTTGACGCGGCGAACTTCGGCAAATCAAAAATGCTTGAAGATAATTTGGCGACGGCGTGAACCTGAACTTCCCGTTGCAACCAAAGCCGTTCTGCGT
>JBBQAX010000494.1:0-2029 GCA_038316905.1 Verrucomicrobiota bacterium | reverse complement strand
GAATAGCCCCAGACTTCTTGACCGATCTTCGGTGCTTGCCCATCCTCCGCATCTGAATTCTATGGCATTGCCCGACAAAATTATCTCTGAACTTCGCCGATTGGTAAGTCCCGAAAATGTTTTGACCGAAAAGGAGGATTTGATTCCTTATTCGTTCGACGGCACGGCGGCTCTCATGCAAATGCCCGGCTGCGTCCTCTTCACAAAAACGGCGGCGGAAATTTCAACCATTCTCAAATTGGCCAATGAGAGAAACTTTGCTGTGGTGACTCGCGGTTCGGGGACCGGATTGAGCGGCGGGAGTATGCCGAGCAAAGATTGCGTCGTTCTTTGCACGGTGAAGATGGATAAAATTCTGGAAGTGGATCGCGCGAATTTGACGATGCTGGTTGAACCGGGCGTCGTGACGCTGACGATTGCAGATGCAGCGAGCGCGGTGGGATTATTTTATCCGCCCGATCCTGGTTCGATGAAAATTTCCACCATCGGCGGAAATGTCGCGGAAAATTCCGGCGGCTTGCGCGGATTGAAATACGGAATCACGCGCAATTATGTGATGGGCCTCGAAGTTGTTTTGCCCAATGGCGAAATCATGATGATGGGAAATAAGTGCGTTAAAGATGTTGCTGGCTATTCGCTCAAAGATATTTTCATCGGCTCGGAAGGAACGCTCGGCGTCATCACCAAAATTTTGCTGCGACTCATTCCAAAACCGGCGGCAAAGAAAACGATGGTCGCCACTTTTTCGCAAATGGATCACGCGGCGGAAGCGGTTTCAGCAATTATCGCGGCGCAAATTATTCCCTGCACTTTGGAATTTCTTGACCGCATGACGATTCATTGTGTCGAGGATTACGCGAAGATCGGTTTGCCGCTCGATTGCGAAGCGTTGTTGCTCATCGAAAGCGACGGTCATCCCGCTGCCGTCGCCGATGAAGCTGCGCAAATGGAAAAGATTTGCCGTGAACGCGGATGTCTCGAAGTGCGCGTGGCCAAAGATGATGTTGAAGCGACTAAACTTGCGAGCGCGCGGCGTTCAGCTTTTTCTGCACTGGCCCGAGTTGCGCCAACCACCATTCTGGAGGATGCCACGGTGCCGCGCAGTGAACTCGGCAAAATGATCCGTTTCGTCGAAGCAATTGCGAAGAAATACAAACTGAAAATCGGAACGTTCGGCCACATGGGCGATGGAAACTTGCATCCGACATTTTTGACCGACGAGCGAAACGTTGAGGAGATGCACCGCATCCACGAAGCCTTCAAAGAAATTTTCGACGAAGCGATTCGTCTCGGCGGAACGATCACCGGCGAACATGGCATCGGTCTGGCGAAAAAAGATTTTCTTCCGAAATTTCTCGGTGACGCTCAGATGCGCGTGACCCGCGAAGTCCGCAAAGCCCTTGATCCCAATGGCATTTTGAATCCGGGAAAAATGTTCGATTGATAATTTGAAGGCCGACTCCATGGGCTGAAAACTCCTTTGACAGCAAACCTCCTTTCCATAGCCTTCTCGAAATCTTTATGCGACTTGGAATCAATACTTTTTTATTCGCCTCACCGTTCAACAACGACAGCACGAAACATTTTCCGCGCTTCAAAAAATGGGGTTTCGAGACCATCGAAATTCCAATTGAAGATCCGTCGCACATTGACCCGGCGCATGTGAAACGCGAGTTGGACAAAAATGGTTTGGTCTGCGGAACAGTTTGCGCCTGCATGGGGCCGGGACGCGATTTTCGCGGAACGTCGGCGGAACAAAAAACCGCGATGGAATATTGCAAGAAGCTGATTGATCAAATGGTGGTGCTCGGTTGCCCGGCGTTGGTTGGGCCGGTTTATTCTGTGGTTGGAAAAGCGGATGCGGTTGAACCCGCGCAGCAGAAAAAAGAATGGGCGCTGGTGGTGAAAAATTTGAAACAACTCGCCAAATACGCGGAGAAAAAAGGCGTGCAAATCTGCATCGAACCGCTGAACCGTTTTGAAACCGATTTCCTCAACACCTGCGATCAAGGTTTGAAATTACTGAAAG
>JBBQAX010000493.1:0-2063 GCA_038316905.1 Verrucomicrobiota bacterium | reverse complement strand
AATGCCCACAAAAAATGTTGTTCTGTTGGTGGATCATCGAGATCGCGATCTGAAAGGTTGCGCGCTCATTGCCCATCATCTGGAAACAATGGGTATCAGCGCGCATCTCGAACCGATCAATGCGTGGCAGGCCGTGCTTGGCGCGCATCAACCGGACTTCATCCTGTTCAATCACACGAACCGCGAGCATCTGGCCGATTACACTCAGCACCTCGCGAAAATGGGCGTGCTGACCGGCGTCCTGCCAAACGAAGGTTTGCTTTATGGCGACCGTGTTCGCGCCTACAATTCGCAACGATTGCCCAACCTGCATCTTGATTATTATTTTTGCTGGAACGATCTGCATCGTGATTGCCTTTTGGCCAGCGGTTACGAAGGCAAAACGGAAGTCGTCACCGTCGGCGTGCCCCGTTTTGATTTCTATTTTGAACCTTGGAAACGCGTTTTTGAATCCTCGAAATCGACGGCGAAAATGCGCCCACGCATTCTTCTTTGCACGAATTTTGGATTTGCAGAATGGCGGGATCGCCCGAAAGAAACCGTCGATCGCTTCTTTTCTCAATGGAGCCACCTGCCCGCTTACGCGGATTACTGGAATGCGATTGAGGTGAATCACCGGAGCCGTCTCCGCTTTTTCGATTTCCTTATGGCCATTTTGCAGAGCGAAAAGTTCGAGGTGGTTCTAAAAACACACCCACGGGAAACGCGTCCAATTTACGAAAGCTGGATACAGACGCTTCCGTCAAATCTCAGAAAGGATTTAACCTACGTCCCGTCCGATTCGAACATCACCCCGCTCATTCTCGGCTGCGACCTGGAAATATCCTGCGAGAAATGCACGACGGCGATGGAAGCCTGGATCGCTCGCAAACCAACGATCGAACTGATTTTTGAAAAGCACCCGCTGTTCTACGATCCTTCGCTCAGCGCATTGAATGCTGCGTGTGATTCGCCTGACAAAATTGTTGCAGAAATTGAAATGCAATTGGCGCAGCCAAACCAAACCGATTATCAGGCAGCGCGCCAGCGGCATCTCGCGAAATGGTGTCATTCTCCTCACGGGCAGGCCGCCGCGACGGTCGCAAAAGTAATCGCCGCCTCGTTGGAAAAACCTCGCATAAAAGAACTTCAATTAAATTTCAACGACCACCGGCGGGCGTTGAAACTCAAGACCCTTCGAGCGTTTGGCCAGCCATATACTTTCTCCCCGTTGTACCAGATGAAACGACGGATCTTTGGCGCGAAAAAGTATTCCAAGAAGACTTATCAAAAATCGATCACTCCCATTGAGGCAAAGCAAGCGATGATAACGTTGGAGCAGATCACCGAGACGTCTGAAACAATCCGAAACCCTGGCGTGCCTCCAGGCGCAACCTCTTAAGCAGCTATGTTTGAACCGCATTGGAATTTCAGTGGAAAAGGCCGTCGCATGTCACAGGCATCCGCCTTTGTTATTTCGTATCCGAAGAGCGGACGCACCTGGCTGCGCGTTTTCTATTTTCGTTACCTGGCTGCTCTCACCAACCGGCCTTTCTCCCTCGAATCCAAAGATTATCCCGAATATCCGCTGACGATGTTCGAGCATGATCGTTGGGGACATGAAACAGTTGCCAAGACCTGGGATTCTCTGCGCGGCAAATATCTCCTGCCGCGAGACGTCCGCCTGAACAAAAAAATAGTTCTGCTGGTGCGCGATCCGCGAGATGTAGTCGTGTCGCTTTTTTTTCATTTGAGTAACCGCTCGCATCAAATCAAATGGGAACCACAGCCGCTCAAAACGACGCTGCGAGATTCCCGTTTCGGCATCTCGCACATCATCAATTTGATGAACCGTTGGTATAAGGAATGGAAGGGAAAACCTAACTTCCTTCTGGTGCGTTACGAAGATTGCCGCGCCAAACCGGAATCCGAACTCAAACGACTCCTGGAATTCATCGGTTTTGAAAAGGTTGATCCCGCCGCTTTCGAGCGCGCGTTAAATTTCGCGAGTTTCGAGAACATGCAGAAGATGGAAGCCAAGGGAGAATTCACCGAGACAGCCCTCAAGACTGCGGCTCCTCAGA
>JBBQAX010000492.1:0-2080 GCA_038316905.1 Verrucomicrobiota bacterium | reverse complement strand
TTTCAAATCATCAACAACCGTGCGAGGGCTATCTTCTTGTCCATTCGCCGGAATGATTTCATAAAGCGCCGTGACCGTGTGGCCCGCTCCGATTTCGCCAGCATCCTTTTTGTCATTGTTAAAATCTTCCGCAGCGAGAATTCGCTTTTCGTATCCAATCAAACGATACGAGCTGACCTGCGCTGGATTGAATTCAATTTGAATTTTCACATCCTTCGCGATGGTGACCAACGTGCCATTCATCTGTTGAATCAAAACTTTTTGCGCCTCCTCCATCGTGTCGATGTAGTGATAATTTCCGTTTCCTTTGTCGGCGAGTTTTTGCATGAGCGCGTCTTTGTAATTATCGGTGCCGACACCGAGGGCGCTCAGAAAAACGCCGCTTTTGGCTTTGCGTTGAATGAGATTCACCAACTCGCTTTGGTCGGTGATGCCGACATTGAAATCGCCATCGGTGCAAAGAATCACGCGATTGACGCCGCCTTTGATAAAATTTTCTTCGGCCAATGCGTAGGCGCGTTGCACACCTTCGCCGCCGTTCGTGGAGCCTCCCGCTTCCAGGCGATCCAGCGCTTCGAGGATTTTTTCTTTGTTCGCGCACGAAGTCGATTCGAGCACCACGCCCGAACTGCTCGCGTAAACGACAATCGCGATGCGATCATTTTCCGTCATGCGCTTCACCAACATGCGCAGGGCTTGTTTGATGAGCGGCAAACGTTCGTTCGGCGACATCGAACCAGAAACGTCGATGAGAAAAACGAAATTGCTTGGCGGCCGTTTGTCTTGCGCCATTTCTTTTCCTTTCAGTCCAATGCGCACGAGCCGATGCTGCGAGTTCCACGGGCAACCGGCGACTTCGAGGTTCGCGGAAAACGGTTCGCCCTCTTTCGGCTGCGGGTAATTGTAAGAAAAATAATTGATCAATTCCTCAATCCGCACCGCATCACCGGGCGGCAAGCGATCTTCATTCAAAAACCGCCGGACATTCGCATACGACGCGGTATCGACATCGATGGAAAATGTAGAGAGCGGCTCTTGCGAACCGGATTGGAAATCGTTCTCCGCATATTTTGGGTAACGCGCGGTTTCGGATGGCTGAAAACGTTTTCTCACTTGTTGTAATCCTTCTTCTTTTGCGATGAGTGCCGGATGATTGCGGGAATATTTTTCACGCGCATCCTTCAGTTCGGCTTCTGCGCGCCGAAGCTCAACGGATGAACTTTGTCGGCGGACGGCTTCGAGTTCCGCAAGCTCGTGTGGTTTCGCGTTGGAGACATTGCGAGCAGACCGCGTGAGTGTCTCTGGCCCCTCATTAAGTCTGTAAAACCCGTCGCGTGGTGATGGTGAAAGTGCGAGTGTGGAATTGTCGTCGTAGAATCCACGCAATTCGCCTGATAAGCTCCGAGGTTTGGCTGTCTGCGTCGATGAAAGTTCAGGCACGTAGGCATCCTGTAATCTCGCACCCTCTGGGACTCTACTGATTCCACTCAATTCGATGGTGCCTCCGCCACCACCGCCCCCGCCGCCATCTGCTCCAATGCTTTTCAGGCTTTTTAGAGAGTTCTTGAATACTGTCGAATTCTCGACAGGAATTTGAGCCTCGATCTGCGTCTCGGATGCTGCGACTCCGCTCAACGAAGCGGACCAGTCTGTTGGATTTCCATGAACCGAAATGCTCGACCGCTCGTCGGCCTGAATTTTATCCGCAGGCGTTAAACCATCCAATTTGCCTGTTTCAATTTTGACTGCCATCCGACCCACAAACCTATTGCTGGGCGAATAAGGAAATTTCGGTTTTTCCAAAACTCCAAGCCATTCCGGCTCATTGGTTTCACTCAAAACCGATTTTTCTTTTTCCACAACATCGTTTTCTTTCGCCTGAGAAATTGCATTTTGCGCGTAACGAAATGCTGAATTTGTTTGCGGCGCGATGGTTGCGCGCGTTGAGTCTTGCCCAAACTGCCATGTCAGCACGAACGCAACGCTCGCGGCAATCGCTCCAATTCCAATTGCCTTGAAAATCTTTTGCCGAGGGAAAGGAATGATGTTGTCCGGTCTTGCCTTCGCTAGAACGTCGCCT
>JBBQAX010000491.1:0-2179 GCA_038316905.1 Verrucomicrobiota bacterium | reverse complement strand
GTTTCGCCTTCTGCCGCTGACCGGTTCTCCCACCGACGCCATCCCGCTCGTGGGCGCATTGCGGCGCGGCGAAATCGTTGCGATGCTCGGCGACCGCGATTACGGAAGTCCATCGTCGCGCGCGAATTTTCTTGGTGATCCCGCCGCATTTCCCATTGGTGCCTACGTGCTCGCCTCGATTGCGAATGCGCCGCTCGTCACGGTTTTTAATTTGCGTGAAAGTGGCGGGCACTACCGTTTCTTCGGTTTCCCTGCGCAATATCCCAAGATGCCCGCTCATCATTTACGCGACGCCTATTTAAAAAATTGCGCAGAAACTTTCGCCCAAAATTTGGAAACGATTCTCAAACGCGATCCGTTGCAGTGGTATAATTTTTATCCGTTTTGGAATCAGCGGGCGAACACGCAGTTCCGCGAAAAACTGGAAGCAAAAATAGCGCTGACGGAAAAACCTGTTCGCGCTCCGAATTAAAATGTCCAACGCCATCGAATCACTCATCCCGCATCGCGCGCCGATGCGTTTCATCGATGCGCTGACCGATTGCACGGAAACAACTGCGACTGCCACCGCCTGTTTTGGCGCAGATCATTTTGCGGTTGCGGATGGTTTAGTTCTCGAAGCCGCCCTCGTGGAATGTATCGCGCAAACGGTTGCCGCAGCGCAGGGACAACGTGGAAAAAATTCCGGCCAACCCGGCGGCGCGTCGAATGGAATGCTCGCGGCTGTTTCAAAATTTCAAATTCATTCCTGTCCGGCGTTCGGTAAAATTTTGAAAATTGAAGTGCGCGAATTAAAACGGCTCGGCCCGATGTTGCTGATTGCGGGAGAGATTTCCTGCAACGGAGAAAAAATCGCTTCAGGAGAGTTGTCGTTGTATGCCGCCTGAGAAAACCCAAGTTGCCATCGCAGGTTGCGGCGCGATCTCTGCGGTGGGTCGCGGTGTGGAGTCGTTGCGCGCGGCGTTGCTTGCCAACTCTTCTGGCCTTCGCGCGAACGAACGTTTTAAAAATTCGCGGTGCCAATCAAACATCGTCGGCGCAGCGCCACTGATCGACATTGCCGAAGACGATCCCGCTTATGCGCTCGCCAACGAAGCGTTGGGTGAAGCGCATGATCAAACGCGCAATTTATTGAAAAATATTTCGCCCGACCGCATTGGCCTCGTTCTCTCCACCACCAAAGCGAACATTGAAGCGCTCGAACGATTATCCGACAGACGACCCTGCTCGGATTCCGCACGACGACATTTGCAACCCGATCTTCTCGCCGCAGATCTTGCCACCGAGCGCGGCGCGCGTGGCCCCGTGCAAACTATTTCCGTCGCGTGTGTGTCGGGTTTAATCGCGTTGATGCAAGGCGCGAAACTCATTCAACGCGGCACGGCGGATGCAGTATTCGTCGTCGGTGTGGATCATTTGTCACAGTTCGTCGTGACGGGATTCACCACGTTAAAAGCAATTGATCCAAATGGTTGTCGTCCCTTTGATCGCGACCGTTGCGGTTTAAGCCCCGGCGAAGCGGGCGCGGCCATCGTTCTTGTTCGCGGCGATCTTGCTCCCAAATCAGCCATTACAATTCGCGGCTGGGGTTCGAGCAACGACGCCAATCACATGACCGGCCCGTCGCGCGATGGCTTCGGTTTGGCGCAAGCAATTCGCGCTGCTCTAAACACGTCGGCTCTGAACGCTGACGAAATTAATTACGTCAACGCGCACGGCACCGGCACGCCCTACAACGACGCGATGGAATCCGCTGCGCTCAAAACAATCTTCGGTGAAACGTGTCCGCCGTTCAGCGGATTGAAAGGAATGTTGGGCCATACGCTCGGCGCAGCGGGTGTCATTGAAACCATCGCGTGCGTGTTGGCGATGCAAAATAATTTCCTGCCCGGCACGCCGCGTTTGGAAAATCCCGCTGACTTCGCGCCCACGAGCATTGTGAAAGAGCCGCGTTCCGTTGACCGACTCAATCACGTTTTAAAACTCAACACCGGTTTCGGCGGCATGAATGGCGCGCTCATTTTAAGTCATGGATAAATTTCAAAGTATGATTTGCCATTGCGGAAATGGAGCGGGGCTGTGACGTCCTCGACCAGCCGCAGCGTGTTGACTAGACAAAGGTCGCTGTATATTTCAAGCGCGTCCGTTTTGCGAAGCGCTGCGGATGGTCGAGGACGAC
>JBBQAX010000490.1:0-2235 GCA_038316905.1 Verrucomicrobiota bacterium | reverse complement strand
TGTTTCTCCGCGTTTTTGTCGCGCCGTTGCTTCCGCCAGAAAATCTTCGTCACGGGAAAAGATCGCTCGACCGAGTTCGCGGGCGCGATCCAGTAGCAGCGAGTCGTCCAATCGGGTGGTGCCATCAGCTTGAGCCGTGAGCACATTCACGTGTCGCGCCATTAAAGCCCGCGTGATCGCTGCCGGCACATGCACGTCCATGTAAAGCGCGACGCTCAAAGTTTTCCCGCCGCGCGCAACCGGCGGCGAATGGGAGAGTCCTTGGTTTCCTCGGCCAATGTTTCCGCGCGACGGCGGTTCTCCTCGATCTGTTGGTCAAATTCTGCCTGATGATCGTAGTAATAGCCTAGCGCGGCGTAAATTTGCGCGAGCGATAGATGCGGATGCTGATAATGCATTTCTTCCGCGCTCCAGCCATACGCCAAATGGTCGAGTACGACTTCGGCAACTTTGACATTGGTTTCATCAATCCAGGCGCGATGTTTGTCATCAAGCCAGATATGCGGCATGGAAAGCGTCGTTGACATGCGTAAAATGTAACGGAAGTGGTAGCGGCAAACAACCGTGATATTACGCCGCACGACGCGGCTTTTCACTTCCCAAAGCTGTTTTTTGCTCCAAATCGTTATTCTCGGCAAGGGCAGGGAACTGACGCAGATGTCGGCAATACGCATTTCTCATCGTAGGAGACGACGTGAGGAGACTCTAATTTTTCCGAGGCGGGAGAAATGCATCGTTTCAAATTAGATAGAGCCTCCTTACGTCGTCTCCTACAAAGAAATTTATCCCTTCAAAATCTGCCCCAGCGTGGACAAACACGTCTTCACATTATCCGCATTCGCGTTCACACCCATCAAACCGATGCGCCAGATTTTTCCTTTGAGCGGGCCGAGACCTGCGCCGATTTCCGTGTTGTAATCGCTCAGGAATTTCTTGCGAACCGCGAGTTCATCGACGCCCTCTGGCACGGTGACAGCGTTGAGTTGCCAAAGTTGATGACCTTCCTGCGACGCGATTTGCAGTCCCATTTCTTTCAAACCAGCCTTGAGCGCGAGATGCGCGTTTTCGTGGCGCTTCCAACGATTCTCTAAACCTTCCTCGATGACCAGACGCAACGCTTCGTGCAGCGCGTAGTTCATCGAGATCGGTGCGGTGTGATGATAAACGCGTTCCTGTCCCCAATAACTCGCGAGCAAATTCACGTCGAGATACCAGCTTTGAACTTTCTTTTTGCGTTTGGTCGCAACTTCCATCGCGCGCGGACTCAGCGAAACCGGCGACAAACCGGTCGGCGCGCTCAAACATTTTTGCGTGCCGGAATAAACTGCGTCCACATTCCAGTCGTCAATTCTCACCGGACAACCGGCGAGCGAAGTCACGCAATCAATCAGCAAAAGCGCGCCAGCGTCGTGAACCAATTTTGAAATTTCTTCAATCGGCGTGAGCGCGCCCGTGGAAGTTTCTGCGTGAACAATCGCGACGAGTTTCGGATTCGGCACCGTTTTCAAAGCGTCGGCGATTTGTTGCGCTTCGATGATTCGTCCCCATGGCGCATCGACGCGCGTCACCTTCGCGCCGCAACGTTCCGCCACATCGCACATGCGCGTGCCGAAAACGCCGTTCACGCCAACGATCACTTCGTCGCCCGGTTCGATGAGATTCACGAAACAAAATTCCATTCCCGCGCTGCCGGTTCCGCTGACGGGAAATGTCATGTCATTTTTCGTCTGAAAAACGTGGCGCAACATCACTTTGATTTCGTCCATCATTTTGACGAAAACCGGATCGAGATGGCCGAGCATCGGTTTGGCCATCGCTTCGAGAACAGACGGCGCGACGTTGCTCGGACCAGGCCCCATGAGAAGACGTTTCGGCGGGTTGAAAGGCGGAAAATTTTGCATGGCGCGGAGGCTATCTTGACCTTTTGAAACGGGCAAGCAGCGTCAACTTCGAAAATAAGGTGAAAATCGGCTGACACAAATTTCCCGATTGCAACTCGTCAATCGCTACTTCTAGGGCTAGTTTTGTTTTCTAATTATGGCAGGGGAAATAACGCATTTTGGACCGCAACACTTCATCAATCGCGAATTGAGCTGGCTGGAATTTAACCAGCGCGTGCTCGACGAGGCGCTCAATCAACGAACGCCGTTGCTGGAACGCGTGAAGTTCTTTTGCATCGCTTGTTCGAATCTTGATGAATTTTTCGAAGTGCGCGTCGCCGGGCTGAAACAACAA
>JBBQAX010000489.1:0-2254 GCA_038316905.1 Verrucomicrobiota bacterium | reverse complement strand
TGCGAAGAGAGCGCGGTGCGTTGCACGTAATGAGCCAGGTAGCCCAATGCTTTTTCGCCGCTGCCCACGGCTTGCGTGTTGACGATCCATTCCTTCTTCCACACGACCGGGGGAACCTGCGCCAGGAGTTCCGGGCGTTGTGGCAATGCGCCGCGAAAAAGAGAACGCGTCCGGCGGCTCAGGACACGTTCGGGCAAAAGGAACTGCGGGTCGCGCAAGCGGATCCAGCGCAGCCGGTTGTCGGAAAGGAACCCGCCCGGCACGATGTAATGGATGTGCGGATGAAAGACCAGTTGGCGCGACCAGGTGTGGAGGACGCCCAGCGCCGCCGGTTCGCCGCCGAGTTTGGAGAGCGACACATCGCGCAAGGCCCGCGAGGTGATGGTGAAGAGCAAATCATAACAGAACTTCGGCTCCAGTTTGAAGAGCGCGCGCAGTTCTTCCGGGATGGTGAAGGTGAGCAAAAAATACGGCACGGGCAGCAGACGAAGAAGACTTCAGGGATTTGATCCGGGCTTGTTCAACAACGACTAGCATTGATGCTCCGCCCCCCTTGCCCCCTACGATCATTGCTAGTCTTGGAGGATAGACTGCAAAATTATTTTCCATATTTTCTCGGACGTTTGTTCTGCACGTTTGAAGGAAGCGGTTCTGCCATCTTGCTCCCATGAACGAGCGCATTTCCATTCACCCAAGAATCTGCCACGGCCAGGCCTGCATTCGCGGCACGCGCATTCCCGTTCATCAAGTCATCCGCATGTTCGCCAACGGCGACAGCATTGAAAAACTCCTGGCCGCTTTTTCCACAATCACGCGTGAAGATATTCTGGCTTGCCTCGACTACGCCGCGTACAAATGACGCCGCTCGACGAAGCCGTTCCGCTCGATGAGTCATCAAGCACTGGCGAAACGGACGTCGGGTAGCACCTGCCTCCGGCGGGTGCGAATTAAAATTCCATCAGAAATTATCGGAATATCTCCACGACTTCGCACCCGCCGGAGAGGTGCTACCCGTGCAAAATTCTTTTTTGTTTTCACCCGCTCTGTAATCTCGCGCCGTGTTTCTGAATTGGATTCTCGGTTCTCTCGCAGTTCTCAGTTGCGGCCTGACGCTTTGGCAATGGCTGGGAGCGCGGCGTTTTCCGCTGCATCAACGTGTCGCGAATAAAAACTTTTCTCCCGCAATCACGTTGCTGAAACCGTTGAAGAGCTGCGACGCTGAAACAAAGGAATCTCTCCAAAGCTGGTTCGCGCAGGAATATTCCGCGCCGATTCAAATTCTGTTCGGAGTGGCTTCCACGAAGGATCCAGTTTGCGAACTTGTTGAGAAACTCATCCGCGAAAATCCCCAATCTGACGCCAAGCTCATCATCTGCGGCGAATCACTTGGCCCAAACGCAAAAATTTCCACGCTCATCCAACTGGAACGCCACGCGCAAAACGAAATTCTCGTCATCAGCGATGCCGACGTCCGTGTGACAAAAGATTTCCTCACGAACGTTGTTCAACCCTTTGGAGTTCCGCCTTCAGGCGGCAAAACCGTCGAACCGCCTGAAGGCGGAACTCCCAACGAAATACTCACACGCGACGGATCAAACGTCGGTCTCGTGAATTGTTTTTATCGCCTCGCCAATCCATCCACGACTGCGATGCAATGGGAAACGATCGCCATCAATGCGGATTTCTGGAGCCAGGTTTTGCAGTCCAAGAGTTTGAAACCGATGGATTTTGCTCTCGGCGCAGTCATGGTCACGCGCCGCGAACAGATTAAAAATATCGGCGGCTTCGAATCGCTCGTCGATTTTCTCGCGGACGATTATCAACTCGGAAACAAAATTGCGCGGGCTGGAAAAGAAATCGTTCTTTCACCGGTCGTTGTCGAATGTTGGGAATCGCCGATGAATTGGAAACACGTCTGGGCGCATCAACTCCGCTGGGCACGCACGATTCGCGTCTGCCAGCCCGCGCCGTTTTTCTTCAGCATTCTAAGCAACGCGACTCTTTGGACACTCCTTTTCACAGTGGCGCTTATTGCTGATCACCACCGTTTTTGGTTCGTTCCCGTTTCGATTTTTTTGCCGGTGCGAATTCAAGCCGCGCTCAAAATGCAGGAATGGCTCACGCGTGATTCCAAGCATTACGCTTGGTTTTGGCTGGTGCCGATCAAGGATTTGTTGAACGTCGCGATCTGGGCATCGGCATTTGTGGGAAATAAAATCGAATGGCGCGGGGAAAAATTTTGCGTGTTACCCGG
>JBBQAX010000488.1:0-2268 GCA_038316905.1 Verrucomicrobiota bacterium | reverse complement strand
TGCACCGCAACAAGTTGGGTAAAGGCCAGCGCAGCCGACGCGAATTCAGAAATCTTGAGGCGGCGCTTTGCACGAATTTGCAAAACGTGGTCGCGCCCAGCGCATCCGACGCGAATTCAGAAATCTTGAGGCGGGTTTTGAACGGCACCATCGGCGCGCTCGTCACGGCCAGCGCAGCCGACGCGAATTCAGAAATCTTGAGGCGGACCTCTCCCCCTTACGCAAGCCAGCGAGACTATGAAGCGCAGCCGACGCGAATTCAGAAATCTTGAGGCGGACCATTAGACCTGTTAAAATTGTCCGAGAAATCAAGAGCGCAGCCGACGCGAATTCAGAAATCTTGAGGCGGGATGCTGCTACATCAACAACTTTTGTTGCCACTTCATGATCTCCTTCGAGTAACGTTCCCACTCCTGGGAAAGCAACCCGAGCGTCGCCCGGCTGGCGATCAAGGTCGGATCGATCTGCAATTGTTCCGCCGCAGCATCACGACGTTTGGTCAATTCCTGAAAACGGCGCTTCTCGGCCTCAGTCGGGAAAGGCGTGACGATGCGAATGAATTGAGGTTGGTCATTCGACGAAACGGCCAATCCGCGTTCCACCGCGTTTTCCAATTCACTCGTGCGGCGTGGACTTAAATGTCGCGGTAACAACTCCAGCCAACTGCGGGCGGTTCCGGCCGCAGCAGCGATATCAATCAGCATTTCGTGGCTGAGAATAAAATAAGGTGGTTTGTTCGCTGCGACAGCTTCCTTCTCGCGCCAGCGCCACAGTTCCCGCAGAACTGCCAGCGGCGGGCGTCCAAGTTTGCTGCTGCCTTTGATTCGCCAGGATTCAATGTCCGCCGACGGGAGTTCAGCGCAATCCGCGATCAACGTGGCGCAGGATTCCTGATGCCATGCGAGCCTCCCCTTTTCGATCAGGCGAGCGCGCAAAATATCGGCGACAGATTTCAAATAGCGGGTGTCGTTGCGCGCGTAATCTTCCATTTTCCCCGTCAACGGACGTTGCGCCCAGTTTGCCTTTTGCGAACCTTTTTCCAATTGAACCCCGAGGATATTCTTCACGAGATTCGTCAAACTGAATTCCTTTTCCCCGAGCAAACGAGCCGCGAGCATCGTGTCAAAAATTCTTTCCGGAACGAAATTGTGGTTCTTGCGGAGCAACCGCAAATCGTAATCGGCGGCATGAAAAATCAATTCGTGTTTGCGTAACTCTGCCCAAAGCGGGGCGAGATCGAGGGCGGCAAGCGGATCCAACAATTCGTCGAATCCTTCAAAACTGATTTGGAGGAGACAAAGTTTTTCGGGATACGCATGAAGGCTGTCCGCCTCGGTATCGAGCGCGACCCATTCGGCCCGTTTCAAGCGCGTGATTAGTTCCGCAAGTTTTTCGTCCGTATCAAACACGGGCAGAAAGTTAGAAGGCCGCGCCGAAATTGCAAAAAGCAATTGTGACGATTTTGAACTTTGAACTCTTGATTTTGAAATTATCTTTCCGACATGAACCTCGCTCGTGCATTCGCCGAAATGGCGACGAACAATCTGAAAAAGCCGGCCGTCTTCTGGGGCCAGGAAGAGTTTTCCTACGAACAACTCTGGGACCAGGCGCTCTGGGTTGCACAACAATTGACGAAGGATTTCGACATCAAACCTGGAACTCGCGTCGGTCTTTGGTTGAAGAATTGTCCGCAGTTCGTCCCCGCCATTTTTGGAATTCTACAAGCCGATGCGGTCGCGACGCCGATCAATAATTTCCTAAAAGCGGATGAAGTGAATTTCATTTTATTAGACGCAGAAATCGATTTGATTATCACGGATGCGACGATGGCTGAGGGAGTGGAAAAGTTAGTCGCTTTGCGGCCAGGACTAAAATTCTTGCGTATTGAAGATTTCCCGGAAAGACCTGACTGCATTCGCAACTATTCACCTTCGACGCGTGCAACCGAAGATCTCGCCGTTCTCATTTACACGTCTGGCACTACCGGCCATCCCAAAGGCGCGATGTTGTCGAATGGAAATTTGATACACAACGTCGAGAGTTGCCGCGCCGTTCTGGAAACCGTCGCCGAGGATCGCATCGTTGTTCTTCTGCCGATGTTTCACAGCTTCATGCTTTGCGTCGGAATCATGCTGCCGCTTTTGGTTGGGGGAACGATGGTCCTGATCAAATCGGTTCATCCTCCAAAAAATATCGTGCATGACATCATTCTGCGAAAAGCGACCATTCTCCCATCGGTGCCGCAACTGTTTCGCGCGTTAATGCATC
>JBBQAX010000487.1:0-2270 GCA_038316905.1 Verrucomicrobiota bacterium | reverse complement strand
TTCTGTCGGTGCCCACGGCGCTTTCGCAAGAAAGCGCCTTTTTTTGTTCAGAACCTGGATGGGTTGGGTGTGGACATCTTCAATTTTCTCCACATCATTTTCACCTGTGCCAACCTGCGTCATTTTTAATCCAGCCGCGCGGGGCGAAAAAGCTCAAAAGCTTAGAAATCTGCTTCAAGAATGCGCCCGGGACTGCACTTGCCAGCCGACGTCCTGCGCTGGTGAAGCTCGCTTGCTTGCCGCACAGGCCATTAGCAATGGCTTCGACACGATTGTTGCCGCCGGGGGAGACGGGACGCTCAACGAAGTTCTCAACGGCATCTCCGATGTTCCTGAAGGTTTTTCCAAAGCGCGGCTTGGCATCCTTCCGCTTGGAACAATCAACGTATTCGCGCGCGAGCTTGGGATTCCACTCGGACTGGAACCCGCCTGGAAAATCATTTCGCGAGGACATGAAACCACCATTGATCTTCCGCGAGTTGAATTCGTGCGCGAAGGCAAAACTGTTTCACGATGTTTCGCGCAGCTGGCTGGCGCAGGTCTGGATTCTCAAGCCGTTGAAATGGTCAATTGGAACCTGAAGAAACGAATCGGTCCACTGGCTTATGTGATGGCGGGCATCAAAGCGCTTCAGTCGGGCCAGTCGAAAATTACGGTCAAAAGCGCAAGTGGTTCTATTGCTGGCGAACTGGTGCTCGTTGGCAATGGCCGACTCTACGGCGGGAATTTCGATTTGTTTCCCAGGGCGGACTTGCGTGATGGACAACTGGAGATCTGCATTTTTCCGAAAGTGAACTGGATGATCCTGGCTCGCGCGGGCCTCGGCCTCGCCACGAACCGTCTCCATCGATTATGCGGCACCGAAGAATATCGCTCCGCTTCGTTCACCTTGACCGCCGATAGAAAAACCTTTCTGCAACTCGATGGTGAGAACGTCGGGGAATTGCCAGCCACGTTTTCCATCCAACAAAAGTTGTTGCGCGTCATTGTTCCGCATCCAAGCTGAGATTCGTTCGGTTGCGTTGGAAGCCACTCGAGGAAAAAATTGACAGAGTGGAATTTTCCCAGTGCTATTCGCTACAACTTTATGCATGCAAAACCATTAACTCACGGAATTTTCGTCCTCATCCTGGCCAGCCTTCTCACTGGAATAGGTTGCAAATGCCCCTGCTCAAGCAACGCCAGCCGTGGAAAGCAAATCCCGGATAAATACAAAACCAGCGGGTTCGCTGTGGGTTGTCAGGCTTATACGTTCAAGCTGTTCTCTGCGTTTGAAGCGATCGAGAAAACGGCGGAGGCAGGTGGACGAGTCATCGAATTTTATCCGGGGCAGACGTTCAGCAAAGAGGAACCGAATCTGAAGTGGGATCACAACGCCTCGGACGAAATGATCGCCAAAATGAAAGCGAAGCTGAAGCAGCACGATATTTTGGCCGTGAATTATGGCGTGGTAAATATTCCAGCAGACGAAACGGAAGCACGTCAGATTTTCGAGTTTGCCAGGAAAATGGGTTTAATCGCCGTTACCACTGAATCCGAAAAATCCATCGACACGATCGAGAAGCTCGTGAAGGAGTACAACATCAAAGTCGCTTTCCACAATCATCCGAAACGTCCCAACGATCCGAACTATCGCGTCTGGGATCCGAATTACATTTTGGCTTTGGTGAAAGATCGCGATCAGCGAATCGGCGCGTGTGCCGACACCGGACATTGGGTGCGCTCGGGATTAAAACCCGTTGATTGCCTCAGAATCTTGAAGGGTCGAGTCATCAGCAGTCATTTCAAAGACCTGAACGAATTCGGCGTTGTCTCAGCGCACGACCTGCCGTTTGGTCAGGGCGTTTCCGATATCAAAGCCGTTCTGGATGAATTGAAGGCGCAAAAATTTGAAGGAAATATTTCAGTGGAATACGAACACAACTGGGAAAACTCGGTTCCCGAAGTCAAACAATCCATCGACTTCATCCGCGCCTACGGTTCAAAAAATAAAAAGTATTGAAGCAGAATCGAAGTCCCGGCGGGAAGGGTTGGAAAGCTACGCCCGGAGCGCCGGGTGTGATTAAAAGCGAGTGAGATTTCTTTCTTTTTTTCTAAAAGCTGGGTTTCAACGCAGAGGACGTAAAGGATTTCGCAGAGGAGCGCAGAGCAGATAAACCTTGGCGTCCTTTGCGAAAACCTCCGCGTCCTCTGCGTTTGTCCCAATCCCCTGCTTCGGGACCGAACTCGCCAAGTATTCAAACGAAATCTCACCCACTTTTAATCACACC
>JBBQAX010000486.1:0-2277 GCA_038316905.1 Verrucomicrobiota bacterium | reverse complement strand
GGCGGGTGTAATGACGCGTTCATACTGGATGCGAGATTCGAGGTTTCCGTAACCGGCTTTCGCAATTTGGGTGAGAAGTTTTTTGCGGAAGCCGTCGCGCTCCTTTGCCCAATCGACATTCGGATGTTGATGCGTCACGGGCGCGAGAATGTAGAGCGCGCTTTTTCCTTTGGGCGCAAGTGTGGGATCGGTCACGCAAGCGTTCTGAACATAGAAACTGGAATCTTCGCTGAGGATGTGCTGGTTCTCAATTTCATCGAGGTTACGCGTATAATCTTTCGCGATGTGAATGGTGTGATGCGGCAAGTCGAATTCGCCATCGACGCCGAGATACATCATGAATGTGGAGCAGGAATATTTTTTCTTCGCGAGTTTTTTGTTCGTCCAGCGGCGACGCAAATGATCGGGAACGAGTTTCTCCATGGCGCGGGCGAAGTCGGCATTGATGACTACGGCGTCGGCGTGATGCGTTTTGTTCTTGGTGCGAACTCCGGTGGCGCGTTTGCCGGTGAATAGAATTTCTTCGACCGGTTCGTTGAGCAAAATTTGGACGCCTAATCGCTCGGCGACTCGCGCCATCGCCGCCGTGATGGCCGCGCAACCGCCAATGGGATGGAACACGCCGTATTCGTATTCGAGAAAGCTCAAAATGCTGAACAAGCTCGGACAACGAAACGGCGACATCCCTAAATATTTCGACTGAAAGCAAAACGCCAGACGCACGCGTTCGTCTTTGAAAAAGCGTTTCAGATAGGTATCGACAGACTGGTGAGGCCGCAGGAGCGGTAACATTTTGAGCAGGCGCGCTTGAATCAAATCCTGCCAGCCTAAAAAAGCTTTCTGCAAACACGGCTCCATGCGCGTGAGTTTTTCCCGATTTTCGCCGAGGAACCGGCTGAATCCAGGGGCGTCGGCGGGAGAGAGTTTCGCAATTTCGCCCTCCATTTTAGCGACGTTCGAGGTCGCATCGATGTGACCTCCGGCTCCGAACTGAATGCGGTACTGCGGGTCAAGGCGCACCATTTCCACTTCGTCGCGAAGGGTCGTTCCGGCGGCGGCAAAGATTTCTTCGAGAACCCGCGGGTACAAAAAGAAGGTTGGCCCGAGATCGAATTTGAATCCGTCGGCTTCAATACAGGAAGTGCGTCCGCCAATGATCGGCAGGCGCTCGATGATTTTCACCCTCAGTCCCGCCGCAGCAAGCTGGATGGCGGTGGCGAGTCCGCCTGGCCCCGCGCCGATGATGACAACTTCTTTGGTCATAGTTTTTGATAGCTAAAGACGAACCCAGGAAATAGTTACCCCGTTGTGGCCGTTGGTTGGGAGTGGCATAACATTTAAACTCAAAAGTTCGTTCCTGATTTTCTAGTCAGCTTTTGGATTATATGGTTGGCAAAATTTTTTATACCAGTGGCAAATTTGAGCGAGATCCGCTCCCGTTTCTAGATTGGGTGGTGATAGACGGCAGTTCCTCTGGAATTTCGCGTTTGCGTTCCTGCAAGGCTTGAGCCTTGGCTTGCGTGGACGCCTCCATGATTCCGAGAAATACAATTCCGGTGATGACAAGTCCGAAGCAGAAAATAGGAAACAGATTGTTGAACATCTCAATTTCTCCCATCGAGGTTTTTGGTGACCCGCGCCAGAAGGACAAGTCTCATGCCCACCCAAAGAATGAGTATGCTCGGAACCCAGAGGCCAACATAAACACCGTAATCACGGTTGACGAGGAACCAAAGCCCGACGCTAGCCACGAAACTTGCGAACGAGGCCACCAGAAAGAAATAATCAATTTTTTGAAACATATGTTTTTGATAAAAAGGTGAAAAAGAGCGGAGAGCCGAGTGCTCTCCGCCCTTTGTTGGGAGCTTTATTTAGGCAGAACAACCGTGTCGATGACATGGATGACGCCATTGCTCGCCGCCACGTCAGTCTTGACGACTTTGGCATTGTTCACGGTCACTCCGGCATCGTTGACTTTGATATCGAGCGACTGGCCGTTCACGGTTTTTGCCTTCATCGTTTTCACATCTGCTGCCATAACTTTTCCAGGGACAACATGGTAGGTAAGAATGGCAACGAGCTTTTCTTTGTTCTCAGGCTTCAGCAGATCTTCCACCGTTCCCTTGGGTAATTTATCGAAGGCAGCGTCGGTCGGAGCGAAGACGGTGAACGGACCAGGACCTTGCAATGTTTCGACAAGCCCGGCTGCTTTGACCGCTGCGACCAGCGTGTTGAAGCTGCCCGCACTTGCGGCAACTGCAACGATGTCTTTTTTCT
>JBBQAX010000485.1:0-2296 GCA_038316905.1 Verrucomicrobiota bacterium | reverse complement strand
GTTCGCGACAACACGGCCGCCGGGCAAACCGTGCGAAAGTGTTCCCACTTCACGAACCGTTCCGCAGGCGGAAGGCTGTCCGGTGAGACTGGTCGGCGCATCACCCGGACGACCAAAATGGCCGCTCAACAAATGAACTCCATGCACGAGGCGATTGATGGCCGTGCCGCGCGTGTGCTGGTTCATTCCCATGCACCAGAGACTCGTGATCCGCAATTTGCGATTGCCGAACAAGTCCGCGAGCAAACGGATTTTCTCCGCCGGAACACCGGAAATTTTCTCCACATATTCCGGCGTATAAAGTTCGAGAGATTTTTTGAAATCGTCGAAGGAAATTGCCTGACCGTTGAGCGAAACCGGAGTTGTATCGCCTCGGAAATTACAATGCTTCGCAACGAAATCTTTGTCGTAAGTGTCGTTCTTGATCAGCAAATGCGCGATGCCGTTGGCGATGGCGAGATCGGATTGCGGACGGAATTCGAGATAGTGATCGGCATATTCGGTCGTGCGCGTGCGACGCGTTCCCATGTCAATGAGCATGACTTTTTCGCCCTTTGACCGGCGATCAATCACGCGCGAAAACAAAACCGGATGCATTTCCGCCGGGTTATTTCCCCACAGCAGCAACACGTCACATTTATCTAGATCGTCGTAGCAACCCGCCGGTTCATCCACGCCGTAAGTCGAAAGATAACCGGTGACCGCTGACGACATGCAGAGACGCGCATTCGCATCAATGTGATTGTTGGAAAGCCCGGCTTTCATCAACTTGAGCGCGGCGTAGCCTTCGGGAATGGTCCATTGTCCGCTGCCGTAAAACGCGAAAGTTTTTGGATTCGCGTAAATGCGTTTGGCAATTGTCTCAATCGCTTCATCCCAGGAGATCGGTTCGAGCTTTCCATTTTTTCGGAGGAGTGGGTGGGTCAAACGATCTTTGCCGTAGAGAATCAGGCCAACGTGATAACCCTTCACGCAGAGCAAACCTTTGTTCACTTCCGCGAGTTGATCACCCTGGATCGCGACGACTTTTCCGTCCTTCACACCGACGCGAACGTGACAGCCAGTTCCGCAAAAACGGCATGGCGCTTTGTCCCATTTGATTTCTGCATCGGGCTTTTCATTTTGCGCGGTGGCGGAGATTCCGGCGCGCGCCAGAGCCACAGAAGTCGCAGTGGCGAGCGCGGAAAGTTTTACAAATTTGCGGCGGGTAAGATTCATGAATGCACCTCCGATTCGCGTTTCTCATATTTTGGTAGCACAGGCGACTCGCCTGTTCCGTCCGGCCACTGGCCGGACGGAATGGAAACGATTTTCTCTATTCCAGAATTCACAGTCTGTTTCCGCGTGTCTCCCATTCCGAGCGGCGAGTCGCCGCTCGGCACAGGCGGGTCGCCTGTGCCACCCATTTTCGGGCGAGAAATGCAGACTAACTTTTCAATCGCGCCGTTTTCATCGTCGAAGTGAACGGAAACCACATCGACAAACTCGACAGCGGGCAGAGCGGAAATCCAGTCGTGCAGGTTGCGACTCTCTTCATCGTTTGCCGCGTCCACGGCGATGGGCAGCCAGCGCTCAACGCTTTGGCCCACGTCGATTTCCGAACGCGATTGCAGCGCCAGAAGCGTTTCACTTCGGGCGGACGGGTTTTCGTTAAGCGTTAAGAGCAATCCACTGATCGGCATAATAGTTTTTATTTATGCGCTTAACGTGGCGGAGATCCGTTTGCCGCGCTCAACCGAAATTGTTCATCCATTTGCGTTTTTTGCGCGGATTGTTTTGGCGAGGACAAGAAATGAGAACC
This sequence comes from Verrucomicrobiota bacterium, assembly GCA_038316905.1. Classification (GTDB taxonomy): domain Bacteria; phylum Verrucomicrobiota; class Verrucomicrobiia; order Limisphaerales; family CANJXF01; genus CANJXF01. Next base: position 495 of record JBBQAX010000485.1, on the reverse strand, counting down.
CTTGCGCAAACGCGGTGTAGTGACAGCAATCGGTCACACGTAGGTTGTGTCGAAGAAAAATTAAGCTGTTTTGAAAGCACTCCCAAAATATTTCGCCGCCGCTGTTGGATCCGCTGCTGCTCTCGCCTGCGTGGGAGCTGTCGTTTTTGCTACGCTGCGCGAAAAAGAAAAATCTTCCGCGCCAGAAATCGGCGCCGTAGAAGTCAAAACAAATTTCCCCACGCACATTCGCCAACCGGAACCGCCGCGCGTGTTGACGGGAGAAAAAGATTATTCGGGCAAACCAGTTTCAGTGAATTGTTCCACCTGCCATGCGACGACCAAGCCCAATCTCGAATTGCGCGACGCCGCTGATCTGAAAACTTTTCATCAGGGACTGAATTATCATCACGGGAATCTCAGTTGCGTCAGTTGTCACAATCCCGGCAATTACGACACCTTGCGGTTGGCGGATGGCAAGCCGGTGGAATTCGTCAACACGATGCAATTGTGTTC
>JBBQAX010000484.1:0-2322 GCA_038316905.1 Verrucomicrobiota bacterium | reverse complement strand
ATTGGAGAGATGTATCGCAACGTTTTTCAACGTGATCCAACGCCTCAACAATTGCGGTTGGGCAAAGAGTTCGTTAAAGCCGCTGCCGCCGAAATTGCTGCGGAAGAATCGGGACAGAAAATTCCTTCCGCATGGAAATATGGTTGGGGCGAATTCGACGAATCGACCAAGCAGATCAAAAATTTTGCGCCGTTGCCGCATTTCACCGGTGATGTCTGGCAAGGCGGAAGAAACTGGCCGGATACGCAACTCGGCTGGTTGCAACTCACCGCGACGGGCGGCCATGCCGGGAATGATTTGCAACACGCCGTCGTGCGTCGATGGATTTCGCCGGTGGATGGCGCGGTTTCCATCGAAGGGACGATCAAACACGAACGCGCGCCTGGCCAGGGAATTCGCGCTCACGTTGTTTCGAGTCAAAACGGTTTGCTCGGAAATTGGGTTCTTCATAATCAGAGCGCGGAAGGAAAATTTGAAAATGTGGAAGTGAAAAAGGGCGACACAATTGATTTCATCGTCTCGATCAACCAGAGCCTGAACAATAATGATTTTCTTTGGTCGCCGGTAATTCGGATGGTCGGGCCGAAAGCAATTCGTGATGCGAACGGCTACGCGAAAGAATGGGATGCGAAGAAAGAATTCGCAGGGCCAGCGCCAGAAAATCAAAAGCCGTTGACGGCGTTGGAGAAATACGCGCAAGTGTTGTTGCTCTCGAATGAGTTTTTGTTTGTGGATTAGATTTTAGCCACGGATTAACACGGATGAAACACGGATAAAATATGAACGATGTCATTCAAAAAATTGGCTTGGCGCATGAGTCGATCACCAAAGAAATTATCGGAGCCGCTTTTGAAGTTCATCGGTTTCTTGGCTATGGCTTTCTGGAGAAAGTCTATCAACGCGCCATGCAGGTTGAACTTCTACAGCGAGAATTTAAGTGTGAAGTCGAACCCAGAATAAGTGTCAGCTACAAAAGCGTTGTTGTGGGTGACTACGCTGCGGATTTACTTGTCGAAGAAAAGGTAATAGTCGAACTCAAGGTTGCCGCTGCATACAATTCCGGTGACGAAGCCCAATTGTTAAATGAATTAAAAGCCACAGGAATTAAAGTTGGCCTTTTGATTAACTTCGGAAGAGAGAAAGTGGAGTTCAAAAGATTTGTTTTCTAATCTGTGTTTCATCCGTGTTAATCCGTGGCTAATTTTATGTCGCACAAGCCAAATCTAAAAGACGCGTTCCTGACGCGGCGGGATTTTCTATCCAAATGCGGAATGGGCATGGGCGCTGTGAGTTTAGCGGCGATGTTTGGTGAAGCGAGTTTGCTTCTGCCATCAACGCACGCAGCGGAAAATATTAATCCGCTTTGGCCCAAAACTCCGCAATTCCCGGGCAGAGCAAAACGTGTGGTGCATTTTTTCCTGAATGGCGGGCCGTCGCATGTCGATTCGTTTGATCCAAAACCTGTGCTGGAAAAGTATGCGGGCAAACCGTTGCCGGGCGAATACATCAAAACCGAACGCAAAACCGGCGCGGCATTTCCTTCGCCATTCAAATTTAAAAAATACGGCCAGAGCGGAATCGAGGTCAGCGAATTATTTCCAAAGATTGGCGAATGCATTGATGACATCGCGGTGATTCGTTCGATGAAGGCGGAAGTTCCGAATCACGAACCGTCGTTGATGCTGATGAATTGTGGCGACGCGGTGCAAAGCCGTCCCAGTGTTGGTTCGTGGATTACTTACGGGCTGGGAACTGAGAATCAAAATCTGCCCGGCTTCATTGTGATGTGTCCGGGCGGTTATCCGGTCAAGGAAACCGATAACTGGCAAAACGGTTTTCTACCCGGCGTTTTTCAAGGGACGTTTATTGATTCGCAACACACGAAAATCGAAAAGCTCATTGAAAATATTCGGAGCAATTACACGTCGCTGAAAGGGCAGCGACAACAACTCGATCTTTTGCAGCAACTCAACGCGGAACATCAGCAGGCGCGCAATCGCGATGCGCGTTTGGAATCGCGGATTCAATCTTTTGAACTCGCCTACCGAATGCAAATGGAAGCCGCCGACGCATTCGATGTCACCGGTGAACCGCAATCCATTCGTGAAATGTATGGCGACGGCGTGCATGGCCGACAGACGTTGATCGCACGGCGTTTGCTCGAACGCGGCGTGCGCTTCATTCAGCTCTGGCACGGCGCGAGCCAGCCGTGGGACAGCCATGACAACATCGCAGCTGCTCATGGAAAACTGGCCAAAGAAATTGATCAACCGGCTGCCGCACTAATCAAAGATTTGAAACAACGCGGCATGTTGGACGACA
>JBBQAX010000483.1:0-2330 GCA_038316905.1 Verrucomicrobiota bacterium | reverse complement strand
TGACCCATCCATCTGGGTTATTCAGATCGGAAGACATTTGCAGCGTAAAATCCGAAGCTGGCGCGGGCCACGAAAGCTCAATGGTTTTCCCGGTGCGGACCACGGCGAGCTCAGGCGCGTAGCCCAAACCGATTTCGCCGTAGTTACGGTATTCGACGGCCGCCATCGGCAAACCGGGAAACTGATCGCCAGTGGAAGTGGTCGCCAACCCGACGAAAACGTTCGCGGGAAACGCGGCATTCGGCGTGAAAGCATCGGCGACTTGCGTCCAATCCGTTCCATTGCTGCCGCCGAAAACAGTGAAGGAATTCCCAGCGCGTTTCAGTCGCATCCAAACATGTGGATAACTGTTCCCGGGCCAATTGATTCGCCAGGAACCATTCGCGACGCCCGACGCGCCGCCGCTCGCAAGTCTCCAAAACGCGGTCCAGTTTCCTTGTGACGGATAAACCGTAATCGTGAAATGACGGCTGCCCGGTTGCAGGCTTTCGCGAACCATAAGCGCCGCTTTTGCGTTGTCGCCGCCACCTTGGAAAGCGGCGACTTGCACGCGCACATCGAAATCGCCATTGCGTGGTTGATGCAGAAAATGGAACGAATCGTTGCTGAACCAAATATCATTTCCACCGGCGCGAACCGTGACGTCGCCAAAACCGAATGCCAAAGCGGTGCCCGCGTCAGACGGTTGCCCGAGATCCTGGCTGGTTAAGTTTAGCGTGGTTCCAGAAACGGAATTGCTCGCAACCATTCCCAACAGATTGGTCACGCCATTCACGTTGAGAATAAAATTGGTGGCGGAAAAACCGGTCGTGGTGAGCGCGACCGTTTTGCCGTCAGGCTGAAGCGTTGCGCCATTGATCGTTCCGCTGTTCAAGGAATAGTGAGCGATGGTTTCCGCACTCGATTCTTCGACGATTTGATCGAAGCGAACGCCGATTGTTCCATCCAAATTCGCAGCAGAAACTGCCGCCAGCGGTTTCGCGAAGGGAATCGAGTTGGTGGAAAAAGTCGCAGGCAAAAGCGCGTGAACGGATTGGATAATCAAATCCTCAGTCTGCGACGAAAGACGCGCCGGGCGGTCGTAATACCAAAGCGAAGTTTCGGCTTCGTAGCCGCCTTCCTGCAAAATGCGCTTTGAAGGGATGTAGCACGGGACGTCGTTCGCGTAGGCGTTGATCCAAAGTCGCGCGGGATCCAACTCGGATTTCAAGCGTACCGCGTAATCCACGACCACTTCGCCGGGAAGAAAAACCATGGCCAGATCATTTCCAAAAACCCAGGTCTGGACCGAGTAGGGGAGTGCGGTTGGAATCGTTTCACCGCGATCCAGACGCCCGAGATTTTTCTGCGCGTGGTAGCCGACAATTCCACTTTGCGCGGCGCGTGATTCCCATTCTGCCCGCGTGGGCAAAGTGTCGTAAGGCAAAGCAAATGGTTGCAGACTTTCAACCGGAGGCACGGACAAGTGTTGCAACTCATCCTCGTCCAAAAGACGGCCGACTTCATTGGCGATGGCGGCTCCGTGTTGCTGGGAAAACATCAAACCAGTGCGCGGTTGCGGATCGGAATCAGCGCCGCATCCGATTGCAATTAGCGCGATGGCTCCAGGATAATTCCCTTCGAGAGCGACTTGCGCATCGCCAGCCCAATCGCCGTGGAATTTATTGATGTCGCCTCCTAACGTTGTGCAATGACAGGCGTAGTTGGCGAACACGGCGCGAACTTCGCCCTCTGGAGATTTCACGCAAAGCAACGAAACGACATGATCCACCGGACCGCCGGAGGTGCGACGATTTCGGGCGAAAGTGACGTTGCCTTGAGCGTGAAATAATTGTGCGGGTCGGCGATTTGTGAGGGCTGCCAGCGCGACTTGTTCCAGCAACTCAACTAATTGTTCCGTGTATTGGTCAATCCGCGATTGTTGACCGGCCGGAATATCCGTGCTGAACAAATTCGGCAAAACGCCGGTGAGCATCGGCGCGGTGTGGCTGTGGGTGGAACAAATCGTGAAATTCTCCCGCGCGATTTCGGTTTGCGCGGCGAGTTTCGTGAAGACGGCTTCGGTCACAGCGGCAGGAACACCGGTATTATCAACCGTCAAAAGCACGGCAGTGGTTTCGTTGGTGCCGAACGCGAGCGCTTTTGCCCGAAGAGGTTGTTCCGCCGAATTGGCTTCACTGCTCCGGCCGGCGTAACCATTTAAGAGAATGGGGTGCGTCGGCGTGATGTTTATTTTTGCCACGCCAACGGAAATCAATGGGGTATTGGCAAACGCGATTTCAGCGCAGTTGGCAAAAAGCGCGAAGGCTACCGCGATGCAGAATAGCTTT
>JBBQAX010000482.1:0-2344 GCA_038316905.1 Verrucomicrobiota bacterium | reverse complement strand
AAGCGGAACTGATGAAGAACGCGTCGCACTTTCGCAACTCGTGATTGGTGATCGTCTCGTTATTCGCAATGGCGAATTAATTCCCGCTGATGCCAAACTCATTTCCGGTCCAGCGTTGATTGATTACAGTTTTGTCACGGGTGAATCCGAACCTTCCGCCCGAACCGCGTCCGATCATCTTTACGCTGGCGGACGACAAATCGGCGGCGTGATCGAAGTGGAAATCGTCAAAGCCGTTTCGCAGAGTTACCTGACGTCGCTCTGGAACCAGGAAATTTTCTCCAAAGAAAAACCGGAAACGCTCCACACGTTGACGAATGTTTTCAGTTACCGATTTACGAAGATCGTGCTGACCGTTGCGTTTGCCTCCGCCTTGTTCTGGTCATTTGTCGATCCGAGCCGCGCGCTCAAATCCTTCGTGGCGGTTCTGATTGTGGCGTGTCCTTGCGCGCTAGCTTTGGCTGCGCCGTTTGCCTTGGGAACAGCGCAACGCGCGTTTGGACGACGAAATGTTTTCCTGAAGAACGCTTCCGTCACTGAGAAATTAGCGGTCGTAAATTCCATCGTCTTCGACAAAACCGGGACGCTCACTGCGGCGGGAGCGGGATCAATTGCATTTCATGGCGAGCCGCTCACATTTTTGGAACAATGTTGGATTCATTCTCTGACGCGCCAGTCCACGCATCCTTATTCGCTGCGCATCAGCGAACTGTTTTCGGGCGAAATCGCGGATCCAATTCGGTCCTTCCAGGAAAAAGCAGGTTGTGGGATCGAAGGTTTAATTTCGGGAAATGAAATCTGGATCGGTTCCGCTGCGTGGCTCGAATCAAGAGGCATCGCGGCAGACAAAAGTTTTGGTTCAGCGGTTCATGTTGCGATCAATGGGAAATATCGCGGCAGGTTTGATCTCACAAGTGCCGTGCGCGCCGGAACAGATCAACTTCTCCGCAATCTTTCCGCCAATTACGAACTCGCTTTGTTGAGCGGTGACAATGAAAAGGAGCGCGTTCGCTTTACTGAACTTTTTGGAGAAACCGCCTCGCTACATTTCAATCAAAGCCCGTTGCACAAATACGAATTCGTGGAGCAACTGCGGCGGGGCGAGCGTCCGATTCGTCCTCAAAGCCCGGACCGCGGCTGTGTCGTCCCCGACCAGCCGCAGCACTTCGCAGAACCGGGACGCTCGAAATATTTTGCGATCACAGACAACGCAACGCGCTGCGGCTGGTCGAGGACGACACAGCCGCGGTCCAATGGCAAAACCGTGATGATGGTTGGCGACGGTTTGAATGACGCGGGCGCTTTGAAAAAAAGCGATGTCGGCGTCGCGGTGGTGGAAAACATCAGCGCCTTTTCTCCCGCGAGCGACATCATTCTCAGCGCAAAAATGGTTCCGCATCTGGACGAAGTTTTGCGCTTTTCGAAAAGCTCAGTGCGCATCGTGAAACTGAGTTTTCTGATTTCCACGATTTACAACATTGTTGGAATCAGCATTGCCGCTTCAGGAAATTTATCGCCGGTGGTTTGCGCGATTCTGATGCCGCTGAGTTCGATCAGCGTCGTCGCCTTCGCGTCCGGCGTGACGGCCTGGATTGGCAATCGAACCTTTCGCAATGGCATCGCGGAGGAGAGCGATCATCACGCTGAAAGCCCGGAAAAAGTGAGTCTCATCAGGTCGTCGCCTGCGCAACTTGTGGAGGCCGCATGATCATCATTCTTTTTCTGATTCCATTGAGCATCGTGATTGGAACTTGTTTTCTCGTCGCATTCATCTGGGCCGTTCGCTCCGGCCAATATGAAGACACCAGCACTCCATCGATGCGCCTGTTGCTGGAGGAACAAGCGGAAGGTGCCTTCCGTTCCGCAGAACCGCCAAAGGACAAAAAAGGAGAAGAGTCGGTCAATGCAGGCGTAGTGCCGACGACCGATTCCCATTTCAATTAAACGCGCGGAATTTCGGCGAGGGGAATATCTCCACCTCGCCCTTTAAAATCCCAAAAGAGAAAAAAACCGAAACTCATTGCATGAACGTAGAAGCCCTTCCAGAAGACAAACGCATCGCCACCGGTGTGGAGACATTTAAATACGACAATCGCATCGTTCGCGCCTTTGCGATTGTCACGGTGATTTGGGGAATCATCGGCATGAGCGCGGGATTGCTCGCCGCGATTCAGCTCTTTTTCCCGCAAGCCAATTTCAATTTGCAATATGTCACGTTCGGGCGGCTTCGTCCGTTGCACACCAACGCTGTGATCTTTGCGTTCGTTGGCAACGGCATGTTCATGGGGATTTATTATTCGCTCCAGCGATTGTGCAAAGCGCGGATGTTCAGTGACAAATTGAG
>JBBQAX010000481.1:0-2399 GCA_038316905.1 Verrucomicrobiota bacterium | reverse complement strand
CACATGGAAGAAGGCCGCGACGTCTGGTGGCATCGCGAATTGGAATATGTCGATGCGAATTGTCCCGCCGAAAAACTCGACAGTGAAGCGCCGCTTTTTATTCTCTACACCAGCGGTTCCACTGGAAAACCCAAAGGCATTTTACACACAACCGCCGGTTATTTGCTCGGCGTGAAAATGACGAGCAAATACGTTTTCGATTTGAAGGACACGGACGTTTATTGGTGCACGGCAGACATCGGTTGGGTCACAGGTCACAGTTACGTTGTCTATGGTCCACTCGCGAACGGCGCGACAAGTTTGATGTACGAAGGCGCACCGAATTTTCCAGAGCCGGATCGTTTTTGGCGCATCATCCAAAAGTATGGCGTGACGATTCTTTACACGGCACCGACGGCGATTCGTGCGTTCATGAAATGGGGCGACGAATGGGTGAAGAAACATGATCTCAGCTCGCTCCGTTTGCTCGGCTCCGTCGGCGAACCGATCAATCCCGAAGCGTGGATGTGGTATCACGAAATGATCGGCGGCAAACGTTGTCCGATTGTTGATACGTGGTGGCAAACTGAGACGGGCAATATCATGATCAGTCCCCTGCCCGGCGCGACTCCCACCAAACCCGGCACCGCGACGCTTCCGTTTTTTGGAATTCTTCCCGAAGTGGTAGACGACAACGGAAATCCTGTTCCAAAAAATTGCGGCGGCAAACTCGTCGTGCGCAAACCGTGGCCGTCGATGTTGCGCGGAATCTGGGGCGACCCGAAACGATTCGTCGAAACTTATTGGAGCGAAGTCAAAGGAAGTTATTTCACCGGCGACGGTTGCCGTCAGGACAAGGACGGATATTTCTGGATCGTTGGCCGCATCGACGACGTTCTCAATGTGGCGGGCCATCGCATCGGCACGGCGGAAATTGAAAGCGCGCTCGTCAGCCATCCGAAAGTTGCCGAAGCCGCCGCAGTCGGACGTCCCGACGCGTTGAAAGGACAAGCGCTCGTGGTTTTCGTCACGTTGAAAACCGGCATCAAATCATCGCCGGAAGTTCGCGAAGAATTGCGCAATCACGTCGGCAAAGAAATCGGCGCAGTCGCCAAGCCCGACGAGATTCGTTTCGCCGAAGCGTTACCGAAAACGCGTTCCGGAAAAATCATGCGTCGCCTCCTCAAACAAGTTGCGTCCGGCATGGAAATCAAAGGCGACACCACGACGCTGGAAGATCTGAGTGTGCTGGCGAAATTGAGCGCGAGTGATGAATAGGCCACTTGAGTTTGTGCACGAATTAAGCTAAAAAAAACAACATGATCGCTGAAGAATTGAGAGAATTGCTAAATCAAATTCCCTTCCGCCCGTTCATTGTCTATTTAGCCAGCGAAAAGGCTTATGAAGTTCCACACCGGGATTTTGCAAATGTTTCCCCTCGTGGACGCACGATGATTGTTTACCGCAAAGACAGCGATGTGATGGACATTCTCGACGTGCCGCTGATTGCGCATGTTGAAATAAAAGAGGAAAAAACTTAGCCACTGATTTACAGATCCCTCGTTTCAAAATTTGGAAACCACCATATGAACGCCGATGAATTGAAAAACTTGTTGCACGCGGTGCCGTTCAAAGCTTTTACGGTTTACATGGCCAATGATCGCGCGTTTGAGATTCCTCATCCTGATTTCGCGCTTCTCACTCCAAAAGGTCGGACATTGGTTGTCGCCTCCAACGAAGACAAAGGCGTGAACATTTTGGACGTTCCTTTGATTGCGCGACTGGAAATCAAAGACAGCGACAAGAAAAGTTCTTAAACCTCACGGCCACGGTGCCGGCACAACTCCGTTCCTTGCTTCCTCAAGTTGGGCAAGAAAGACCGGATCGTTCCATTCTTTCGCTGCTTTGACGGCGATCCGATCCGCGTCCGCCTGACGGTCGTTCATGGCCAGCAACGCGACCAGAGTTGCGGCCTTGTTGGAAAAATTCCTTTGGGGAAATTCTTGCGCTGTTTTGTGCGGAGATGATGACAAGGTCTTCTTGGTGAGAGTGTAAAGTTGCGAGATCCGCCCATAAGAAAAATCCGCGTCGATATAGCGACCACACAGCTTATATTCCTCTGTTTTAATCAAATCCGGTTCAGCGAAAGCAAATGCGCTTTTCGCTAGACCGGGATTGTGAGCATCCAGCCAGGCAAAACATTCAGCCGTTTTCTTCTCGTCCTTGAATGACCGGTTGATGGCGGAGAATTCACTGAACGCCGCTCTTACTGTCTTCGCGTCAACATTCTTGTCACGAACAATTTTCTCTGCCTCGGCTCGCAGGGTGCGATTAAAAGTGGGTGAGGTTTTTTTCTAAAAGCCGGGTTTCAACGCAGAGGACGCAAAGGTTTTCGCAGAGGGGCGCAGAGGGGCGCAGAG
>JBBQAX010000480.1:0-2402 GCA_038316905.1 Verrucomicrobiota bacterium | reverse complement strand
CGCAAGCCATCGCGAATGAAATTGCCAATCGCGAAGTGGGAATCCAGCGGGAGATATGGGCCGACAAACGCGAAGCAACGCGCGATCTTGGTTTCAATGCCGTGCTGTCTTGAAAATGTTTCGCATAAAATTTCGGCTTGGCGCTTGCCTTCCCCGTACGCGGATCCCAACTTCAGCGTTCGATGTTCAATGTTCGATGTTCGATGTTCGATGTTCAGCGGGCAAAAGTCTTCTGGAAGGTGCGTCAGTTCCGGCGGTTGTGCTCCATAAACCGCACCAGAACTGGTCAGGAGAAACTTCCTCGCGCCGCATTGAACCGCAAAATCCAAAGTGTGCTTTGTGCCTTCGACAATGGTGTTGAGCATGAGCGAGGGATTTTCCTGGTTCAATTTCACGCTGGCTTCAGTGGCGGCGTGAATGACAAACGCAAATTTCTCCTCAGAAAAATTAAAATTGCGCACGTCCCCGATCTGAAAACGAATGGCAGAATTGTTTGCTAGATGCGGCGCTTTCTTTTGAAAACTCTCCAGGTTGCGGGTCAGAGCGACGGCTTGGGCATTCAAATTTAGCTTTTCATTGGCCCAGGCAAAACTTTCCAGAAGCCAGCAGCCGAAAAAACCGGTCGCGCCGGTGATGAAGATTTTTTGGCCGCGCAATTCTTCCCAGAGTCCTTCGGTGTGCGCGAGAACATGATCCAAATCTTCCGCGAGTGGATTTGGGTTCATCAGCGGTTGAAACCACAGATGAACGCAGATGAACACAGATGGGAACGACTTGCGAAAAGAGAAGATAATCTTCGCGCAGTTTTTTTGGAAAATCTGTGTCTATCTGGGTGCATCAGCGGTTTTCCTTTTTCTCAACAGAATTAAATTGCGGGATTCTTTTATTTCTCTCGGCAAAAATTTTGAATTGTCTCCGCGACGTATTCGAGCATCGGCTTGGTCAAGCCGGGATAAACCCCAATGAAGATCGCTTCGTTCATCAGGCGATCTGCGCCTTTCAAATCGCCGATGGTGCGGAGTGCTTCGGGATAATCTTTGCGCAACTGCACGAAGGCCGGTTGGCGCACGAGATTCCCGCCGAACAACATGCGATTGCCGATTTTCGCAGCGTCCAGCATTTGGGCGAACTCGCGTTTCTTAAATGGAGCAGTTGGTTTCACGAGCATCATAAAACCAAACCACGAACATTCGGTGTGGTGGCCGGAATTGTCCCACGCAAAACCATTTTGCTTCGACCAGCCGGTGGCGTGCGTCGGCAATGAGAAATCAATAAATTCTTCCAGATCAGCCAATGCGGTGCGGAGGAAATTCCAATTATCAATGCGCGCTTGAATGAATTGCGGAAGTTTTTTTAATTGCTGGCGGCCAATCGCGGCCTGCGGATCGAGCGGCTTCAAATTGTAGCCGAGGTGGCTGTAAATATATTTGTGATCGTAGCCTTTGGGGAGTTCGCCGAGTTGCCAATCGAAACGGATTCCGCAGGTGTTGTCCTTGCCGCTGGCGCACCAGCAGTCGCGGCCCCAATCGCGGAAACTCTCGACCAAAACTTTCAAGCGCGGTGACTTGATGATGTTGACCGCGCCGCCCTCACCCATCGTGAGATGATGCGGCGGATAAAAACTTTGCGTGGAAATATCGCCGAACGTGCCGGTGAGTTTGTCGTCGTAACGACAGCCGAGCGCGTCGCAATTATCCTCGATGAGCCAGAGATTATGTTTCGCGCAAAACTCGGTGACGGCGGAAAGGTTGAATGGATTTCCCAAGGTGTGCGCCATCATCACGGCTTTGGTTTTGCCTTCAACAAACGCTTCTTCGAGAAAACGCATGTCGGCATTTCCGGTGAGCGGATCGTTGTCGATGAAAACGGGAACCGCGCCGTTTTGAATGATCGGCGCAACGGTCGTCGGAAATCCGCCCGCGACGGTGATGACTTCATCGCCGCGCTTGATCTGTTTTTCTTTGAGCTTGTGTGACGTGAGCGCAGAGAACGCGACGAGATTCGCGGACGAACCGGAGTTGACGAGGATGGAGTTTTTTACGCCGAGAAAGTTCGCCAGTTCTTTTTCAAATGCTTCGCCTTCGGGTCCAAGGGTGAGCCAGAAATCAAGGGTGGAAGAAACAGCGGCTTCAACTTCGTTTTCATCGAAGACTCGACCTGCGTAGGGAACCGTGGTTTCGCCGGGGATAAATTTCCGCGATGCGGAATCAGTTCCGTAGCCGGGATGATTGGCTTGATGGATAGCTGCGGAGTATTCGCGGGTGAGCCAGAGAATTTCAGCTTTGAATTCAGAGCGAGATTTAGACAACGGATTTAAATTCAAAAACGGATCTGCGTAATTGGATGGTAGGGCGCGTCACTCCGTGCGCGCCGTTCCCGATCTTGCCAAGCTGCGGCGCGCA
>JBBQAX010000479.1:0-2411 GCA_038316905.1 Verrucomicrobiota bacterium | reverse complement strand
ATGGGAGTTGAACATTTATTTTGCTGACGGTGAAAAACAGGCGCTTTGGCTTGGAGGTCTTTCTTTGCTGTGCGGAGTTGCTTTGCTCTGGTACGGCAAAGTCGTTTTGAAAAAACTGAAACACATCAGCTATTTATGATACGCGTCAAATCCTTGTTCGTTTCAATTTTGATTGGCGCCAGTTTCACCATTTATGCGCCATCCGCGCTGGCGTGCGCCACTTGTTTCGGCGCGTCTGATTCACCCATGGCCCAGGGCATGAACTGGGGGATTTTCACTTTGCTGGCGGTGGTCCTCTTTACGTTGTCAGCCATTGCTGGATTCTTTGTTTTTCTCGCTAAAAAATCTGCGCAAATGTCCGCTGGCGCGGCTTCACAACCACACCCTTTAGAAACGAATAACGTTTAAACCATGAATCCGTATTTAGACCTGACGAAAGTTCTTCAATTGCCCGTGCTGGCTTCCGAACACGGAAGAGACGTCGATGCTCTCATCATCTGGGTGCATTGGTTGATGATTGCGTTGTTTGTCGGGTGGCTCGCATTTTTCTTTTACGCCATTTTGCGTTTTCGCAAATCGAAAAGTCCAAAGGCCGATTATGTCGGCGTCAAGACCCACGCTTCCACCTACATCGAAGTGGCCGTCGCTGTTGTTGAGGGAGTCCTCCTGATCGGACTCGCCATTCCGCTTTGGGCAAAATCCGTGGATAAATTTCCGGATGCAAAAGATGCCACGGTAATCCGCGTGGTGGCCGAGCAATTCAGTTGGAACTCCCGCTACCCCGGCCCGGATGGAACTTTTGGCAAGCAAGACATCCGGCTCCTCGCCCCCGACAATCTGCTTGGCTATGTGCCCGATGATCCGCACGGAAAAGACGACATCACTCCTCCGTTGAAACAAATGCATGTCCCGGTGAACAAACCGGTCATCGTTCACCTTACCTCCAAGGACGTCATTCACTCCTTCCAGATCGACCCGATGCGCGTCACACAAGATGCGATTCCCGGAATGAGTATTCCCACTCAATTTACACCGACGAAAGTTGGCAAATATCAAATCACCTGCGCGCAACTTTGCGGCAGCGGACATGCCACCATGAACGGCTTTTTCACAGTGGACACCGAGGAAGATTATAATACATGGCTGACGGAACAATCCAAGTCCACCAGCGCGACGAGTTTTGAATAGCCGCGCTGCCGTGCGGTCGAACAGTTTTTAAGGAGCAGCCCGCGAAACAATTGCGGCTGCTCCTGAAATTTTTCAGTAATGAACTCAAACCTAAAACGCCTCCAATTTTTTGTTTGGGGATTTCTGTTGCTTGTCATCGCTGGCATCGTGGGCGCATTTATCGGGTCGAAACTTAATAAACGCGAGCCTCTCCCGGTTTACGGCCAGGTCGGTGATTTTTCACTGACCAACCAAAACAACGAAATCATTTCCATGGAGAAACTTCGCGGGCAAATCTGGATTGCCGACGTGATTTTCACTCGGTGTCCATTGCAGTGCATCCGCATGACGAAACGAATGCACGAGTTGCAGGAGGCTTTGCCGCAGAAGCCAATCTTCATATCCATCACGGCCGACCCACAGTTCGACACGCCGGAAGTTTTCAGAAATTATGCGCAACAATACGGCGCGGACCAAAGCCGCTGGTATTTTCTCACGGGAGAGAGAGCGGAAATCAATCGGCTCGTCGTTGAGAGCTTGAAACTTGTCATATACGAAAAGAAGCCGGAAGAACGCGAAGTCCCCGCCGACCTTTTCCTTCACAGCACGAAATTTGTGTTAGTCGATCAACAAGGCCAAGTGCGCGGTTGGTTTGACGGGGAAAACCCGGCGTCAAAACCGGAAATTATCCGGGCTGTTAAAACGCTTCTGCGCGAATAATTCTCATTTAATTTATGAATCTATCCGACCTTCCGGCAATTAACGCCAGCTTGAATTCATTGAGCACCATTTTCCTGACGCTCGGTTTTATTTTCATTCGACAGAAGAAAATCCAAGCGCATCGCAACTGCATGATCGCCGCGTTTTGCACTTCGACACTTTTTTTAATTTCGTATCTTTTTTATCACTACTTCGCTGGCCGAACCACCTTCAAAGACCCGCAATGGTTTCGGCCAATCTATCTGGGGATTTTGCTCACGCACACCGTGCTGGCTGTCGTGATTGTGCCTCTGATTTTTATGACGCTGAGTCGGGCCTTGAAAGCGCGCTACGAATTACACAAAAAAATCGCGCGTTGGACGTGGCCGCTCTGGATGTATGTCTCGGTGACGGGCGTGCTGATCTATTTTCTGCTCTACCAGATTTTTCCGCAGCACTAGAGCGGTATAAATATAACTGTGGACGGGTTTGGAAAGGCGGCGCGAAAATTCCGCAAGGGTCTTGGAGTGCGGCAGTCCTCTGCC
>JBBQAX010000478.1:0-2413 GCA_038316905.1 Verrucomicrobiota bacterium | reverse complement strand
GCGCCTCGCCAGCCACTCAGGAAACGCAGGAAAATTTTCACAATTTTAAAAAATCAAATGCGACAGAGCCAACCGGCGAGGGCGCCGGTCGGCAACGCCCTAGGCGGGCGCGGTCCCCAGAATTATTTAAAGACGCAATTCGCACCGGCCTTTCGCAAGTGAATTGGCCGGGACGTCTTCAGCAGATCAAAACAAAATCCGGCCAAACGTTTTTATTGGATGGCGCGCACAATCCGTCCGGCGCGATGGCGTTGCGCGACGCGATTGCGAAATATTTTCCCGGAAAAAAACCGACGATCATCCTCGGTATTTTGCAGGACAAGGAATGGCCTTCGATTTGCGAAATCCTCGCGCCGCTTGCCGAAAAATTGTTGGTCGTTCCAGTGAGCAGCGAACGAACGACTGCGCCGGAAGAATTGGAACGCGCCATTCGCAAATCAAATCCCGGCACACATATCGCAACATTAAACTCCCTGACGCAAGCGCTGAAAGCAACGGCTCAGGATTCTTTCGTCGTCATCACCGGCTCGCTTTATTTGGTCGGTGAAGCGTTGGAATTGTTGCAATCGGAGAACCCTACTCAGCCGAACGAGCGCGGGTTGAATGAGTGGAATGCTCCTTGAAGGACAGGATTGAAATTTTTGAGGAAAAGGGCAAACTGAACTCATGAAAGCAGTCAAAATCGAAGATGTTTTGAATGCTCGTCCATTCCGGCCGTTCACGGTCGAAATCGACAACGGGAAAAGAATCCAAGTCAAACACATGGATTTTCTGCTGCTTTCACCAGGAAAAGGAACGGCCATCATCTTCGAGAGCAAAGAACGTTTTTCCATCGTTGGAGTCGAAAATATTTCAGCGATTTCTTTCGAATAGGAAACTTGAAAAATCTCAATTCAGAATTGTAGCCACGCGAGAACCTGCCAAATGACCGCAGATTGCGCAGACAATCAGAACAAAAACTGCGAATGATACAAATACTGCAGTCCGGCGTGTTGTCGTCCACGATTTGGTGAGAGAACTTTCTAAAATAGAAAATGCAACGATCAGACTGCCTGCGGTCGTGACAGCCGCAGGCAAAGTGAACGCCAAGCGCACCTCGTTGACAGTGGCCGGTGTTGGAAATCCATTTTTATAAATCAAACCTTGAAGCCAGACGCCAAATAGTCCTCCTGAAGTAAGAATCACGCCCAAAATAAGAACAATCCAAGCCAACAACTTTTTATCTCGCGGTGTAACGACGATTGCCATACCGCAAAACGATGCTTTCCATCAAAAAGTCTGTAAAGACGAATTGCCCGTTGCCGCATCTTGACCCTGAACTTTTCTCCATCCAACTTGTCTTCTCTTTATGCGAAAAACAATTTTCAGCGGGCCGCCGTCGCCGGAGGAATTTCAGCGACAATTGCAGGAATTCATGCGGCAACAGTTTCAAAACGCGCCGAAGTCTTCTGCGGCGGAAACCGAAATGTCCGGCGCACCGGAATCGCCCGAAGCCGACGCTGAACCGTTGGAGTTTTTCTTCGACAAAACGCCGCGTGAAGTCAAAGCGTATCTCGACCGTTTCGTCATCAAACAGGAGGAAGCCAAGAAAGTTTTGAGCGTCGCGTTGTGCGATCATTATCATCACGTGAGGCTCGCGATGGAAGGCAAAGACCAGCCAAATTACGCCAAGCAAAATGTCATTCTCGTCGGGCCGACCGGTGTTGGAAAAACTTATCTCATTCGCAGCGCGGCGGATTTGATCGGCGTTCCTTTTGTGAAAGGCGATGCGACGAAATTTTCTGAAACCGGCTACGTCGGCGGCGATGTGGAAGATCTGGTTCGCGAACTCCTGCGCCGCGCCGATGGCGATGCCGAACGCGCGCAATACGGCATCATTTACATCGACGAAATTGATAAAATCGCCGCCGCGAATTCGCAATCCGGGCGCGACGTCAGCGGGCGTGGCGTGCAAACGAATTTGCTCAAACTGATGGAAGAAACGGAAGTGCCCGCGCGTTCGCCACAAGATATTGCCGGACAAATCCAGGCGATGATGGATGTGAATCAGCGTGGCAAAAAATCGGCGAGCAACATCAACACGAAACATATTTTGTTCATCGTCAGTGGCGCGTTCGGCGGTTTGGAAAAGCTGATTCGCAAACGTTTGCGCGAAGCGACGATTGGTTTCGCCGCCACGCTTCAAAATCAAGTCGCCGAAGAAACGGCGCTGGAACAAGTGCAAACCCGCGACTTCATCGAGTTCGGTTTCGAGCCGGAATTTATTGGCCGCTTGCCGGTGCGCGTCGTCTGCCAGCAACTCAACGCGGAAGATTTATTTCTGATTCTGAAATCCAGCGAAGGAAGCATCATTCGCCAATACGAACAAACCTTCGCGGCTTATGGAATCGAAGTTTTATTTCGCGATGATGGT
>JBBQAX010000477.1:0-2423 GCA_038316905.1 Verrucomicrobiota bacterium | reverse complement strand
AGATCATCGACGAGCCATTGGTTGTGACTGAATACGTGCTTTGGGAAACCATCAATACTTTTTCACTGCCGACAGATCGTCCAAAAGTTCACGCTCTCGTTCTTCATCTTCAATCGGAACCGGGATACGAAATAATTTCCGCAACGCCGCCGCTTTTCAAAAAAGGATTCGACCTCCACCAACAACGTCCAGACAAGGAATGGTCGCTAACGGATTGCATTTCATTTTTGGTCATGCGCGAACGGGGGATGACGCGGGCGCTGGCGCACGATCAACATTTCGAACAAGCCGGTTTTGAAGCATTGCTGCGACGAAATCCTTAAGAAAGCAGCGTCGCATCCATTGGCGCAATACAGATTCTCAATCGAATTCTCCTTTCCCTGTCCGGTTTTCGCCGTGTTGGGTATTATCTCGTGAGTGAACGAACTGAGTGATCAATCTCTTTTGCGCGATTACGCGAAACGCCGCTCTGAAATTGCCTTTGCCGAAATCGTGCGGCGACACGTTGATCTGGTCTATTCCGCCGCGCTCCGCATGGTGCGCGATCCCCATACCGCTCAAGATGTGACGCAAACCGTATTTCTTGCCTTGGCTAAACAAGCTCCGCAGCTCGCAGATCATCCTGTTTTGTCCGGTTGGTTGCATTGCACGGCGCGAAATCTGGCGTCGAAAAGTATTCGCTCTGATTTACGCCGTTGCGCTCGTGAACAGGAGGCCGTTGCCATGAATGAATTAATTGCCACTGATTCCGATGCTGTCTGGAAAGAAGTCGCGCCGCATCTCGATGACGCACTCGGCGAACTCAGTGAACCTGATCGTGACGCACTGTTGCTCCGCTACTTTGAACGCAAATCCGCGCGCGAAATGGCGCAAGCCCTTGGCATCACCGACGACGCCGCGCAAAAACGGGTCAGCCGCGCGGTGGAACGGTTGCGCGAATTCTTTTCCAAACGCGGCGTCACCGTCGGCGCCAGCGGACTGGCGGTGGTGATTTCTGCCAACGCCGTGCAAGCCGCGCCAATTGGATTCGCTATCACGATTTCGTCCGCGCTGGTCGGAACAACTCTTGCCAGCGCCGCCACTGCAACCGCCATCAAAACCATCGCCATGACCACACTGCAAAAAAGTTTAATCACCGCCATCGTCGTCGCCGCTGTGGGCGCGGGAATTTACGAAGTTCAAGAAGCCTCAAAGTTGCGAAGCGAAATTCAATCGTTGCGAGAGCAACAGACGCTTTCCACTTCGGATTTTCAGAAACTTGCGAGTGAACGTGACAACGCCTTGCGCGATCTCGCCGCGCTGCAAGCCGATCGGGAGCGAATGAGTCGCAGTTCGGCTGAACTTCCAAAATTGCGCGGCGAAGTGGCGCGGTTGCGGGAGGTTGAAAGAGAATTGGCACAGTTAAAAGCGGAGGAAAGTTTCAATCCTGCCGAAGCTGAAATGAAATCGTGGCTGGCGCGAGTGAACCAACTCAAGCAACGACTGGAGGCAATGCCTGACCAGAGAACTCCAGAGCTGCAATTGGTGACGGAACAGGATTGGCTGAACGCGGCGCGTGGCGGACTTGAAACGGATAAAGACTTTCGCAAAGCGTTAAGCCAATTGCGTGCCGCTGGAGAAGATAAGTTCGCTCGTATGTTACAGCCCGCATGGACGCGGTTTTTGGAAGCTAACCGAGGAAAGCACCCGTCTGATTTGGCCCAGTTGCAACCCTATTTTGACGCTGCGGTGGATACAGCCATTCTACGAAGATATGAATTTGTTCCGGCCGGGAAAAATCAAATGGGATCGGACTGGCTGGTCACTCAAAAAGCTTCGGTGGATGAGGAATTTGATGGGCGTTTTAAAATCAGTCCCAATGGCTGGAGCAGCAGTGGCGCCGGAGCGTGGAAGAAAAGGGATTTGGAACAGGAATCCATATACAATCTGCTCTCTCCGGCAAAGAAAGCATATCAACAGGAATATGGGGTCAGCGAACCGAGTGACTATGCTCGCCTGCGTCCTTTCGTTACCACACCGGAACAGCAAGCTGCTCTCGAAAAATTGATTGAAGAAATCAAGGTGAGAAAAGAGTCCGAGGCGCAATAGATTCATCGCACCAGCAGGGTCGCATCCATCGGCGGAATGTCGGCCAAATCTTTTCCATTCGTGCCGCCGCCGAGTTTGGCGAGTTTCTCGCCGCTGGGGCGAACCATTCGTTCGTAACTGCCGCAGCCCGATTGCGCGGGAAACTTGGAAGGGAATTCACTCGCTGGAATTAAAAACTAAGGATACATTTCAGTCGTTATGACAAAACTACTGGCTCATTTTGACGGGCATGCCTTGATCCCGGAGAAACCGATTGATCTGCCGAAGGATTGTTTGCTGCAAGTCCACGTCGAGCCAGTGAACCCGAAAGGTCGGCCACTCTCCAAACTGGTGGA
>JBBQAX010000476.1:0-2435 GCA_038316905.1 Verrucomicrobiota bacterium | reverse complement strand
ACCGCGACTTCTTACCATCAATTTCTCGTCGAGATGGAGCGGCTGATTGGTCAGCCGCTGGATGAAAACATTCAACCTGATTCACGATGAAGAATTTATTTCATGGTAGGAGACGAGGTAACGAGGCTCAAATTTCTTCTGTCGGCAGGAGAAACCAGATTCTGCCAACGAACAACAGCATTAAGTCTGGAGTTCCGATTCGCGCGATAGCGTCTTGGAGTGCGCCAGTCCTCTGGCGCTTTTGGGACAGCGTTGCCTTGCGAAAAAGCGCCAGAGGACTGGCGCACTCCAAAACCTGGCGGGCATTCGATGCTCGTAACAAAAAAGTCGCGGGCCTGTTTTTTATTCCTTTTGGGATAAATCAGAGCCTTCTCACGTCGGCTCCTACGTCTTTCAGTTCTTAACCAAATTTACTTATGAACAAAAAACAATTGATAGCTGTTGTCCTCGTCTTGTTGTTGGGCGGCGGAATGATCGCGTTCGTTCTGCTCAAGGCCAAACCCCATTCCCACGCTCACGGTGAACATGGGGAAGAACACGCGGAGGAAGTCGTCAAAGGCCCGCACGGTGGGCGCCTTTTGCGCGAAGGCGATTTCGCGACGGAGGTCACAATTTTTGAGCGCGGCGTGCCGCCGGAATTTCGCGTTTATTTTTACGAGAAAAATAAACCGATTGATCCCGCGTCTGTGAAATTGACGATTGAACTGCATCGCTTCGGCGGGCGCGTGGATAAAATTAATTTCAAACCGCAGGGCGATTATTTGCTGGGCGACCAGGAAATTGTTGAGCCGCATTCCTTCGATGTAAAAGTCACGGCGGAACACAACGGCAAAAATTATTCGTGGAACTACGATTCCTACGAAGGGCGCACGACGATGACGCCTGATGCGGTGAAGAATTCCGGCGTGATTATCGAAACTGCCGGGCCGTCGAAAATAAAAACTGCGATCAAGGTCAATGGCCGCGTTCTCCCAAATGAAGATCACTTCGCGCACATCATCCCGCGCTATCCGGGCATCGTAAAAAAAATCACCAAACGCCTCGGCGACTCCGTGGCGAAGGATGAAGTGATGGCGATTGTCGAGAGCAACGAAAGTTTACAGCCTTACGAAGTCAAATCTTCCATCGCGGGAACGGTCATCGAAAAAAATGTGACGACGGGAGAATTCGCGAAGGAAGGCGAAGCGATTTACGCGGTGGCCGATCTCAGCACGGTTTGGGTGGATTTGAATGTTCCGCGCAAAGATTTCGATAAACTGAAACTCGGCGAAAAAGTTTTCATTTCAGCGGGCGAAGGAATGACCAACGCGCAAGGCACGGTCAGTTACATTTCGCCCTTCGGCGCGGAAAACACGCAGACGATGCTCGCGCGGGTTGAATTGCCAAATCCGAATGGCAATTGGCGTCCAGGACTTTTTGTGACAGGAGAAATTATTGTCGAAGAAAGCGAAGTTCCCGTCGCGGTGAAGACGAGCGGTCTGCAGACGTTTCGCGATTGGGAAGTCGTCTTCATGCAGCACGAAAACCTTTTTGAAATCGCGATTCTGGAATTGGGACGGCGCGATGACGAGTGGGTGGAAGTTTTGTCCGGCATCCGCGCGGGACAAAAATATGCGGCGGAAAATAGTTTCATCATCAAGGCGGACATTTTGAAATCCGGCGCGTCGCATGACCACTAACATACCCAGAGTCGTAGCGCAGATTTCTAATCTGCTGTATCGCGGGTTTCCAACCCGCCGGACGTATATCGAGCCGTTCCGAGTTCGCACTCCCTGCCGATTGGAAATCGGCGATACAGCAGGTTGGAAACCTGCGCTAAGACCACCGCATTTCGGATCGTTTGGGTATTTAGGATTCCTCGTCCCGAAGGGACAGGACGAAAATAGCCCGGCGTTTCAACGCCGGGTTTTATCAGCACGAGAACGAGTCCCGCAGGGACGGCTGAACGAATGTGCAATTAAAACCTCAACCGTCCCTTCGGGACTGATTTGTTATTCGCCCATACCCGGCGTTAAAACGCCGGGCTATTCTCAAATGTCCCTTCGGGACAAAAAGCGCGGAGATAAGACACTTCGGAATCACCCACGCGCCACCCTATTTCCAATCCGCTGCGGCTGGTCGAGGACGACACAGCCGCGCTCCGGAGGTTGCTTCAAATCACATCCAAATAAATTATGAGCTACCTCATTCTTAAATTCACCATTTCGGCGGCGTTGCTGGTCGGCGTGTCGGAAATCGCCAAGCGCAGTTCCTTTCTCGGCGGCTTGCTCGCTTCGCTTCCGCTTGTCTCCCTGCTGGCGATGATTTGGCTCTACCGAGAGACGCGCGACACGCAAAAAATTGCCGCACTTTCGACGAGCATTTTCTGGCTCGTGTTGCCGTCGCTCGTTTTGTTCGTCGTGCTGCCGGTTCTGTTTAAACGCGGCCTCAACTTT
>JBBQAX010000475.1:0-2443 GCA_038316905.1 Verrucomicrobiota bacterium | reverse complement strand
GCGCGCCTGACCGGTGCCGATGTGGGTGAGAATGCGAGTTGTGCGCAAACTTTTGCGAAGAGCGCGGGCGACGTCTTGAACGGCGCGTTCGTGAAACTCCAGATCGCAGATTGTTCCAGCAAGATTTTTTTCGCGAAGAATGCGTTCGGCTTCCAGATCGGCAATGGGCGCGTCGTGTTGATGAACGGACATGACCATCACACGTTCTGGAGTCGTGCCCGCCGCTTCAGCCAAAACAGTTTGCCAGCGGAGATAGGCGTCGTTGCGAATTTCGCACCAATCCACCGCGACGAAAACAACAGGCGCTTCCGCTCCCAATAAAACAAACCCATGCGCTTCGAGCGGGTCCGCGACGGTTTTCGACAACCACGCGCCACCCATCATGCCGGTTCCAGCGGGCGGTGTGACATCGGCGCTAAATGTAGAAAGTCGCAGCGTTTGGCGACTTGGAAAAATTGCGCAGGACGAAAGCAGCGCACTGCCGCTCAACCCAAGTGCCACGTTCCGCAAAGCTTGTCGGCGCGAAATGAAGTTTCCGTTCACGAAACGATTGAGCCGAAGACAGAATCATTGCGCAAGTCTGCGGACCGCGGCTGTGTTGCAGACCAGCCGCAGCGCTTCGCAAATATTAACGCTTAAATCAATGCAGACGCCCTCGTCATCGCAACGCGCTGCGGCTGGTCGTCGGACGACACAGCCGCGGTCCCATTGAATTAAAAATCCGTATCCGCCTTTTCCAAATCGATTTCCTTGATCCACGCATTACGATAGCGGACGTCGTGACCTTCGCATTGGAGTTTCAAACCGCCGGGCGTGTCGGTGATTCCTTTTCCGCCATCGTTGCCGCCGTCGATTCCAGAATTCGGCCCGCCCACAACTTGGTTGATCGATTCGTTGGTGTGAACTTTGATGCCGTTGAAATACATCGTGACCATAGCTTTCTCGACGAGTTTGCCGTCTTTGAAACGAGCGGCGCGGAAATTAATATCATACGCGTTCCATTTTCCGCGACCGTGGTAAGCGTGATAAGGCGATTCGGTTTGGTTAATCACCGCGCCCATGCCGTGACTGGTTTTGTCACCGTCCAAAATCTGAATCTCGTAACGGTTCTGTAAATAAACGCCGCTATTACCGCGCTCGTTGTTAACGAGAAATTCAATGTGCAAACGAAAATCGCGATACGCCTTTTTCGTGACGATATCCGCCGTGCCGTATTTTCCGCCCGCAGCAGCCGGATCGTCGGTTTGCACAACGGTTCCTTCATCAACGGGATCTTCGACGATTTTCCATTTGATCGGGAGCGACGAACTGAAACGCGGTCCTTCCCAATAAGTCCATTTCTCATCAAGCATTTTGCGCGATCCATCGAGAATGACTTCCGCGCCCGCGATCGGGTTTGCACCAACGCCGACACCAGAAACTGGCGTGATGATGAGCGGCCTGACTTCTTTTGCGAAAAGTTTGGCGATGATACGATTCCCCTCCTCCGTCGGATGAACACCGTCCGCATTCATCCACTTCGGCTCCTTGAGTAACAACTGATTCAGATCCACGACCGGAATTCTCTTCGCCTTGCCAACGCGCAAAGCCGCCGCGCGATAGTCGCCGATCTGTTTTTCCAGACCGCCAGCGGCGTCGAATTTTTTTTTCACATGCCGCGTGAAATACGGTTTTGGATCAATCGGCGGCATTGTTCCCAGCACAACTTTCGCGCCGGACTCGATGCAACGATCCACAATCGTGGAAATATTATTCTCATATTCAGCGAGCGGAACGTGCTTCTTGGGCGCATCGACGCGTCCATCGTTCGCGCCAAAAAACAGCACCACCAAATCAGGTTTGTGGGCGAGAACATCTTTCTGCAACCGCGCCAAACCTTCGCGCGAGGTGTTTCCATTCACCCCGGCATTGATGACGCGAAAGCCAAGCAATTTCTCCAGTTCCCCCGGATAACCCGCGCGCGTGATGCTGTCGCCGAGACAAACGATAGTGAATTTCTCCTCGGATTTAGGCGTTTGCGCCGTGGCAAAAGTTGTGGCGAGAAGTGCAGCCAGGAATGCGTAAGTAAATAGTCTAGGCATAGTGAGAAATGTTTATTCCATTTTGAACCACATCGAACGTAGAAGATCGAATTGTTTCCACAACGAACATCTTTGCAGGCAGGAAGAGAAGGGTGCGATTAAAAGTGGGTGAGAATTTTGGAATTCGATCCTACGGAACGCGGCTGTGTTCGCGGAGAACCAGCCGCAGCGCGTTGCCAAAGAAGCAACTTGAAAACACTTCCGCTCTCTCACTGCCAAGAGCTGCCAAGGAACCAAAACGGGAAGTGCTTGGTGTACAGATAGTTTTGTAAAACATGAAAAATTGCTGAAAAGCGAATTACTGAACTGGTTCCTTGGCAACAAAAACGAAAATCTTCGTTTCGTTGGAGTCTGCGGCTGGT
>JBBQAX010000474.1:0-2486 GCA_038316905.1 Verrucomicrobiota bacterium | reverse complement strand
CAGAGGGCCGTTTTCCTCTCAGCGCACCCTTACCCGGCGCTCTGCGGTGACGCCGCTACGTTGCTGGGTTCTCGTTACGTTTCGCTTTCTTTGAAAACCTTCGTTCTCTTCGTTTCCTTCTGTTCAATGGTTTTTGCTTCGAGCGTTTTTGCTGTTGAACCTTTGCATATCGGCAATCGCCGCGAATTATTTGTTGATCATTTTCTCATCGCGTCGGAAACCAATGTGCAATTCACCTTGCACGAGCCGCGCGATGAAGGCGCGGTTTTGCTGTTTGACGCGCCGTGGGAAGGGCCGTTTTGCGCCTATGTCACCGTGCTTCAAGACGGCAAAAGCTATAAAGTTTATTATCGAGGAAAGGCGGACGCGAAACGTGATGGCTCTGATGAATTAACCTGCGTGTCGGAGTCGGAAGATGGCCGCAACTGGAAACGTCCAAAACTCGGTCTGGTCGAAATCAACGGTTCCAAAGACAATAACGTTATTCTCGCGCAAAATTCTTTCTCGCACAATTTCAGTCCATTGATTGATTCCAACCCCGCTGCGCTTGCTGCACAAAAATACAAAGCGATTGCAGGATATAATGATTCTGGACTGAAAGTATTCGCTTCAGCAGATGGTCTTCGTTGGAAACCGATGCAGGAAACGCCCGTGTTGACCACGAATGACGTGGCGATTTCCAATTTCATGTTCGATTCGCAAAACGTGGCGTTTTGGTCGGCGAGCGAGAATCGCTACCTGCTTTATTTTCGTGTTTACAAAAATCGCATGCGTCGCATCGCTCGCGCGGAAAGCAAAGATTTTTTAAAATGGGAAAACATCCAGTTGATGGAATATCAGGGGGCCGATGGACGACCCGCGTCGGTGGAAGATCTTTACACGAGCCAGACGCATTCCTATTTCCGGGCGCCACAAATCTACGTCGCGTTGGCAGCGCGCTTCATGCTCGGACGACAAGTGCTCACCGATGAAGAAGCGAAGGCCATAGGCGTGCATCCAAAATATTTCAAAGATATTTCGGATGCGGTTTTCATGACCTCGCGTGGCGGAAATATCTACGACAGAACCTTCATGAGCGCTTTTATTAAACCTGGTATCGGCGCGGAAAACTGGGTTTCACGCACCACGTATCCTGCGCTCAACACCGTCCAAACCGGCACCAACGAGATGTCGATTTATGTAAATCAAAACTACGCGCAACCTACCGCGCATCTGCGTCGCTACAGTATGAGGCTGGATGGTTTTTCGTCATTGCGCGCTGCTTACGAAGGCGGCGAAGTTGTGACGAAGCCGCTCACGTTTAAGGGCAATCGGTTGCTGATGAACTTTTCCACGTCAGCGGCAGGCGGGGTTAAAATCGCCATCCTGAACGCGGAGGGAAAACCGATTCCGGGCTACACGTTCGACGACAGCGTTGAATCCATTGGCAATGAAATCGAACGAGCCGCGCGCTGGAAGAATGGTCAGGACATTGGAGAACTCGCTGGCAAACCGGTGCAGTTGCATTTCAAAATGAAAGACGCGGATCTTTTTGCAATCCAGTTTGCGGACAAGAAATGAACGATCAACTTTCCATGCGCTCAATTCCATCCATCGCAGATTTTGTTTCATCCATCGACGAACTTCCAACGCCAGTAATCGTCATCGATGGTGTGATTGCGCGGCGCAATATCGAGCGGCTCGCCACTTACGCCACGCAACATGGATTCGGAATCCGACCGCACACCAAAACGCACAAGAGTAAAATGGTTTCGCGGCTGCAACTCGAAGCGGGCGCGATTGGATTGACCGTGGCAAAAGTGGGGGAGGCGGAGCTAATGGCGGAAGTCTGCGACGATATTTTGATGGCGTACCCGGCGGTGGATTCATTTCGCACCAGTCGATTGGCGGAATTGGCAAAAAAGAAAACGGTACGCGTCGGCATCGATTCCACAACGGCAATTGAAGCTTTGGCCAACGCGGCGACATCGGCAGGCAGCACGATTGGTTTGCTGGTCGATATCGATGTCGGAATGGGACGAACTGGCGTTGGCACCGCTGAGGATTCTCTGAAACTGGCGCAAGTAATCGACCAAACTTCCGGGGTTCGGCTCGACGGCATCATGTGTTATCCGGGACACATCGGGCAACCGGCGGACCAGCAACAATCCGCGCTCGCGGCAGTTTCAGCAAAACTTCAGAGCGCGATTGACCTTTGGAAAACGAACGGTCTGAAAGCAACAATCGTCTCCGGCGGTTCCACTCCAACCGCGTATCAATCGCATCTCGTCGAGCCTTACACGGAGATTCGCCCGGGAACTTACGTGTTCAACGACATGAACATTGTGCGCGGCGGCTATTGCAAAGTGGAAGAGGTCTCCGCGCGGATTCATTGCACGGTCATCAGCACTGCGGTGAAAGACCAGTTCGTGGTGGATAGCGGCACGAAAACTTTTACGAGCGACCTTTGCGGACCGGCGCGTGACAGCGGACACGGATTTGTCCTC
>JBBQAX010000473.1:0-2487 GCA_038316905.1 Verrucomicrobiota bacterium | reverse complement strand
AATTCTGTTTTGGCTGTTCCCGTGACAGTGGGCGTCCGATTCATTCAGGAATTTTCAAACACCTCAGTCGGTTTGGGCGCTTTTGATAATTTATCAATTGTTTCCGACGGCGTGACCAATTTCATTCCGCCACTTCTGTCGATTACGAAATCGAATG
Organism: Verrucomicrobiota bacterium; assembly: GCA_038316905.1. Classification (GTDB taxonomy): domain Bacteria; phylum Verrucomicrobiota; class Verrucomicrobiia; order Limisphaerales; family CANJXF01; genus CANJXF01. The sequence goes on along the minus strand of JBBQAX010000473.1, from coordinate 2,330 downwards.
GCAATGCGATTTTCTCTTGGCCGGGCACTGCGTCAGATTTTGTTTTGGAAAGCGCGGAGTCCATTTCGCCGCCGATCACATGGAATCTTGTAACAAATTTAGTGACGGTGACGAACGGTCAGAACCGAATCGAATTTTCGCCAACCAACAATGTGTTCTTTCGCTTGCAGAAATAGCGTTAGTAAACGCCTTCAACAATATTCTTTTCCATCGCGCCGAAGGGACGGACTTCCGCGACGCCATCCCACGCGTAGGGCGCGCGCGGTTCGCGGCGGATGGCTTCGTCGCGTTCGAGGAAGCGGGGCATGAAAAACTCCTTGGTCATGGTCGTGAGTTCGACGCGGCCCCATTCGCCGTAGTTTTTTAATTGCGTGGTGTTGTTTGGATCGACAACGCGCAAGACGGCGCGCGGTTGTGGTGCGTAATAGGTGATCGAGAAATTATCTTCCGGTTTTAGAGGAACACTCGCAGCCAAACCCATCAGCGTGTTGCCGTAAGTTGGATAAAAGCCGATGCGATTTTCCAAAACTTCTTCGACGATGAAGCGGACGTATTGCGGAGCCATCGTGGTGCCGCCGCAGAATACGCCGCGAATTCCGGCGTCCCAGAGATTTACTTTTTCAGAAAGCGCTTCGAGCAATTTCGGTGTGGTAAACAAACCGCTCACTTTTCGGTTTTTAAGAATTGTCGCGGCCTGATCGACGACATGATCCATGTAGGCGCGGGCGACATCGAACTGTTTTGCGCTGATTACTTTTTTGACGAAGCGTGGGTCAAGGTCGATGAAGTAGCAGGAACTGCCGCGAACGTTGGCGAGATGTTCGATGGCGAGGCGCAGACGGCGCGGGCCGGTCGGCCCCATCATCAGCCAGTAATGATTGCGCGGAAAATGTTCGTCGGAAATTTTTTCGCTGAACTCGGAGTAATCAACCTTGTAATCGTTCCAGCCGATGCGTTGTTTCGGCATTCCAGTCGTGCCGCCCGTTTCAAAAATGCTGAACGGCTTTCCTTTGAATTGCGCAGGGACCCACACTTCGGGTTGCAAATCGCGCAAAGAATCATCGGCGAAGTGTGGAAACTTTTGCATGTCCGCGAACGATTGGATTTCTTTTCGCGGATCGAAAGTTTTCTTCGCCCAATCCAGCCAGAAAGGACTGCCGGTTTCCGGCGAGAAATGCCATTCGATAATTTCGCGAAGGTGGGTGTCGAGTTGGGACTGAGCCTGAGCGGGAGTTTGCATTTTAAAAATGGGAATAAACCGCAGATGAACGCGGATAGACGCCGATAAAAACAACGCGGATCTCGGCTAACCTGGAGCCAGCGACGTGCTGGCGGATCGCGTTCACCGGGCCTAAACCGTAATCTCTGAATCTGTGTCTATCTGTGTTCATCTGCGGTTGCTTAGATTCGGTTATTCGTGAAGTTTTTCGAGATTTGGTTCTGGGAGCCATTTCGTCAAAAGCACGCCGACGAGCGCGAATCCACCGGCCACCATCGCGGCGGTGGTCGCGATCTTCGCGGGGCTTGGCGGAACAGAATCTGAAAAGGTAATCGTTAGCCATGCGGCCGACGTTCCGATAATTCGCCCGCCGATATTTGCGGCAAAACTTTCACCGGTTCCACGGAGATGCAACGGGAAAACCAATGGGATATAATTTCCCCAAAAACTGAATTGCGCGACGGTGAATAGTCCGGCGACGAAAATTCCAATTTTGACGTAGGACAATGTATCCGGGTTCGTGAGGTTGTTTGAAACCCACCAGAAAAACAGCGGCACAAAAATGAGCGCGGGGATTTGGAAAATGCGCAGCAACGTGCGGCGGCTCAAAATATAGGCGGCAATAAAGGCGAAAATAAGTCGTCCCACCAATCCGCCAGTTTCCTGCCAGATCGAAACTTTAGCGACCTGTTCATCAGTGGCGTTGCGGCCAATTTGGATGAGAGCGCCTTTCGTTGGAGCGGGTTTGCCTTCCGCGATTGCGCCTGCGACTGCGGCATCCTGCGCGGCTTTTGAGTTCGCTATAATTTGCGCGTGACCTTTTGGCCCGCCGAGAATTTGCGGCAATTGTTGGATCGCGCCGAACGCAATTCCGTAGCTCGCGGCGAAAATCAGCGTGGTGACAATTGTGGTGCGCAGAAGTTCTGGACTGAAAAGCTCGCGAATGCTGGGGCGACGGAGTTGACCGGCATCGCGTTTGCGTTGCCACTCGGGAGATTCGGGGAGAAACGGGCGAATCAAAATCAACGGCAGCGCGGGAATGACGCCGGAAATCAACGTGTAACGCCAGGCTTCGTGTCCGCCTTGAATCGCGGGTAGATCCAGCGCGATT
>JBBQAX010000472.1:0-2541 GCA_038316905.1 Verrucomicrobiota bacterium | reverse complement strand
CAAGCGGGAAATCTGACCTCCCACTCGCACATTGGCGGAAGCTTCCGACCGAAGGTGGCACAAGGAGATAAAATTGATGCTGCCGTGGTTTGCCAGGATTTCCAAATCAGCTTTGTTTCAAGGTCGTGATGCCTTTGGAGTCACTTGGGGCGGAGTGGGTTATCATAGCTATTACACCGATAAGTTGAATGCATTCCAACTGCTGCTGGTTGACCGGCCGGACACTGGCACGGGCAACTTCGACATCCATTTTAACTACGATCAGATTCAATGGGAACTGGTGATGCGAGTGACGGACAGCAAGGCTTGGGAGGTTTTTCCGCGCGCACGGGTTATTCTAGTGGCGATCCACTGGCGTCGTACGAATTGCCCGGCTCATCGGCTCCTGGCGCGCTGCTGGATAGCGGTCCCAACAGTCTGGTTGCTGGGAGCAATATTGGCCAAGCGGGCCGCTATGTTTTTGAGATTCGTAATGGAGTTACTTCAGTTCCAGACGAAGCTTCCACGGCTCTTTTGCTAGGGCTTGCACTAGCGGTTTTGTTCCAAACACGAAAGCGTTACCAACGGGTAACCTCTTCCTGAGCAGCTTATTGTCATTGTTAATCGTTTCATGCGTTTGCTACGCGAGTTTCAATCCTAATTTCTCAGCTTGCGTCGCGTGATCGTGAAATTTAATCAATTCGCTAAGCTCACCATGTGAAGAAGAATTCCCAAACGTTATAACTGCCGTCCATCGCCTCGACGAAGCCACTCAAGAATGCGAAGCAAATGAGACTCAGCGTGTGCTTCCGCGTGCGCCAGACTTTCATCCGACCAACCCCATGCGCTGACATGGCCACGTTTTACGCTGCGCCAATGATTAGGGAAATACATTTGGTTTCTCCGTGTGTTTACACGCGGACCTTTTGCCACTCCGATTCCACCTTCTGTCTCTGAATCCATTCATTCAGCACGTCTCGATCAATTTGTTTTCCTGAAACGTTGAGCATGGCGCGGATGTCGCGCAAATGTTTGTCCGAACCGCCGTCGCGATAATATTCCAGTTTGCGCACGATGACGTATTCCGGCGGCGCAAGCACAAGCGTTTCGCCATCATGCAGAATCGGACGTCGATTACGGAAAGCCCACGCATTGAATTCATCACGGCCAGTCGGATAAATGTCCGCTTTGAAGCTGGTGTTCAGATGAATAATGTTGAACTGGCCGTGTTCACGCCCCACTTCGGCGATGATTGTTTCGGGCGGCGGAAGATAAAAATCTTTTGCGGGGAAAAGATCTGGCAACCGCCGAATATCTGCTTCATTCAAGAAAACAACGACGTCCACATCATTGGTGAAGCGGGGCTCTCCATAAAAAATCGCCGACACACTCCCGCCAATCACGTAGCGAATGCCGGCGAGATTAAGCGGACGAATAAACAGGAGAAACAACTCAGCTTCGGGCATGGAGAAATATCCGGTTGACTTCGGCCATGACTTTTGCCTCGGGCCAATCGGGATGTTGGCTGCGCACTCCTGCCGTTTTCAATTTACGGGCCGACCAGAACATTTGCTCGGCCAGTTTCAACCGACGCTCACCCGGCATCGCGCGCAAAATGGCAAACTGTTCAGGAGTCGTTTGTTCATCCGCAAGCATGATAAAACTGTGCGTCGAAAAACTTATTCGAGCAAGCTCCGAGCTTTCGCCAAAGCCTCATCCAATTTACCCGCATCCTTGCCGCCGCCGCGCGCGTTGTCCGGTTTGCCGCCGCCTTTTCCGCCAACGATGGGCGCAATTTGTTGGATGATTTTTCCGGCTTGAATTTTTGCGGTGAAATCAGGTGACACGGTTGCGATGAGCGTCACGGCATTGTTGCAGCAACCGCCGAGGACGACCACGCCTTTGAATCGCGATTTCAATGCATCAGCGATGGCTTGAATAAAATCTCCTTCCGCATCGCCGAGATTGTGCGCGATCAGCGGAATTCCGTTCACAGTTTGCGCGTGGCTCTGCAATTCACTCGCGGCATTAGAAGCGTTGCGTTGCATTGCGATCTTTGCCTGTTTCTCCAATTCTTTTTGCTGCGCGAGCAGCGATTCGATTTTCTTTTCCAGTTCGCCGATGGGCGAATTGAGTTGTCCCGCGATGCTGCGAAGTTGGTGAAGCTGTTGGTTCGCTAAATTAAATGCTTCCAAACCAGCGACCGCTTCGATGCGCCGGACGCCTGCGGCAATCGCGCTTTCGCCGATGATGCGGAACAAACCGATCTCGCCGGTCGCGCGGACGTGCGTGCCGCCGCAAAGTTCCATCGAATAACCGTTCAGCTTTCCAGCGTCGCCGCCGATTTGCACGACGCGCACGGTGTCGCCGTATTTGTCGCCGAAAAATTGCATCACATCTTTGCGCGATTTCACGTCGGCGTGGGGAACTTCCGTCCACGACACGCCCGCGTTTTCGAGGATGCGTTCGTTGACGAGTTTTTCGATGTCGCTGAGTTGTTCGGGCGTGAGCGGCGCGCTGTTGAAATCGAACGTCAACTTTTCCGGCGCGACCAACGAACCT
>JBBQAX010000471.1:0-2597 GCA_038316905.1 Verrucomicrobiota bacterium | reverse complement strand
AGACACAGGTAGATGGATTGAAAGCGTCCATTAACGAAACGCCCGAGGGTCGGCTTTACAACGAACTCAAATCGCAAAATGCAAAACTCGTTCGCGAGATCGCCCAACTCACCGAGATCGGAAACACGCTTGAGCAAGCTTTAGCAAATCGCGTTCGGAACGCGCACATCTGGTTAAAAGAATTGCGCGCATTGCCGCTCGAATTCGACTCGGCTCCCGCAAATGCCGTGGAGCGTTGCATTCGCACGGTCGAATCCAGCGGCATTTCCAAAGCGGGTGAAACACTCGATGCCCTTAAAACTTCCGCACAGCGTGCAGCGGCGGAAGCGAGCAAGGCCGCTGGCCCGACGCAAAAACGTCTCGTCGAAATTCGTTCGGACTTAGGACATTTGCGTGAAGCGATTGCTTCACTCAAACTAGGCAGGCTGCCATTTCCAACGCGTTTGCTCGATGCTTTGAAGAGCGAGCTGCGTTCCAGCAAAACAGATTTGGCGGCGCAATCGCTTTGTAATCTTTGCGAAGTGATGGATGAACGCTGGCGGCCAGCGATCGAGATCGCCTTCACCCGAAAATTTGCCGTCGTTGTTTCGCCGGAGGACTACGAAAAAGCAGAGAAAATTTATCACAACCTCAAGGCCTCCGAGTTCGGCAACGAAATTGGACGCGAATCTTTGATCAACCCGACGAAAGCTTTAAAAACAAAAAGGCCAGTTCGCCCCGGCTCCCTTGCGGAAAAAATCAAAACCAGTCATCCCGTCGCCGAAGCCATTGTCAGCAATCTTTTCGGTGATGTGATTTGTGTGGAACGCCGCGAGCAATTGCGTGAACACGATTTCGCCATCTTGCCCGATGGATTTATGACGCGGGGCGCGTTCATCGAGCGCCCGCGATTTTATGACGGCAATCCGTTCGTCGGCAAAGAAGGTTTGCGCCAGCAGCTCGCATGGAAAGAAAAGCAACGGGACGAATTAGAAATTGAGGAACGGCGGCTGATTCCAATCGAAAAAGCGATAAAAGCTTTAAACGAAGGATGGCGAGAACACTTTGATGTGGAGGCCAATCTTTATTCCGACCTCGCGCGCGCGCAGAATCTTCCGAAATTTCAAACCGAATTGAAGGAGAACATTGCGAAACTCAATTCGATTGATCGCGCAAAGTTTGATGAGCTGGATAAACAAGGGGCGAAGCTGGAGATGGATTTGAATGTGTGGAGGACCGAACAGCGCGGTCTTTTGCAAAGCCCAAAACGACAGCAGGTGCGCGGCTTAGAATCGGACGTGATTTGTCAGCGGAAAGCAGTCAAGGAGCTGAGCGATGAATTTGATGAGATTCGTCGCGATGATATTTCGCCGTGGTTGAAACGGCTCGAAGAACTTCATGCGCAGATGCTGATGGATTTCCCTGTCAAAAGTGTGGCTGCCGACAAATTCAATGGACTCTTCCATGATTGTCGGGAGAAAGCCGCCGCAGCCTGGGAAGAGCTAAAATCAAAACGCCTTCAACTCGCTTTGGCTCATCCGAAATTTGATGATCTGCTGATCGAATCCGAAACCAATGAGAGTCACGAAAAGCAACTGGCCAAACTGGAGCAAAGCGAAATTCCTGACTACAAAATCAAGGCCGAGCGGGAGCGGAAACATTGGGAAGGACTTTTTCGCAATCAGGTCCTCGATAAATTGAGCGGCGCGTTGGAGGACGTGCGCAACTTACTTTTCATCCTGAACCAGGAATTAAGGAAACGTCCCATCGGCAATGATCGTTATCAGATCAGCTATCGTCAGAATCCCGATTTCAAAATCTGGCATGAATTGGTCGAAGCCAACATGCTGGCCCATGCGGATGAATTATGGTTCATGAACGCGGAACCTCGTTTTCGCGAGGCGATCGAACATTTTCTGAAAACGCTTACGGAACAATCCAACAGCGTCGAAGCCGCGCGGTTGCTGGATTATCGCAACTATTACGAATACGACATGGATGTTGAGGACTCGGAAGGGCGCAAAACCAGTGTGGACCGTCATTCCGGCAAGTTTAGTGGTGGCGAAAATCAATCACCCTATTTCATCGCGATTCTTGCGAGTTATCTGCGGGCTTACCGGCGCTACGGATCGCGCAAGCAGGAGCCGTCGTTGGGATTGGTGCCCATTGATGAAGCATTTTCCAAACTGAGTGGCGAGCGCATCAAAGACTGCATCACCGCGTTGAAGGCGTTTGATTTGCAGGGCGTTTTCTCGATGAGCACCGGCAACATTCCTTACGCCTTTGAACATTGCGACTGGCTGGTGGTCGTTTCCAAAGAAGAACGTCGCACCGGCAAGCGCATGGAGATTCGTAACATCCCGGTCAGCCTAGCCCGTGATTCGGATGACGCGCGCCGACTAATGGATAAGTAGAATGAAAATGTCGCCGCCAATTCTGGAAGCATTGGCTCGTCGCTACGAACAAAGTCGGGCAGGCCGAACGGGAAAAGGAACACGCGACTTAATTCTGCCGCTCGCCGGGCTGCTCGAAGAAGCCAATTGTTCAGAGGGAGAACAATATGAATTGGCCTTGCGCCAACTCCGGGAGTTGGATGGAAAACTTTTGGAATTAATTCC
>JBBQAX010000470.1:0-2609 GCA_038316905.1 Verrucomicrobiota bacterium | reverse complement strand
AACCTTGGCGTCCTTTGCGAAAACCTCTGCGTCCTCTGCGTTTGTCCGAAATCCCCGGCTTCGGGACTGACCTAGCGAAGTATTCAAACGAAATCTCACCCAGTTTTAATCACACCCGTGTAATTATTTTCCACCGTGAAGCCAAAGCGGCGGCCTGCCGTCGCAGTTCAGAGAAAACCCCTTCGAGCTTTCCGCCCGGCTGCGCTACGACCTGTGGCCGCAATGTCCACGCCGTGCGGTTGCTCCGCCTGACCTCTATGCGAGCTGCAAGAAAAAACCGGGCCTTGGTCCCGGTTTTATGAAACTAACCAGCTCTTCCGAGTAATCGCGTCCCGTCATTCACCCTTGCGCAATGCTGACAAAACTTTAGGATCAGCTCATCCAACCCCGAGAAGCCTATGTATTTTGGCGTCGATTATCATCCTGAACATTGGGTCTTTCCGTACGCGGGAACCGCCGAAGAACCGGAGGCGCGCTGGAAAATTGACGCGAAATTAATGCGGGAGGCCGGCGTCAACGTCGTGCGCATCGGCGAATTCGTCTGGGGTCTTTGCGAACCCGAAGAAGGAAAGTTCGACTTCGCCTGGCTCAAGCGTGCGATGAATGAGATGGCAGCGGCGGATATTAAAGTCGTTCTTTCCACACCGACTGCGGCCCCACCGATCTGGCTCGCGAAAAAACATCCCGAGATTTTGCCGCTGGATGCTGACGGGCTTCCGCTGCACGAAGGAACGCGTCACGCGGTTTGCCTCAACTGCGATATTTTTTGGGATTACTCCAAAAAAATTATCAGCGCCATGGCGTGTGACGTCGGGAGACATTCGCAAGTCATCGGCTGGCAAATCGACAACAACATTGGCGGCTACACGCAGCAATGTTCCTTCAATGAGGAAACGCGGCGCGACTGGCACGGCTGGCTTCGCGCCAAGTATCAAACCATCGAGCGGCTCAACGACATGATGGGCGCGCGATTCTGGGGACAAACCGTCCGCGATTGGAGCGAGGTTCCGATGCCGATGACCGCTCCAACCATTCACAATCCCGCGCTCGTTTTGGATTGGAGACGTTTCTGCAGCGACACAGTGGTCGCGTTCGTGCGAATGCAGGCGGACTTGCTTCGCGAACTCACGCCCAACGCGCCGGTCACCAGTAATCTCCGCGCGTTCACGCAACGGCTGGACTTATTCGATGTCGCGGACGCGCTTGATTTCGTAGGCGTGAACAGCAATGCGACCATCAAATCCAAGTCGGCCGAGAATGCCTGTGAAATTGACCTGTTGCGTTCGTTAAAAAAAACCGGCGTTAAAACTCCAGACGGCGGCGATAATTTTTGGGTTATTGAACAGAAAGCCGGCCACGTAAATTGGCAGGAAGTAAACTCATTGGTGCGTCCGGGCGTGGTGAGATTGTTTACATATCAGCTTGTTTCACGCGGCGCGGATGGCGTGCTGTATTTTTTCTGGCGTCAACCACGCTTCGGTTCAGAGCAGTTTTACGGCGGCGTGCTGTCGCATGACGGACGGGGCGAGAACCGCGTTTATAAAGAAATAAGCCAGATCGGACAGGAATTGCAGTTGCTCGCTCCGGTCATCAAAGGTACCAAAGTGGTTGCGGAGACGTGCATTCTTCACAGTCACGAAAACGAATGGGCGCTCGAATTTCCACGGCCGGCAAACAGATTCTTCAAGCAACGCGATCACCTTCAACTTTTTCATAGCGCCCTGCATGATCGAAACATTCCAGTCGATTTCGCGCGGCCCACCGAAGATTTATCCAGGTATAAAATCGTCTTTGCGCCCTCGTTGCACATGTTGGCGGGCGGAGAAGCGGATGCTCTCAAAATGTATGTCCATAACGGTGGAACCCTCGTCACCACCTTCAATACCGGAATGGTGGATGAACATCACATCGCGCCCGACTCTGGATTTCCTCACGACCTGACTGATCTTTTTGGGATGGAAGTAACCGAGTTCGACGCGCTTGCGCCGGATGAGGAGAATCATCTTTCGTTCAGAGGCGGATTCCACACCAGTCATCTGCACGCCGCAAAACTTTGGTGCGACATCATTGAGCCGAAAGGCTGTCAGATCATCGCGACTTATACGCAGGATTTTTATGCAGGCCGTCCGGCGATGACGATAAACGATTTTGGAGCGGGAAAGGCGATCTATATCGGCACCATGTGTCAGCAGAGTTTCTATTACGATCTCGTCCTTTGGCTCCGGCAACTTTGCAATTTGTTTCCGCTACTCAAAGTACCGGACACCGTCGAAGTCAGCATGAGACAAAACGCGGATACGCGGCTCTATTTTCTGCTGAACCACCAGAATTCACCCGTGCGAATTCAGTTCTACAAACCGATGCACGATTTCCTGACGGCGAGCACCTTCACCGGCAATTACGATCTCCCGCCGCACGGTGTCCTGGTGCTGGATGAACATCCTAAAGTCTGATCGATGGCGCTCATGGGTGTGATTAAAAGTGGGTGAGATTTCGTTTGAATACTTGGCGAGTTCGGTCCCGAAGCAGGGGATTGGGACAAACGCAGAGGACGCGGAGGTTTTCGCAAAGGACGCCAAGGTTTATCTGCTCTGCGCTCCTCTGCGAAA
>JBBQAX010000469.1:0-2616 GCA_038316905.1 Verrucomicrobiota bacterium | reverse complement strand
CAAGGGAGTGCCCAGAAATCTTTTCAATTGTATCAGGTGTGTTTTCATCCGTTCGCGTCTTTATTGGCTGTTGGGTTTGATCAGAGCTACTATTTCAAACTTGAAACTGAGCTTTTCCACATCTTCCCCGCCGCCGGTTTTGCCCACGGGCGTTAACTCCAGGTTTTGAACCCTGACGTAGGGGAACTTGTTTTCAAACTCAGCTAGAAACTTGCCAAGGTCGTGGTAGTGGGCCACGCCCTTGAGAGGATAAATGGCGGCTTTGTAGGGGAACTGCGGCAAACTGCCTACGTCGCCGAGGTTTTCGCGTTGAAAATCAAGAACGGTGATGCTGCGGGAATGATTGAACTGATTTACGGTGTTGATCGCCCAAAGGTAAATGTCGCCCGAGGCCATTCCATCTTCGATCGTTTCCAGTTTTTTAGCCTCGTTGTCCAGACTATTGGCAATCTCGTCGGCTCGTTTCAAAAGATTTTCTGCCTTAGAGACCTTTTCCTGCACTTCCTGCGTTTTTTGTTGGACCGTTGCAAGATGGGCATATTGCTTTCGAACCACCAGGGACCAAAGAGCTGCAACGACGACGGCCGCTCCGATGAACACCAACACGATTTGCTGTTTCTTCGTTGTAGAAGTTTTATTCATTGCGGCGAATCTCCGGATATTGAATTTCGAGGGTGAACATCACGAATGGCCGGGCAGGGTCCACCGGATCAAAGGAGGGTTTGGATAAACTGGTCAAACGAAGGGCATCCGCCTTGGCGAGGTTCGTTTGAAAGAAGGGGAAGGTCGCGATCGCATCTTTGTATTTGTTGTAATGCTGGTCCATGGGATTCCAGTCGCGCGCCTCGATTGTGATTCCAATTCTTTCGATCGCTTCAGCCGGTTTAGCGGGAGCTTTTCTGGTGCCAGTGGTTTTCGAAGGCACTGCTTCGATCGCGGTAAACGTCTGAACCGTTTTCAAACGTATCGTCTGAATTTGATCCACGACGGTTTGCTGCAGCGCGTTCAATGCAGATCCCCATAAAAAACGATTGGTGGAAAGACGATCGAGAGCTGAGAGCTTCCGTCCGACTTCCGCAGCGCTCTTCAAATCGTCCATGATGATCGTGTGCTTCTTCTCGATCGCGCTCCAGCGCGCCTCGTTATTTTTCAATCCAGAATTGGCCTGCATGATCCGGCCTTGGACGGCCAGACACCAAAGGAGGGTGAGCGCGACCACAAATCCCGCGACCCAGAGAGATCGCTTAACGGGATCGCGACGGCGTAAGTCCTCTGCGGCTTGTGCTTCGGCCAGTAAATTGATGCGAATCGGCATAACGTGAGGATTAAAATGAACTCGCGGCCGCGCCCAGTGCGACAGCCAGTTGCGGAGCAATCTGTTCCACTTCACCCATTTGTTGGGGTGGAAGCGCAATGGTTAAAAAGGAGATTGGATTCCAATTCGAGCAGGCGACCATCAGCTCGGATTGCAACGTTTGAATCATGAAGTCTGAACGTGCGCCACCGCCGGAGACAAAAACTTCACTCACTGTTTTTTCGTGTTGATGTTCGAAGAAATCCATCGAAGCGCGAAGCTCACGGCCTAGAGCAGCCAGCAACGGCTGCAAGTTGGCTTCCACTTCCGTTGGCATGCCGACTTTGATTCCTTCCGCTTCGCCGTAGCTGATCCCCAGTGCCTCAGAGAGACCTGTGGTAATTTTATCTCCGCCGATCGCCACGACGCGGCTCAAAACCAATTCTCCGTTTGCCAGAATATTGATCGTGGTGTTCTTGAATCCGATGTCCACGAGAGCCACCACTTCCCGCTCGAAACTTTCCGGTCTGGCTTTTTCGAAAGCGTTGACCGGGCCGAGCGCGCTTAAAGTGATTTGGTCGGGAATCAGCCCGGCAGCACGAGTTGCCCTTTGCAGATCGTTAACGTATTGATTCTTCGCGCCACCGACCCAGACATTGGATTTAGCGGCTTTCCCTGTCTCAGCTTTTCCGGCTTGGCGGGAAGGTAGGAGAAAACAATCGAAAACATGGTCCGGCAATTCCTGTTGCAGATACGTCTTGGTATTAAACTTCAACATCAACCGCATTTCGGAAGGCGGCATCAGCGGCACCTCTACATTGCGCAAAATCGAATCGGACATACCGATCACCAACGTGACCAGCTTGGTCTTGGGTTCGAGTTGTTGCATGATGGCGCGTAAATGTTCGCCCAGCAGATCGGCCGAAGGAGCTTTGTCGTAAATAGGTGCATCCTGAATCGCGTAGCGGACGAGGCTGAAGCCTTCGCCATTGCGTTGCAGAAAAACTGCTTTGGTAGTCCGACTGCCCAAATCGATTGCGACGATTTGGTCCCGCTTGGGAGTCTTATTGCCTAAAAATGGCAACCTGATTTTGGATTCTTTTTGCGCTGTGTTCACCGAGGTTTAACGCAATAGCAACTCGTAGGCCGAGTTATTACCTTTGCGAATTTCTCGAGCAAAAATGAGAAAACGACGGTTGGACGTTCAATTCGTGGAGCAGAAGTTCACGAAACGAGACAGGCAGAGAATTGGCTTTGGGACACCGGGTGGAAAAATGCAACCTTTCCTGAGCTTCGGTCTAGAAACGTTTGCTGGTGCGGAA
>JBBQAX010000468.1:0-2628 GCA_038316905.1 Verrucomicrobiota bacterium | reverse complement strand
GTTTCTCAAGGCTTCAATTATGTCGGAAATGTGGCGCAGCAAGGCGGACAAACGATTTTGAATCTACTGAATTCGCCGTCGTTGCGACTCAACTTGACGACGGGTTTGCCGCCGATTTTTCAACAGTCGAGCGGGCCGCTGGATTTGGCGCGCAAGGAAAATTCTGCGAGCGGTGATGACGCGACGAATTCTCCGCCGATGGTGTGGTTGCCAGTGCCGATTCCTGAAAATGCTACGGCGATGGCGTTCGACTTTACGATAATCGGTGATCCAGTGGATGACATTTTGGTGTGCGGCATTGGCGAATCGAATTTGTTTTCCTTGGAGGCAAAATACATTCCCACAAATACAATCTCGGCGAGTCGGTTGATTGATGTGTCGGCGTGGGCGGGAACGACAAACGAATTATTTTTCGGCTTTATGGGTGGCACTTCCAGCAATGCGACGCTGCAAATCGAGAACATCCGGTTCTATGCGTTGGAACAGCCGAGGCTGGAAATTTTGTCGAGCGGAAACGTGACGTTGTTGAGTTGGCCTTCAACTGCGGGCGGCTACGTTGTCGAAACGACGCCGTCGTTGACTTCGCCAACTTGGGAATCCGTATCGAACGCGCCTGCGATTTCGGATGACCGCTACATGCTGACGAATTCTTGGAGCGATCAATCGCGATTCTTCCGGTTGCGAGCGAGGTAATTTCTCAACGTGGTCGCACCAGCATTTCCTCAACGATGACGTGCGAAGGAAGGTTGATGCAAAACAACGCGCAATTCGCGACGTCTTCGGGACGCATCATTTTCTGGCGGGTTTCGGCGTCGGGAATTTGCGGACGTTTGTTGAGTAGCGGCGTGTCAATGTCGCCGGGAAAAATTCCGCTGGCGCGAATGCCATTGGCTCGCTCCTCGGCGTTGATGCTTTGCGTGAGTCCGGCGAGACCGAACTTGCTCATGACGTAGGCCGGGCCAGCTTTCGGGGAGGCTTGTTTGCCCGCGTCAGAAATAATGTTGATGATCGTTCCTTTTTTGCGCTCGCGCATTTGCGGCAAAAAAGCCTGCACGCAATAATATGCACCATTGAGATTGGTGTTGATCATCGTGTGATAATCCTCGAGGGAAAGGACGTTCAACAGTCGGCGCGGCGCGTTGGTGCCAGCGGCGTTGACGAGAAGATCCACTTCACCAAATTGCGCGAGAACTTGTTTTCCCATTTCCGCAACGGCAGAAGGATTTCCAATGTCGCAGGGCGCGATGATAAAATTTTCGGCAGCCAATCCTGAAATTTTTGCGGTTTCGTGAAGCGGTTCGGCGCGACGGCCGACGAGGGCGATACGCCAGCCTTGTTGCGCGAGTTGCAGCGCGATGGCGCGTCCGACTCCGCTCCCAGATCCAGTGATGACTGCCGATTTTTTCATAAATTTTCCGTAGCGGCATCTCGGCAGAGTGCCGTCTTCTTAGGAATCAAATTACGGCGCTCTGCCGAGACGCCGCTACGCTCACTTTAAAGTTCCACCCACTGCCTTGTTTCCGCTGATCGCACTGCGGCATCCATAACTTTCTGAGCGTGCGCGCCGTCGTGAAAATCTGGCGAACACGGACGTTGATTCCGAATCGCATCCACAAATTCCCACGCTTGATCGTAACGGAATGTCACCAGCGGATCGCCTTGAGCCACATCGCGCGGTGAGCCGGGCATTTTCCAAAATTCTTTCGGCACTTCGATGGTTTCCAAGCCGGGGCCGTCAACTTTTCCGGTTTGAAGTTTATTCCATTCGCCAGTGATGAAAACGAACGAGCGTTCCGAGCCGTTGATTTCCACGTAGTCGAGACTGCGCCAGCTTTCGTTTCGTCCGCTGGCGAGTTTGCTGCTTTCGAGAACTCCCGTCGCGCCACTTTGAAAATCCGCGAGAATGGAAACGCAATCATCCAGATCGTTTGGCTGTCCGCCACGAATGGGGTGAACAATTTTCATGTTCGCAACGAGCCGCTTCATTGGCCCAACGAGAAGGTGCGCGAAATCAATTCGGTGGCTGAGCATGTCGCCGAGTTCTCCGGTGCCGGAAAGTTTTTTCACCTGACGCCAGCCGAGTCCGCGCGTTCCCCAATCTTGTAAACGGCACGAACGATAATGATAGGGCTGACCGAGATCGCCGCGTTTCACCAGATGATCGAGATACCGCATCGCCGGAACAAAACGGTAGGTAAACGCCGTCATGTGGCGAACGCCCGCGTGATCCGCTGCCACGGCCATCGCGTGAGCATCCGCGTAATTCAGCGCAAGTGGTTTTTCAGACAGCACATGTTTGCCATGCGCAATCGCATCCAGCGCAATTTTCGCGTGAGTAAAATTCGGCGTGGCAATAATCACCGCATCCACATCGTCACGTCTGACAATTTCCTCGTGGTTTATGGCGACGACGTTGATTCCCGTTTGCTGCCGCGCGCGTTCGAGACAAGCCGCGTCGGTGTCGCAAAGCGCGGTCACTTTTACGTCGGGACACAAAGCAAGTCCCGGTAAGTGATTCTGTAGCGCGATGCTGCCGCAACCGATGATGGCGATGTTAAGTTGGCTCATGGACAAAAAAAAGAGTCTCAGCCAATGGACTGAGACTCCAAGTGTTTTTTTAACAAGACC
>JBBQAX010000467.1:0-2635 GCA_038316905.1 Verrucomicrobiota bacterium | reverse complement strand
GAAATCGCCTTCTTTAAAAGTCTGCGCACCGACTTTGAGCGTCTTTTTATTTTAATCAACATCAAGCCCAGAAGAGCCGCAGACGCAAACTTAGACCAACTGACGAGCGACCAACGCCGCGTGTGAACTGACGCCGCCGCGAGCGGTGAGAATTCCTTCTGCCGCAATCATCCCGCGCAAATCTTCGGGAGAAGTTTCGACGCGCACGAGCAAGACTTTTTCACCTTTGTCCGCCGCAATCACCGCGCGGTCGGCGTTGAAATAAATTTTGCCAGACGCCGCGCCCGGACCTGCCGGAAGACCCGTCGCAATCGCTTTTGCCTTTTTGATTTCCGCGAGATCGAAAATAGGTGCGAGCAATTGTTCCAGCTGATCGGCAGGGTTGCGCATGATTGCCGTTTCCCAATCGATGAGTTTCTCTTTGACCATGTCCATGGAGAATTTCAACGCAGCCATCGAAGTGCGTTTTCCGTTGCGCGTCTGGAGCATGAACAGCTTGCCTTCTTGAATCGTGAATTCGATGTCCTGCACATCTTTGAAATGCTTTTCCAAAGTGGCGCGGACTTTCATCAATTCCGCGTACGACTTCGGCATCGCTGCTTTTAACTTCGACACCGGCTCTGGTGTGCGAACGCCAGCGACGACATCTTCGCCCTGCGCGTTGATGAGAAATTCGCCGTAAAATTCATTCGCGCCATTCGCAGGATTGCGCGTGAACGCGACGCCGGAACCGGACGTTTCGCCCGTGTTTCCGTAAACCATCGCTTGCACGTTGACCGCTGTTCCCCATTCGGTCGGGATATTATATTTGCGACGATAAACATTCGCGCGGTCATTCATCCATGAACCAAACACTGCGCCCGCTGCGCCACGAAGTTGATCCCACGGATCGTTAGGAAATGCTTTGTTGGTGCGTTCTTTGACGAGCGCCTTGAACCGTTTCACCAATTCCTTTTGGTCGCCTGAACTGAGGTCGCTGTCCACGAGATCCTTGTGATACGTTTCGTGTTTGTATTCGTGGATGATCGTTTCGAACGGCTCATGATCTTCGCCTTCGCGTTTTTGCACGCCCATCACCACGTCGCCATACATCTGGATGAAACGGCGGTAACAATCCCAAGCAAAACGTTCGTTCTTCGTCGCCGCAGCGAGCGAGAGAACCGTCGTATCGTTCAAACCCAGATTCAAAATTGTGTCCATCATGCCCGGCATGGAATCACGCGCCCCGGAACGAACGGCAACGAGCAACGGCATTCCTGAAGCATTGCCGAACTTGCAACCCATAATCTTTTCCATGTTCGCGACGCCCGCTTCCATCTGCGTCTGAAGTTCTTTTGGATACGTTTTCTTGTGCGCGTAAAAATAAGTGCAGACTTCCGTCGTGATCGTGAATCCGGGAGGAACCGGCAAACCGATGCGGGTCATATCCGCGAGATTCGCGCCTTTGCCGCCGAGCAACGGTTTCATTGTGCCATTGCCGTCGGCTTTTGAGTTGCCCCAAGTGTAAACGTATTTGTGTGATTTAGATGCCATAAATAAACTGCGTTTCTGTTGTGTTTCGTTGGGAAATCCGCCGAAAATTGAGGCGGGAATTTAGCAAAGGAGAAGCGAGAGTCAAAGGAAACGTTGCCGACGTAGCCGCGCTCGCCAGAGCGTGGTGTGAGTGAGCGGCTATGACGCCACGCTCTGGCGAGCGCGGTTACGATTCACATTGCGCCTTTTGCCGCAACGCATGATCCACCAAAACAAGCGCCGTCATTGCCTCAACCATCGGAACGGCGCGAGGCAATACGCACGGATCATGGCGACCGCGTCCCTTCAAGGTCGTGTTCTTCAAATCGGTTCCAACGGTTTCTTGTTCGTGCATCACAGTGGCAACCGGCTTGAACGCGACGCGAAAGAAAACCGTTTCACCATTGGAAATGCCGCCTTGGATTCCGCCCGAACGATTCGTGAGCGTGCGAACTTTTCCAGCTTTCATTCGGAACAAATCGTTGTGTTCGCGACCGGTCAGGAGAATTCCGCCAAAACCGGACCCCACATCAAATCCTTTCGACGCGGGCAGGCTCAACATCGCTTTCGCCAAATCCGCTTCGAGTCGATCAAAGACCGGTTCGCCCCAGCCAGCGGGAACGCCGCGCGCGATGCCTTCAATAATGCCACCCACGCTGTCGCCCGCTTTGCGCGTGCGTTCGATGAGGTGAATCATTTTTTCCGCCGTCGCAGAATCAGGACAACGAACGATATTCGATTCAATTTCTTTGAACTTCACCGCATCAGGATTCACGTCAGCTTCAATGCGTTGAACTTGTTTCACGTAAGCCAAAACTTCGACGCCAAATCGTTCGCGCAAAATTTTCCTGGCAATCGCTCCGGCGGCAACACGACCGATGGTTTCGCGCGCCGAGGTGCGCCCGCCGCCCTGCCAATTGCGAATCCCGTATTTTGCCTGGTAAGTGTAATCCGCGTGGGACGGACGAAATTTCGTCGCCATTTCCGTGTAGGCTTCGGAGCGTTGGTCTTCGTTTTTCACCCACATTGAAATTGGCGTGCCGAGCGTTTTGCCTTCAAACGTTCCAGATAGAATTTGGACGGTGTCGCTCTCTTTGCGCGGTGTGACGATTTTCGATTGGCC
>JBBQAX010000466.1:0-2638 GCA_038316905.1 Verrucomicrobiota bacterium | reverse complement strand
CGCGGTGGCGCTTACAAACCGCGCACTTCGCCTTACGAATTCCAAGGTCTCGGCGTCAAAGGTTTAAAAATGCTCGCCAAAGCCCGCAAGGAAACCGGCCTTGCCATCATTACTGAATTGCTTTCTGAACAGCAGGCCGAGTTGGTCGCGGAATACTCTGACATTTTGCAGATCGGCGCACGTAACGCCCAAAACTTCCAATTGCTCATTGCCGCAGCAAAAACGGGAAAACCGGTTTTGTTGAAACGCGGTCTTTCGATGCGGATCGAGGAATGGCTTCTCGCCGGCGAATACGTTTTGGCGAACGACAACGCGAACCTCATGTTCTGCGAACGCGGCATCCGCACGTTCGAAACCTATACGCGCAACACGCTTGATCTTTCCACCATCCCGATCATCAAAAAAGAATCGCACTGCCCGATCGTCATTGATCCGAGCCAGGGCGCTGGCCGTTCTGATCTCGTCGTCTCTATGTGCAAAGGCGCAATAGCAATGGGCGCGGACGCATTGCTCATCGAAGTGCATCCGAATCCCGCTGAAGCATGGAGCGATGGCGCGCAACAACTGACCATCGAAGGTTTTGAGAAATTGATGGAAGAACTGAAACCGTTTATCGCAGCGGCCGGCCGCGAATAAGTTCTGAAATTTTAAAACGAAAAAGCCTGAATGCGGAAACGCGTTCAGGCTTTTTGATTTGCCGACGTAGCCGCGCTCGCCAGAGCGTGGTGTTATTGAAGTTGAAATGAACGCCACGCTCTGGCGAGCGCGGCTACGGGTTTATTTCCGCTTGTGCTCCAAAAACCATTCGTAAAGTTCCGGGTTATTGTAAGTCTCCGTCCAGGAATCGTGCGTCGCCTCTGGATAAACCGTGAATTTCACTTCTTCGCACTTGGCTTGCTTGAGCGCATAAATCATTCGTTCTGTTTCCAGCAACGGGACCACCGTGTCTTTCGCGCCGTGAAACGCCCAGATCGGCAAAGTGCGCAAATCTTTTAATTTTACCGGCCCAGCGTAGCCCCGTGCAGCCAGCAAGACCTCGATGCGTTCGCCTCCGCCACAAATTGGCGCGATGGCCGCGAACCTTTTTGCGTGGGCCAAACCTAAATTCCACGTTCCGTATCCGCCCATGCTCAATCCAGTCAGATAAATTCGTTTCTCATCCACATTATGTTTGGCAATCACTTCATCGAGCAACGTGAGCAAAACTTCGTTCGACCAGACTTCATCGGCGGGACAAAGCGGCGTCACGAGAATGAACGGAAACTCAGGATGTTGCGCCGCGTATTTGGACGGCCCATGAATCGACGCGCGCCAAACATCGTTTCCGCGTTCGCCCGCGCCGTGCAAAAATAAAATCAGCGGCGCGCCTTTTTTCGATTTCGCATCGTAATCGTTCGGCAAAGAAATCAAATAATCGGCGCGAACAGTTTTGCGAATTTCGCGGGAAAGTTTTTGCGGTTTTTGCATTTTGTCCTGGGGTTTGTTCTGCGCGTTCACCGTGGAGGTGAGCAATGAAACTCCGACCAAAGCGAGAATGAATTGATTTTTCATAATGAGCCGCACGAATTTTCGCAGAAGATTCGGAGGGAAGTCAATTGTTGCAAAGGAATTCCGAGCCATTTGAGGAGTCTAAAAATCAAAATAGAACTTCAAACCCGGCCGCACGAAAATGTTGATCATTCGTAAACGCGCGATTGATTCCCAACCGCCGCATCACGACAAACGAAATGTGATCCACAATTCCGGCCTGCCCTGATTCACCACGTCGATATGCATTCCAGGCCGATTGCCAATCGTCTTCGGTTGGACGAATCAATAATTGCGCCGCTTCCATTTGAATCCGCAATTCATCAACTTCGTTCCGAAAAGAAGTTCGCGCCGCCGCATTTCCGCATTCCAGAAAAATATAATTGGTGGTCCAGATTTCCTCCGTATCCTTTAAAAGATTGAATGAGCGGGTCGCATCGGAATGCCACTGGTCACTTTCATTCCAAAGCGCCAGCAAACCCACGGTATCCATGAAAATCCGGTTCATGGCTGGTGCTCGTTGTGACGCGCAGCTAAATCCGATTGATCCGTTTTAAATTTTCGCGAGAGAATTTCTCGGATTCCTTTCATCGCGTTTCCGCCGCTTTTTCCGGAAAGAATAATCTTCGGCTCAAATTCGACTTCCGAATGCTCCGGCAAATCGACTTGTTCCTTTGGATGAAAAACGCCGTTCTCAAAAATCGCATGAATCGTTTTCATGGCTTTTATGTTACATCAATTTCAACTTTGGTAAATCTTGCGAATCAACGAGGCCAACTGGTTCCTTTTTTGCGTTCACCACAATTAAATCATCGATGCTGCGTTCGTTAAAAATTTTCAACGCCTCCGCCGCCAGCGCATCGTTGCGAATACAAATCGGATTTTTTGTCATCACCGTTTTCAACAACTTGCCGAGCAAATTCTCATCGCTGGCCATGTGACGTCGGAAATCGCCATCGGTGAAAACGCCGGTCAGTTTTCCTTTCGCATTCACCACACTCAAACTTCCCGACTTGGCGCGCGTCATCACCATGAGCGCTTCTTTGACCGATAAATTTTCCGCAGCGACCGCGTTGCGATTTCCGGTGCGCATGATGTCGCCGACCTTCAT
>JBBQAX010000465.1:0-2643 GCA_038316905.1 Verrucomicrobiota bacterium | reverse complement strand
GACGAATTGCCGGTGAACGCCGCGACCAATCGCTTTTACCAACTGCGCGTAACCCGCTTTTGATCCGATGAAAACTCCCGAAGAACGATTGCGTTGGGCTTTGGAATTCTGTCGCAAAGCCCAAATGCGGGCCACGCCGGTTCGCGAAGCCATTCTCTTTTTTCTGGCGACACAACGTTTGCCCGTCAGCCTGGAAACCGTGTCGTGCTCGGAAAAAATTAATGGGCGCTGCAATGCGACGACGATTTATCGAACGCTGATGATGTTCAAGGAAGCCGGAATCGTCCGGCTCGTCGGCACACCGCAGAAAGTCAGTTATTTTCTGCTGAACGCGCCGGGTGATAAAAACCATTTTCTCATCTGCCGCCGGTGCGGATGCACCACCGAATTGCTGTTGCCGGAATCGGTGTGTAATTCCATCAGCCAGATCGCCGCAGCCCAAGGATTTTCCGCCGCCGAACAAGATCATGAAGTCTATGGTTATTGCCAGCCCTGCCAAACGATCCGGCAAAACGAAACCGCTCCCTCGAAACTGTCGGTGTGATCTTATTTACGGAGTCAAAATTGAAAATTGACCGTGCTGAGTCGCGTTGTTAGGTTTTCGCCCCGTTTCGACGGACAATTATGCGACACACACTTTCAGTTTTAGTGGAGAACAAATTCGGCGTGCTTACGCGCATTGCCGGTCTTTTTAGCGGACGCGGTTACAATATTGACACGCTCAATGTCGCGCCGACGCAGGACGCCGACACTTCGCGCATGACAATTGTCACGCGCGGCGATGACGCGACGCTCGACCAAATCGTCAAGCAGCTCAACAAGTTGGTGAACGTTTTAGAAGTGCGCAATTTTAGCGAAGGCGAATTCGTGGATCGCGAATTAGTGCTGGTTAAAGTGAACGTTGATTCCAAAACGCGCGCTGAGATCATGCAGATCGCCGATATTTTCCGCGCGAAAATTGTCGATGTTCAGCCGAAAAGTTTGACGATTGAAATCACCGGCAATGAAAGCAAAGTTGAAAAATTTATCACGCTGATGAAAACGTTTGGCATCAATGAATTGACCCGCACGGGGAAAGTCGCTTTGCCACGAAAATAATTTCCAACAACTAACCAATAAAATAAAATGCCTGCAAAAGTATATTCAGACAAAGACGCGGATCTAAACGTTCTCAAAGGTAAAACGCTCGCCGTGCTCGGCTTCGGCTCACAAGGCCACGCCCACGCGCTCAATCTCAAAGAGAGCGGATGCAAAGTCATCATCGGGCTTTACGACGGCAGCAAATCAATTCCTGTCGCGAAAGAAAAAGGTTTTGAAGTTTTCAACACCGGCGAAGCGGTCAAGCGCGCGGACGTAATTTTCGTCGCGATTCCCGATACCAAACAGGCGAAGGCTTACAAGCAAGACATCGCGCCGAATTTGACGAAGGGCAAAACACTTTTGTTTTCGCACGGCTTCGCGATTCATTTCAAAACGGTCGTTCCGCCAAAAGATGTCGATGTGATTTTGGTCGCGCCAAAGGGACCGGGACACATTGTTCGCCGCCAATTTCTCGAAGGCAAAGGCGTGCCGGCGTTGATCGCGGTTTATCAAAATCCGAGCAAGCAGGCGAAAAAAGTCGCGCTGGCCTGGGCAAAGGGTGTGGGCGGAACACGCGCCGGTGTCATCGAAACAACTTTCAAAGAAGAAACCGAAACGGATTTGTTCGGCGAACAAACGGTGCTTTGCGGCGGCGCGAGCGCGTTGGTTCAAGCGGGATACGAAGTTTTGGTGGAGGCGGGTTATCAACCCGAGATGGCTTATTTCGAGTGCTTGCACGAATTGAAATTGATCGTCGATTTGATGAACGAAGCGGGCATCAGCGGAATGCGCTTCTCTATTTCGGAAACGGCGAAATGGGGCGATGTTTCGGTTGGGCCAAAAATCATCGACGCGAGCGTGAAGAAGCGGATGAAGATTGCGTTGAAGGAAATCCAAGACGGCAAATTTGCCAAAGGCTGGGTCAAGGAATACGAAGGCGGTTACAAGAAATACAACGCGCTCATGAAAAAAGGTGAAAATCATGGGATCGAAAAAGTCGGCGCACGTTTACGCGGCCTGATGCCGTGGATGCAGAAGCGTTCCATCAAAGGATCACAAGCGTCGTATTAATCAGTTTTAAACCATAACCCGCCAGGCAACTGGCGGGTTTTTTGTTGGGATCGCAACTTTGATTTACAATTGGTGTTATAGAAGCCGTTGGATATATTTAAGATCATGAACCGAACTGGAAAAACCCTGTTGTTGCTGGCCGCCTTGGGTGTCGGCATTAATGTTCAAGCGGACGCTGCTGAAACTCGTTACGAGACGATCGTGGATCGCAATATCTTTCGCCTGACGTCTCCGCCGCCTCCCCCGGTTGTAACCAACAACAACGAAGCTTTGGAGAAGAATATTGAGCTGTCAGGTATTTCCAATATTGGCGGAAAGAAAAAAGCGTGGTTCATCATCAAGCCGAAAACAGGAGCGAAAGAAGCGCAATACGTGAACCTGAGTGAGAATGAGCGCCACGAATTTTTGGAAGTGGTCAGCATTGCTGAAGCAGAAGGCGAAGTGAAAGTTTTGAGCTCTGGAAGTTCCATGGTGCTATCTTTCAAGAACAAT
>JBBQAX010000464.1:0-2653 GCA_038316905.1 Verrucomicrobiota bacterium | reverse complement strand
GCTTCGAGGATGCGCCCGGCGTGATCGCGACGGCCTCATCGCCAAGATGATGCAATTTGCTGTTGAGAATGCGGCCTGCGGTTGCCGGTTCGGCTGGAAGAGAAAGTTGAAAAGCAAAAACGGATACGAAAAGCGCAGCTTGTGAAATCAGAAGCAACCGGTTGATTTTAATCATTACCTCGAAATAGACGTCAGCACGGCAGAAAAATTTAATCAACCTGCGAAATTGTTTCCTGGCGCTTCTATTTGTCGCCCATGACTTCAACGGCAATCTCAATCATCCGAATCTGCTCCTCGAAATGCTCGGGTTGCGCTTCGACATTGATGTAGCGAATGCCATGTCTCCCCGCGAAAACGGAAAGCGAGCCGTCATCGCGTTTGATGCTGTTGTCCTGGAGAATAACATTCGCGTCGCGCTTTTTGAGGTGGTCGTAAATTCGTTTGTCCGTCACGAAATAAAATTCGTCGGGATCAATCGTGCTGCTCACGTGAAGTTCATCCGTATCCGCCGCCCAATCACCGCCCGGTTCGTAGGTGTGAATCGATAATCCACCGTCGCCGTTATTGTGCAGCGTGATGAACGCAGGTGATTGATCCAGTTTGAAGTAACGGATGAATTGCGCCGCGAATTGATCGACTGCCAGATGCGCGTTTTCCGGAACTTTCGCGTCGCGATTGGTTTCATTGCGCACCGTCAAACGCACGCCAGCTTTCGAGAAAATGCGATTGGGATCAAATGAATATTCGTTTCCATCGAGTGGAAACACGACGCGGCGCTTCCCGCTATGCGTGAGTTCAACCAAACGTCCTCCGCGCTTCTCGAGAATAATCACCGCTGCATCCACCGATTCCTGCTCGTCATCGTGGACATTGACCATCGTCAGCTTGCCGGTTCCAAACTGCCGGGACTGCGCATGGATTTTCGTTTCGCCAAGTTGAAAAGCGACTTTTTGCAACGTGAGTTCCACGTGTGGCGCTGTTGATCGAGTTGTTTTGAGGGAAGTGCAACCGGCCAAAACAAACGCGAGTAAGAGTGCGGCGGATTTTAAATACGTCATGCGCGACAACTTTTGACATCGAGAAGAATTCTGACAAGCGCGAATTGCGGCAATGACTGAAATCTCCGTTTGGCAGAATTCAAAACCACTTCTGATTTGAATTTCATCTCGCACGTTGTCACCTTGAACCGTGATGAAAATTCGCTCTTGTTCCAATGACTTCATTTGGATGCTGAGACCTCCGAGCCGAACCGGGTATCTGATTTTCTACCCACGCTGTGACTTCAACGTTTGAAAAGCGCCATGAATCCAATCGACTCCAGCCAAAGCAACTCTCCTCTTTCAAAAAACGTCTCAGCGCCGGGGGATCGATCCGCTTCAGCTTCCTGGTCGGAACCGCCTGGTGGCATTCTCGTGTGGATCATTGTTGTGTTGGAAGTGATGACGTTCGGGATGGGGCTGGTCGCTTTTCTCGTGCAAGGACGTGAGCATGCTGAAATGTTCCGCCACGGTCGCGCGATGTTGAGCCAATCAATCGGCATGGCCAATACGCTCATCCTGCTGACGGGCGGCCTCTTTATGGCGAATGCAGTGAGCAAGCTGCGTCAGGGACGAGTCGATGCCGCGAAGCGCTGGTTGATTGCGGCGATCGGAAGCGGTCTTCTTTTTCTCGTTTTGAAGAGCATCGAATACGCCGACAAACTGCATCATGGTTTTGACCTGCATGCCGACACGTTCTTCATGTTTTATTGGTTGCTGACGGGATTTCACTTTGTCCATGTGCTCGTGGCGGTGGTCATCCTGTTGTTCATGTGGCGCGGTATCCAGAAAGGCCGTTACACGTCCACTCGTCATGAAGACGTCGAGAGCAGCGCGGTCTTCTGGCACATGTGCGATCTCATTTGGTTGCTGCTTTATCCTGTCATTTACCTTTTGCATTAAAATTTCAATGAAACTTAACCTGATCTGCTGGCTGGTTCTGGTTGTCCTGACCATCGCGGGTGTTACGGTGAGCGGCGCGAATCTCGGCGGAGCTACGCACGGAATTATCCTCTCGGCTGCGTTTGTGAAATCCGGGTTGGTCGGCTGGCGCTTCATGGAACTTCACCGCGCGCATGTTGCCTGGAAGAGCGCGTTCCTGCTTTTGATCGCTGGGTTGACCGGACTGTTCTTCGTTTTGGCTTGAAGACTAATCTCCTCTGAAAATCATGCGGTGAGTAGCCGGGCAAATCGTTTGCACAACGCACCGCCCAGTCGGTCCGGCGTCGGAAGAATGTCGAAGTGGTGGCCGGTAAACATTTGCGGAAAATATTCTGCTGCCAGTTTCTCCACCGCAAAAGCATGGGTTTGAATGCCGTATTTCAGACCGGTCTCAATCGCTTTCTTTACGTCGTGAATCCCGTGCTGACCTTCATAACGGTCGTAGTCGCAAGGTCGTCCATCCGTTAGCAAAATGACGATTTTCCGCTTCGCTTTTTGGTTGAGCAACTTTTCGTGTGCGTGGCGTAACGCCGGGCCAATCCGGGTGTATCCTTCGGGTTGAACTGCTCCGAGACGGTTTTTCGCTTTAGCCCATGGCTCCTGAAATTCCTTCAACATATTAAACCGACAGGCGCGACGAGTGTTGGATGCAAAACCAGCAATGGCAAAGTTGT
>JBBQAX010000463.1:0-2674 GCA_038316905.1 Verrucomicrobiota bacterium | reverse complement strand
CAGAAAAATCAATCCGCTCGATTGTTGTTCCACCAAACCTTTGATGAGTTCGGCATTTTCTTCCGTGAGTTCGCCGTCGCCGATGCCGACGTCGCCGAGGAAAATCACGTCGTAATTCGCGATCTGTTCCTTCGTGTTCGGAAACGCAGAGAGATAATCTTTGCCGCCGCCCATGCCGATTACAGGATGAAACAAAATGCTATGCATCTCGACGCCTGGATCGCGCGCGAGTGCATTGCGCAAGTAGCGATATTCCCAGCGCGGCAACGAATCGACGACCAGCACCTTGAGTTTGTCCTCGCGAATGTTGATGTGAAAAGTTTGCTCGTTGTTTTCCGCGATGCCTTCGTCGGGCTGGACGGGCAATTTCAAAATGAGGCTGGCGTCGCCCATCGCGCGCGGCGACCACAGAATCGCTTCCTGAATTTCGCCCATCGGTGGGATGACGATTTCCTTTTTGATCTCGTCCCAGTTCTCTTCAGCGAGCGAAATTTCGGTGCGGACTTCGTGCGGCAAATGGCTGCGAATTTTAAATGGAATCGCAATCTGTTCGCCGAACAATCCGTAAGACGGCGCGGAAACATTTTCCAAAACCAAATCGGGAATCGGCGTCTCGCGTCCGACGGTCACGGCGAAAACAGGAATGTTTTGTTCGCGCAGACGGGTTGCGGCCACGAGCGGGGATTTGCCCTGGTTCCAATCGCCGTCGGTCAAAAGCAAAACGGCTTTGAGATTTTTCTGCTGCTGCGCGGCGGTTTCAAGAACGCGATTCAGATCCGTGCCATCGTCTGGGAGCGCGGACATCCTGTCCGCGAGTGGGCTGTTAGTTTTTGTTTGTGGGTTTTCCGGTGAAGACTCGCGGACAGGATGTCCGCGCTCCGACATCGCGCTGGCAGAAAAATCTGTCAGAACAACTTTGCCGGATTTTTCCAACGGCTTCCAAAATTCGGATGCACGTTTTTGTTGGAGCCAATCAGCACGAGTGGCGGCGCGATTCGTTCCTGTAGGAGACGACGTGAGGAGACTCTGATTATTTGTAGAAGATGAAGTGAGTCTCCTTACGTCGTCTCCTACAATATCGCGCGTTTCCATGCTCGCGGATGCGTCCATCAGCACAGCGATTTCGGGATTATCCGTGCGCTTGATTTGCTGCACGAATTCCGGACGAAGCAATGTCACCACGATCATGGTGATGAGCAGAAAGCGAAGCGCTTCCAGAAAAGCGACCGTGCGCCGTTTGCCGCTGCGTTGCCAATTCGCCCAGCAAAGCCACGCCGCTCCGAGCCAGATCAAAACTCCGATCAGGATCACCCAAAATGAGGCTGCGATGGAAACGTGGCTCATGTGATTTCGGGTGGAACAGGCGTCTCGCCTGTTGATTTCGGCGTCCCGCCGAAATCCGTAGAGGCGTGTATAATGTCACGGAATGATATGGCAACAGCAGATTCTATTTCCGCGCCAGCCATGAGTTTTGGTTGTTCAAAAGCGTTGGAACTTTCGCGTGCCACGGACGGAATTGGGCGAGACGCCCAATTCAACAGGCGGGACGCCTGTTCCACCCAGATAACTCTTGCGCAAACGATCACGCCGCCACCTCCGTTCGCTTGCGTGTTTCAACAGGTTCGGAAGACGCGCGTCCGGGCAAAACCAAAATGCTTTCGCCAATCAAAAAAATCAGCATACCGAAAAGAAAGATGCGCCAGATTTCGCCTTGCAACGCGTTGCTCTGTTTTTCGCGTTCCTGCAACATCTGAAACGAAACTCCGGCGAACAATTTTTCCGCTTCATTGGTTTCCAGAATTTCCAGGTCGTCTTCTGACGGCGGACGATTGACGGCGATGAGGCGATCTCCGGAACGATATACACCGGCTTGCGTGCGGACATTTTTCGGCGTGGTGGAATCGACCGAAGTCCATTGGCGCTGGAGATCCGCTGGACTCAATTCGCCGCAGTTCACGCTCGCGACTTGCTGCAAGCGTTTGCTGCCCGATTGCAACAGACGTTGCACCATGGGAACGAGAACCGGGCCGTCACCGAGTGTTGACCAATCTTTATTTGGCAACGATGCGCAGAAATAAATTTCGCCACGTCCAACAATTTGGCGTGAGAGAAATGGAACGCCATCGTCGAATGCCGCGAGAGAACTTTTTGCACCATTGATAGTTTGCCGTCGCAAGAAATCCGTTTGCGCGAGCGGCAAACTAAAACCCTCATCGGTTTTGGCAAGCGGTCCTTGTTCTTCATCCCATTTCGTAATGTGAAAAGGTTTTTCCTCTTCCGCGCTTTGAATTTCGCCCCAGCTCAATCCGTTGAATTGTTGCGCGTCCAATTTTCCGCTCGGAAAGAAAATCACGGAACCACCTTGCTCGGCAAAATCTCGGATGCGGTCGGCTTCGGCTGACGACGGCAATGCCCCTTGCCAGAAGATGACGCTGTGGCCTTCCAGAGTTGCGGCGGAAAATTCGCCAACTGAAATGAGTTGTGCGGCTTCTTTATTTTGGGCGATGGCTCCGGTGGCGAGTTTTAAAAAACGTCCCGTGGGCGCGTCTTCACTCACGACCAAAGCACGCAATGGAGTTTCGCCGCCGTAAACAAAATAGGCGGTGTTGTCAGAAACATTCGCGTCTGCGGGCATTTGAAAACTGCCCCAACCCGGTTCGGTTTTGTTTCCCAA
>JBBQAX010000462.1:0-2675 GCA_038316905.1 Verrucomicrobiota bacterium | reverse complement strand
GGTAGAAGAAATTTTCGTCTATTTCAAACACGAGGAAAGCGGCAGCGGGCCGGAGTTTGCGGCGCAGTTGATGGAATTGTTGCGCGAGTGAGAAATGGGGAGCGCGCCCGCCCCGGGCGCAGCTGACGACGCCCTCGTCGTTGGCTCTTGAAATGTGATGATAGACCGATGTGCCGTGTAACAGAGTTCGGCGCGAGGGCGCACCGACCAACAGCCGGGGCGGCTGTGCTCCCCATTCTTCGAATCTTGCTAAAACAGCTTTGCCTGATTTCCTGCCGCTGGTTTGAGACCGAGTTTTTTGTAGCTCAATTCCGTGCAGACGCGGCCTTGTGAAGTGCGATTCAAATAACCCTCCATGATCAGATACGGTTCGTAAACTTCTTCGAGCGTGTCCGGTTCTTCACCGACGGCGACGGCGAGCGAGCCGAGTCCAACCGGGCCGCCGGCAAATTTCACGATGATCGCTTCGAGAATGCGTTTGTCCATTTCGTCGAGGCCGTTTTGGTCGATCTCCAACATCGCGAGCGCTTGATCGGCGATATCAGCGGTGATGCGGCCATCGCCACGGACTTGCGCGTAATCGCGGACGCGGCGCAATAAATTATTCGCAATGCGCGGTGTGCCTCGACTGCGACGCGCGATTTCCTGCGAACCTTTTTCTTCAATTTCAATGGCGAGTAAATTGGCAGAGCGCGTGACGATTTTTTCCAGTTGTTCCGCTCGATAATAATCGACGCGTTCGCGAATCGGAAAACGCGTGAGCAACGGCGCGGTCAATAAACCACTGCGCGTCGTCGCGCCAATCAACGTGAAGCGCGGCAAATTCAGACGAACACTGCGTGCGTTCGGCCCCTGGTCGATAATGATGTCGAGTTTGAAATCTTCCATCGCGGGATAGAGATATTCCTCGATGGTTTTTTGCAGACGATGGATTTCGTCGATAAACAACACGTCGCCTTCTTCGAGATTGGTGAGCAAGCCCGCGAGGTCGCCCGCTTTTTCAATGGTCGGACCAGAAGTTGATTTGAGATTCGTCCCCATCGCTTTAGCAAT
Organism: Verrucomicrobiota bacterium; assembly: GCA_038316905.1. GTDB lineage: Bacteria > Verrucomicrobiota > Verrucomicrobiia > Limisphaerales > CANJXF01 > CANJXF01. Next base: position 1,622 of record JBBQAX010000462.1, on the reverse strand, counting down.
GATGTTGGCCAAGGTCGTTTTGCCCAAACCGGGAGGGCCGCTGAGTAGAACGTGATCGATGGCTTCGCCGCGTTGTTTGGCCGCTTGCACGGCGATTTCCAAGCGTTCTTTGACTTTGGCCTGGCCGGTAAAATCGGAAAAGAGCGAGGGCCGCAACGTCATTTCCAACGTGGGATCGGGCTTGGTTAAAACGTCTGAAATGATTCGGTCGGACACGCGCACAAGATGCGGAAGCACCCGAAACACAACAAGGGAAAAGACGAATCGGAAATCAATTCTAAAATAAAAAATGGTTGGCAATTAGGAAGCCTTTTGCAAATAGTCCCCGCATTCAACTCTATGCAAAAAACTAAATTACGTACTGGTGTCCTCATTTTAATGGCGCTTTTCGGCATTTGCAGCGGGGCATTCGCGAGCGAAGCGAACATCCAAATTCCCGATCTCTCCTCAGTTCGCTTTGAGGGAATGGGCGGCGTCAGCGGCCCGTTGCTCATGTATATCGGCATCGCGATTTGCGGCATCGGCGCGATCTTTGGCCTTGTCCAATACGTGCAAACCAAGGCGTTGCCCGTGCATTCCAGCATGGCCAACGTCTCTCAAACAATTTGGGAAACGTGCAAAACCTACCTGTTCACCCAGGGGAAATTTCTCGCGATCCTTTGGTTTCTGATCGCGGCTTGCATGGTTTATTATTTCGGTTTTCTCACCTCGCATGTTGATCCAGTGACTGGCCAGCCCGTCGCAACCAACAAAGTTGCTTTCAATGTCGTTGTTATTTTGCTTGCTTCAATTCTCGGCATTGTTGGTTCCTACGGCGTGGCGTGGTTCGGCATTCGCATCAACACCATTGCCAATTCGCGCGCCGCTTTTTCCGCGCTGCAAGGCAACCCGCTCGCCACTTTGGGAATCCCGCTGCGTTCCGGCATGAGTGTCGGTTTGCTGCTCGTCGCCGTGGAATTATTTTTCATGATTTGCATTTTGATGTTTTTGCCGCGCGACCTGGTTGGCCCGTGCTTCATCGGATTTGCGATTGGCGAATCACTCGGCGCATCGGTGCTGCGTATTTGCGGCGGCATTTTCACGAAGATTGCTGACATCGGTTCGGACTTGATGAAAATCGTTTTCAAACTTCCTGAAGATGATCCGAAGAATCCCGGCGTCATCGCGGATTGCACGGGCGACAATGCGGGCGATTCAGTCGGGCCGACGGCAGACGGTTTTGAAACTTACGGCGTGACGGGCGTCGCATTGATCGCATTTCTCGCGCTCGCGCTGGCGGCAACACCGGAAATCGTCGCCACGCTCATCATCTGGCTCTTCGCCATGCGGGCGTTAATGATTGTGACTTCGCTTCTTTCGTATTTCCTCAACGAAGGCATCAGCAAAGCGCTGTTCGGCGGCAAAAAAGATTTCGATTTTGAAGCGCCGTTGACGCATCTGGTTTGGATCACATCCATCGTCTCGATTGTCGTCACATTCATCGCCAGCAAAATGTTGTTGGGCGATTTTGTGATCGAAGGTGTGGCAAAAAGCGTGACCGAGAATCTTTGGTGGGTGCTGTCGGTGATCATCAGTTGCGGAACGGTGGCGGGCGCGGTGATTCCTGAATTCACTAAAGTTTT
>JBBQAX010000461.1:0-2678 GCA_038316905.1 Verrucomicrobiota bacterium | reverse complement strand
TTTCGATAAACTTCCCCAACCGCTGCCAATTGAAATGCGGCCGGCCACGATCACATTCGCCGCTCTCGCCGAAAATTGGTTCGTCGAATACGTTCCCACAAAAGGTCGCTCCGTCATTCTTCAGGAAACTGGAAATCGCCTCACGATTTCAGGACGCGTCGAAAGCGAACTCGCCTGTCGCCGTGCGTTGCGTCGCTGGCTATTCCGCAAAGCTCAACTCGCGTTGATTCCCTGGCTCCAGCGCGTCAGCAGCGAAACGGGCCTTCCTTTCTATAAAGCTTCCGTGCGATTGCAACGCTCCCGTTGGGGAAGCTGTTCGCGCCGCCGGACCATCAGCCTCAATGGAAAACTGTTGTTCCTCGCGCCGGAACTGGTCCGTTACCTTTTCATCCACGAACTTTGTCACACCGCGCAGATGAATCATTCCGGGCGCTTTTGGAAACTGGTGGAAGCCCACGAACCGAGCTACCGCGCGTTGGACAAGCAGATCAGCAAAGCGATGCGGACGGTTCCGGGTTGGGTTTAGAGAATTTGAACCTCTGCACCGTAGCGGCGTCTCGACAGAGCGCCGTCCTATTAAGCCACGAGAAGTTTTGCGGCGCTACGCCGAGCTTCGTGGAGAGGTATAAATCGGTTTTGCGGGGTCAGTGTCAAGATGCGACCATCGCCACGAGCAAAAAGACTTTTGCATTTCAGAAACTTCTTGTGTTTCATGCGCGCCACAAAAATGAAAATCAAAATCGCACAGTTCGGACTTGGCCCCATCGGAATTGAAACTTTGAAACTCGCGGCGACCAAACCGTGGGCGCAAATCGTCGGCGGCGTGGACATCGACCCGAACAAAATTGGAAAATCTTTGACGGAAGTTACTGGGATCAAAGGGCTGGAAAAAGTCCGTGTTTATTCTTCCTTCGCTGAATTGGCCAAGAAGTCGAAACCGCAAGTCGTGTTGCACACTTCGGTTTCCCGCATGAAAACGGCGTTTCCCCAGTTGGAGCCGATTGTTAAAGCCGGTGTGAGCGTGGTGTCGTCGTGCGAAGAACTTTTATTTCCGCAACTCAAAGAACCGGCGCTGGCCAAGAAGTTGGACGCGCTTTGCCGCAAACATAAAGCGCGCGTTTTGGGAACGGGCGTCAATCCCGGTTTCGTGATGGACACGCTGGCGGTTTGTTTGACCGGCGTTTGCCGGAGCGTGGAGAGCATCGAGATCGAACGCGTCGTCAACGCGTCGCTGCGTCGCATGCCGCTCCAGAAAAAAATCGGCAGCGGTTTGCCGCCGGACGAATTCCGTAAACTTTTCCGCGAAAACAAAATGGGCCACGTCGGTTTGGTGGAATCGCTGGCGCTCGTGGCGCATTGTTTGAATTGGAAAATCGGCAAGATCACCGAAACGTGCGAGCCGATGATCGCGCCGAAGCATATCAAAACGGAATTTCTCGAAGTGAAGAAAGGTTTGACCTGCGGCATTCATCATCGCGCCGAAGCTTCGGCCGGAAAGAACAAACTCGTTCTTGATTTGAAAATGTATCTCGACGCGAAAGATCCGCGCGATGCCGTGAAAGTCATCGGTGACCCGCCTATTAACGCGGTGTTGCACGGCGGTGTCCACGGAGATCGCGCAACAGTGGCGGCTTTGGTCAATGCCGTGCCGAATGTTTTGAAAGCGAATCCCGGTTTGTTGTTGATGACAGATATTGCGGTGCCGCGCGTGGGTTAAACGAGCATCAGGGGCGGACTTGCGTTCGGCCTACGTTTTCAGCACATTTAGCCAAAGAAAACCAACATCCTTTCGCTATGACAATTCCGATTCCAGAGACAAATGCTTTCGAGCGCGGGATTCAACCCGTGTTGCAAATTGTTTTTCCCGAAAAATCAAACGAAGTATTGAATTTTCGCGCTGCTCCAGATCTTCAGAAACGGATTGAAGAATTAGCGCAGAAATCAACTGAGGGTCAGCTTACCGAAGAAGAAAAAGCTGAATACGGCGGTTACGCCCGCGCAAACAAATTTGTGGCGATTTTGCAACGTCAGGCGCGGCAGTTCGCCGATGAATGAAAAAACAAAAGCCCGCGTTCGCGAACGCGCTGGCCATCGTTGCGAGTATTGTCGCTTGCATCAGAACGACTCCCCGTTGGCGGCTTTGCACATCGAACTATCATTCCCAAATTTCACGGTGGCAGTGATGAAATTGAAAATCTGGCACTGGCTTGCATCGATTGTAACCTGCACAAAGGCCCAAACCTGACCGGCATTGATCCGCAAACTAATTCTGTCACGGAATTGTTTCATCCGAGACGAAATTTTTGGGCAGAACATTTCGAGCAACGCAGCATTCATGTGCTTGGCAAGACGGCGGTCGGTAGAACCACCGTTCGTGTCCTCAATATGAATTCCGACGATCAACTTGCATTGCGCTCCTCGTAACCCAATTCGATTAAATCTTCCTTCCCTTTTCCCCTTTCGATTTTTACAGTTTGCGGCCTGAATTAAAACAAAACCAACTGCCATGAATAACTCTGACATCTCCGCTGAAACGCTTTCTGGGATCGCTAATCAACTTCGCATACATTCCTTTGCTGACACAACTGCTGCGGGCAGCGGTCATCCGAATTCGTGCGCTTCGGAAGCTGATATCGTTTGCGCGTTGTTCTTCGGACTAATGCGTTATGACCCGAAGA
>JBBQAX010000460.1:0-2680 GCA_038316905.1 Verrucomicrobiota bacterium | reverse complement strand
GACGACAGATGCTTATTCTCTGAACGGCGTTTTGCCTCCCGGCGCGGGCTACAACGGAACGTTCAATGGACCGGGCGCATTTCTGGGAGACATCCCGACGCGCACCGTGACGTCAGAAGTTGTGTCGAGCCGACAAAAGTTGAGCGGCCAAATTTATGGCATTCGTCTCGGCCCTTTTGCGGAATGGAATTTCGCGGAACAATGGAGCCTTGCTGCGAGCGTCGGTTTGAGTCTCGCTCCAGCTTCCATCGAATATGAATTTTCCGAGACGACCAGAAGCGCTCTCGGCGGAACAACGGTGACGCGCGGCGATTCCTCCAAGACAGAACTCCTCTACGGTGCGTATGTCAGCGCAATGCTTCGCTACGACTTTTCCGAAAGCTGGGGCGTCTATGTCGGCGCGCAATTCCAGAGTCTCAACGACTTGAACCAGTCGGCCGGCACGCACAAAGCCAGGCTCGATCAGGAAGCAACCGTTTACGGCACCGTGGGAGTAACTTGGAGATTTTAAAAGGTCAGCCAAAATTGCGGGCGATATAGCCCGTGGCCGAAGATGGTTCGCTTGCCAACGTTATCTGCAAAAGGATAGCGTTCCTCAATGACCGCTGCCCTCGCGAAAAACGTCGAAAAATCCCCGCACTGGCGGGTGCATTTGGGCGTTTTCGGCATCATTCCGAAACCGACACGAAAACCTTTTCACGCCATCTTCGCTCGGACGTGAAGCCAAAATCACAATCCATTCTTCGCTGGAAGATCGGTTCCAAGCCGGTGCGATGTGTTGACGAATTCGCGATTGAGGAACCTCTGGAAATCCGCGTGGACAATCAGCCAGTCAGCGTGACGATGCGCACACCGGGACATGATGACGAACTCGCGACAGGGTTTCTGGTGACGGAAGGACTGATCAAAAAGCGCAGCGATGTTTTGAAAATCCAGCCGTATCCGCGGAACAAAGAAAAAAATGTCATCAATCTGTTTCTCGCGCCCGACGTAGCGGTGGATTTCAAACAATTGACGCGGCATGTCTTTGCGTCATCGAGTTGTGGCTTGTGCGGCAAGGCGACCATCGAATCCGTTCATCAACATTTTCCAAAAATCAAAAGCAAAGTTTCGGTTGCTGCGAAAACGATTCTTGGTTTGCCGGGAAAACTTCGCGGCGCGCAGGAAACATTTGATCGCACCGGCGGTTTGCACGCCGCTGCGATTTTTGATCTCGACGGGAATTTGATCGTGTTACGCGAAGACGTCGGGCGTCACAACGCAGTGGATAAAGTTCTAGGCCACAGCTTTTTGAAAGGAATTTTTCCTCTTGATCAACACATTCTCATGGTGAGCGGACGCACTTCTTTTGAAATTGTGCAGAAGGCTTTGGCCGCGCGCATCGGAATTATCTGCGCGGTTTCAGCCCCATCGAGTCTCGCAGTAGAGTTCGCACTTGAAAGCGGACAAACACTCGTTGGTTTTTTGCGCGAGGAGCGAATGAACGTTTATTCCCATTCAAAGCGCATCAAATTCACCTGAAAATTTTGTTCCCTTTCGCCGCAACAATTTTTACGCTCGCCGCCTTATGTCACAAATTCCTTTGGAAGATAGTTTCGCCGACGTGATTGGAAAAACGCAGCGCGGCCTGAAAATCAGCGACGACGATTTAAGCAAGCGTGCCGGGATTTCTGTTGAAGATCTCACGAAATTGAAGTCAGGCGAGTTTGACGAAGTGGCAGTCGGAAAAGTTGCGTCCGTTTTAAATCTTTCTGCCCATGCCCTCGTGGAACTCGGCAAAAAATCATGGTTTCCGCCGAAGCACGAAGTTGCTGGCCTTGCGTCTTTCAACACGACTTTTGAAGACATGACGGTGAATGCGTATCTGGTTTTTGATCCGCAAACCAAAGAAGCCGTGGCTTTCGACACAGGCGCTGATGCAAGCCCGATGCTGGACTTCGCGAAACAAAATGCGCTGAAAATAAAATTAATTCTCCTCACGCACATTCATCCCGATCACATCGCGGATTTGGAAAAGTTGAAAAAGGAAACCGGCGCGTCGGCCCACGTTTCTGAATTGGAACCAACGCCCGGCGCGGAAGCGTTCCCGGCGGGAGAGCGTTTTTCGATTGGTAATTTGAAAATTGAATCACGCCAGACCAGCGGTCATGCGCGTGGCGGAATCACGTTTTTTGTGACCGGTTTGCAGAAGCCGGTGGCAATCGTGGGCGACGCGGTTTTCTGCTGTTCGATGGGCGGCGGCATGGTTTCGTTTGAAGAAGCGCTGCGCACGAATCGCCAAAATATTTTCTCGTTGCCAGATGAAACCATTCTTTGTTCCGGACACGGACCGCTCACCACCGTTGGCGAACAAAAGCAGCACAATCCGTTTTATCCCGAGTTCGCAAAATAGGTTCAGTGAAACGCTGATGAAATTTGCATTGACCGCGATGCCTCATTTTTTAAGCTCCTTCCCCGTTCAACAGTAAAAACAAAATATGAATACAAATGTTCCTCTCATTAGTTCTGGCACGGCTGGTCCGTTGGGTGTTTTGCATCTGCCCCGCCTCTGGCTCAAAGTTTCGCTCGAATCCACCGGCAAACTCGCCGCAGGTTATCCGGGCGCTGGAAAAGGTTTTGATCAAATGGTCATCGACGGCATCGGCTTGAATCGCGATGCAGTCATTAACTACATCAAAAC
>JBBQAX010000459.1:0-2700 GCA_038316905.1 Verrucomicrobiota bacterium | reverse complement strand
GCGCCGATGTCCGGCACGATTACCGAGCGATTTGTCTATGAAGGCCAATACGTGAAAGAAGGCGATAAGCTTTTTGAGATCGCGGATTTCTCGACGAGATTCTTGCGCTCGTCCTTCGCGAACGCCCCACTCAATGCCGGGAGAACGGTGTGCAACTTTGCCGAGTGTTCGTTGAATTGTTTAAAATCATCGCTCGCCAGCGCATCCGATATTTTTCCAGCAACAGCGAAAAACTCGTTGGCGATTTTCTGTTGCGCCTCAGTCGTTGACGAAAACGTTTTCGTTTCCTCCACGCTTTCATCCTGATGATGAACGGGAGCGCCTCCTTGATTAAACTGCGCCTGGGCGTCGATCATTAAATTCCCTGACGCGACGACACGTTCACCTTCTTCGAGTCCTTCGAGAATTTGCCAGCCTTCATCGCCGAGAATTCCCAGTTTCACCTTTCGCGGTTCGTAAACGCCGTCGCCAAGGTCGATATAAACTGTCGGTTCGCCGCCGGCATTCAGAACTGCGGCACGAGACACCATCATCGTTTCTGGAAAACTCAATTCCACGACGCCTTGCGCGTAGAGCCGGTGCAACAATTCGCGCTGCATTGTTCCGTCGCGCTCGACGAGCGGGTTTGCAATTTCAACACGAACCTTTGCGCTGCGGGTTGGATCGTTGATGTTCGGATTGATGAAATTAATTTTTCCCTCGTGAATTTTTCCCGGCGCCGAAGGCGAAGTGACTTGGATTTTTTGGCCGACTTTCAACCACGCCAGATCATTTTCGTAAGCGTCGAACTGAAACCACATCGTCGAGAAGTCCGCGATTTCAAAAAGCTTATCGCCTTCTTTCACGTATTGGCCTTCATAGACAAATCGCTCGGTAATCGTGCCGGACATCGGCGCGACGATTTTGCTCTGTGTTGCAGTGGAGTCTGATTTTGCAAGCGCAGCAATCTGTGCATCGGTGAGACCGAGACGTTTTAAACGCTGCGCGGCGGCGTTGAGCATCCGCTTGTTTTCTGCCTGAATTTCGGGCGAAGCATTCGTGGGCTGACTTTGCGCAACGACCAGATATTCGCGTTCCGCCGTCAAAAGATTCGGACTGTAGAACGTCGCGAGCGGCTCGCCTTTTGTGACTTCCGCGCCGGTGTAATTCGCGAACAACTCTTCAATACGTCCGTCGATGTAGGCAGAAATCACGCGATGCTTCGTGTCATCATCGTCAATCGTTCCGGCCACGCGCAAAGTGCGGCGCAGCGGTTGGCGCTTCACCGTTTCCGTCTGCACGTTGATGACGTTGATCGCGTTTGAATCCAGCGCGACGAGATTTTCGCTCAGCCCGGCTTGCCCTTCAAAAACCGGCCCCAAATCCATTCCGCAGATGGGACATTTGCTCGGATTATCCGACTTCACCTGGGGATGCATCGGGCATTGGTAAAAACGAATTGTCCGCGCGCCATTCGCATTGGTCTCGCCGGAATCGTGCTGGTGAGAAGATCGTTTCGCCGCCCACCAACCGCCCGCAGCCGCAACAACGGCAATCAACAAAATGAGAAAAAGGGTTTTAGATTTCATAAATTTGGAGAAATGAGGAGCGCGCCCGCCTCGGGCGCAGCCGACGACGCCCTCGTCGTCGGCATCAGCGAGCGCAGACAGGTGCGAGACGATGGACAGTTCGGCGCGAGGGCGCGCCGAACAGCAGCCGGGGCGGCTGCGCTCCCCGACGTTTCTGCGTCTTTCCAACTGAGTTTATTTGAACACATAAAATTATTTTTTTGTTTTCGGATCTTCATTACCGAGCTGCGCGCCGATCATCTGCAACGCTTCGAGGTCGCCGAGGCCGCAGCAAAGAACGAGTTCAGACAACATTTGGTATTGTTCGGAAATGGCGCGGGCGGACATCAGTTGCGCGTCCAGCAACATGCGGCGCGCGTCCAACACGTCGCGGAACATTCCGGCGTTGGATTCCCATGCAGCGTGCGCGCTTTTGAGAGCGGTTTCGCTTCGCGGAAGAATTTGATCGCGATAGAGCAACGCTTCCCGGCGCGCGGCATCGATTGTCACCGTGAGTTGATGAATCTCATTGCGAACCGCCAATTCGTAATCAACCGCATCAAGTTCCGTCGCGTGTTTTTTTGCTTCCTCGCGCTTGATGGCAGCGTCGTATTTTTTGCGATTTCCCCACGGCACGCTGAAACTGAGTGTCACCATTCCTTCGCGAAATTCGCCGTTGCCACTATAATTTCGCGCCTCCGCTCCGACGCTGAAATTCGGATAACGTTCGCGCCGGGTCCTGTCAGTCGCCGCCTCCGCCTGCTCAATTTGCTGCCGCATCATTTTCAACTTCGGCTCGTTCTTCAGCGCGATGGTCGTGAGGGACTCGCTGTAAACAATGGATGGGGCCACGGTTGGGAGTTTGAGAGATGGCCAGGGCGAGAGAAGATTTCGATTCAACAGCCGATTTAAATTTACATGCTCGTGTCCGAGCATTTGCGTGTCAGTTTTCAATTGCTCGGCGCGTTTTGATCGTTCGTTTTGCAGACGCAAAACATCAAACTGAGTCGCATCTCCAAATTCATATCTGCGCTCGGCCACAGCGAGCATTGTCTCCAGCCAAACCAAATCCTGTTGCGCAATTTCCAACGCGCGATTTGCCAACGCAGTTTTGAAAACGGCTTGCGCAATGTCTTTCCGTAAAAGTTGAAAC
>JBBQAX010000458.1:0-2767 GCA_038316905.1 Verrucomicrobiota bacterium | reverse complement strand
TTTGGTATCACGAAGTCATCGGCGGTAAACGTTGTCCGATTGTCGATACGTGGTGGCAGACGGAAACTGGCGGAATCATGATCACTCCCCTGCCCGGCGCGACTCCGACGAAGCCCGGCACCGCAACTTTGCCGTTTTTCGGAATTCTCCCGGAAGTCGTGGATGACAAAGGAAATGCGGTTCCGAAAAATTCTGGTGGCAAACTTGTCGTGCGAAAACCCTGGCCTTCCATGTTACGTGGCATCTGGGGCGATCCGAAACGTTTCGTCGAAACCTATTGGAGCGAAGTCAAAGGAAGCTATTTCACCGGTGACGGTTGTCGTCAGGACAAGCACGGATATTTCTGGATCGTGGGCCGCATCGACGACGTTCTCAATGTCGCGGGCCATCGCATCGGCACAGCGGAAATCGAAAGCGCGCTCGTCAGCCATCCGAAAGTGGCCGAAGCCGCCGCCGTTGGTCGTCCTGACGCACTCAAAGGCCAGGCGCTCGTGGTTTTTGTGACATTGAAAACCGGCGAAAAAGCTTCCCCTGCTATGCGCGAAGAATTGCGGAATCACGTCGGCAAAGAAATTGGCGCGGTGGCCAAGCCGGATGAAATTCGTTTTGCCGAAGCGTTGCCCAAAACGCGTTCGGGAAAAATCATGCGCCGTTTGCTCAAGCAAGTCGCGTCCGGCATGGAAATCAAAGGCGACACCACGACGTTGGAAGATTTGAGCGTGCTGGCGAAGTTGAGCGCGAGTGATGAATAGGAAACTTGAGTTCAATGGGGAGATGGGATAAATAAAACGCATGAGCGCCGATGAATTGAAGAACCTGTTGCACGCCGTGCCGTTCAAAGCGTTCACCGTTTACATGGCAAATGATCGGGCGTTTGAAATCCCTCATCCTGATTTCGCGCTCCTCACTCCTAAAGGGCGCACGTTGGTCGTGGCATCAAACGAGGACAAAGGCGTGAACATTTTGGACGTGCCTTTGATCGCGCGAATGGAGATCAAGGACAGCGACAAGAAAATATCTTAGAGCCTGTCTGAAAAAGCAGGAGCGCGGCTGTGTCGTCCTCGACCAGCCGCAGCAGGTTCCCAATTTCCGGTGCGTTGGACTCATTACGGCGTGCTGCGGCTGGTCTTCGACACAGCCGCGATCCTTTTTCAGACGCCCTCTTAAACTCACGGCCACGGTTCCGGGACCACTCCACTCTTCGCTTCCTCTAGTTGGGTTAGAAACACCGGATCGTTCCATTCTTTTGCTGCTTTGATTGCGATGCGGTCCGCGTCCGCTTGTCGGTCGTTGATGGCCAGCAGCGCAACGAGCGTAGCGGCTTTGTTAGAAAAACTTTTGTTAGGAAAATCTTGAGCCTGCTTGATCGGAGAAGATTGCAGGCTTTTTTTGGTGGTGTGGTAAAGACGCACCAACTGTTGATAAGAACTGTCCGGGTCAACATAGCGCCCATAGAGTTTATATTCCTTGGCCTCGATCAATTCATCGTCCGCGAACACAAAAGCGCTTTTGGCCAAACCGGGTTTATGTGAATCCAGCCAAACAAAACATTCCACCGTTTTATTCTCCTCTTTGAACGCGCGGTTGATGGCGGAGAATTCACTAAACGCGGCCCTTCCCGTCTTCACATCCCCATTCTTATTGCGAACAATTTTCTCAGCCTCGTGTCGCATCGATTTTAATTCCCTCATCGCGGGCGGATATTTTTCGGCAAGCACACCAAAATAGCTCAATGCAGAAGAAGAACGCACGCCGACCATTGAAGGTCGGTATTTCAACGCGTTTTCATGAAACCACACATGCTTGGCCAAAGCCTCTTTGTATCGTCCGGCGGCGGTGTCAGCCTGCGCTTCTCGCAAAATCTTCATCGGATCGGGATTGGCTGGTGGAGTAAACTCCGCCGCATAATCCTTTTCGTGATTCATCACGACCACAGTCGCCCCGGTAGCCAGAACCAAGGTGCTGATCGCCACGATTGCCGTCATTTTTAGTTTTGTCATAGCCATAATTTTTAAAGTTGTGAGAGTTAAACCGGTGGTGGTGTGCGCCGCTGTCGTCAGCGCGCTGGTGGAAACGGCGAGCGCCAATCCTACAGGCGCGGCGCTCGCCGATGTGCTTCCCAATGCCAAGACCAACGCAGTTCCCGAAAGCGTGACTCCGCGTCGAACCAGAAGAACGCGCAATTTTTCCAGCGCACGCGTCACACGCTTCTGCGCGGCGTTCTCGTTACTGCCGAACGCGTCTCCTACAGCGCGCAAGTCGCACTTCTCAAAAAATCGCAACATGATGGCATGACGATCCTGGGCGTTCAGTTCGTTGATTGCCTCGTCCAAAATCGGGGCGACCTGGGCGAGGGCTTCATCACCATTTTCGTGGAGCGCATTCATTTCAACGGCTTCCCTTTCGCGATTTTGACGCCGACGTTCCCCCCGCATCATGTTCGCCGCGACGTGACAGGTGCAGCGATGCAACCAGCCACCAATCGTCGCTTCCGAGGATAAGGTGCGGGCGTGACGCGCCAATTCTGCGAAGACGGTTTGCGTGATGTCCTGCGCGCGATGAACGTCGCCATTGGCTAATCGAGTGGCCGACGAATGAACCATTCCGATGTAGAGATTCACCAGTTCGCGAAAGGCTTCCTGCGAACCTTTTTCAGCATAATCAGCGAGCAATTGGCGGTGCGGTGTCATTCTTTTCACCATTAAAGCACCGCTGAAGTTCCAAATCCGACAAATTATTTTTACTGGATTTGGTTTATTATCTTTTC
>JBBQAX010000457.1:0-2768 GCA_038316905.1 Verrucomicrobiota bacterium | reverse complement strand
GAGGAGTTTCGCGCGTTTTTCAGTGCGTTCGGCTTCGATCAATTCGCGGCGGTAAAGAACAATGTTTTGTCGTTCCTGATTGATTTTAACGACGCGGAAATCGTAAGTGTTGCCAATAAATTGCGCCAAATTCTTCGGCGGAATGATGTCGATTTGCGACGCTGGCAAAAATGCTTCCACGCCGATGTTGACGATGAGGCCACCTTTGACTGCGGCTTTGACTTTGCCTTTGATGGTCGCGCCTTCGTTGGCGATACTGAGGATGTTGTCCCAGTTTTGTTTGAATTCCGCTTTTTCCTTGGACAAGACGACCATGCCGTCTTTGTCTTCCAATTTTTCGATGAGGACGTCGATAATGTCGCCTGCTTTGACAGCTTTGATATCAACGAATTCATTGCCTGAAACGGCACCTTCTGATTTGTAACCGATGTCCACCAAAACTTCTTTTGGTCGGACTTCAATGACGGTTCCCTTGACGATTTCGCCAGCAACAAAGCGCATTGGCACTTGTTTCATGGCTTCTTCCATTGTGAGCATAATAATATACGGACGAACTAACTACTGTGAGAAATGGAGCTTTTGGGCGGGGTTCGCTTGGAGACTCCGTGCCTAACGACCAGCGTTGCAGGGCAACAGAGGTAAATTGTTAGGTTATTTTGTTAACTTTTGTTTCTCAGCCTCAATGAACATCCACACACGTGGCGTTCGGGCAAGGGAGAAAATAGGCCGAAACCGAATGGATGCAAGGTTGATTTTTCTCGGCGGACTGGCTCTAGTTCTGTCATTAAAGACGTACGCTTACCGGCGATTGGAGATATGACTGAAATAAATTCGCTCTGGAATGTCGCAAAGCGCGTTGGGAAGACCCGCAGGTTTTGTGGGCCGAGCGGGTGGAATAAACACCCTCAGCGGTAAACGAAGCGCTCAGTATTTATAACGGACAATTTCATAGCGCACGATTTCCTCATCAGAACTTTTAAGGACAAAAAATCCTGCTTCATCGGAGACAGGTTGTTCCCTTGGAAAGATCGCGGCTTTTTCACATCTTCCAACGGAACCACGTCACCACGATCAGCGGCTTCGATTCCTTCCTGAAGGGCAGCGCGAAAAGCGAGTTTTCCCGAAAGGTAATTCGCGAAAACATCCTGATCTTGGGTCGGGAGTTTTGCGGCTTGTGCAAATGCTTTTCCAACTTCCTGGTAATGCGATCAAGTATGCGCCAACTTTTCTTCAATTGATGTGATGTGCAGCGGATCGAGTGTGTTGACGCGGTCGCCTTTGCCAATCACCACGACCACCTTTTTTCCAACAGCCACAAATTCTTGATGCGGCACGGGAAATTTTCGTCCATCCGAAACATGAATTGTGAACGGCTTGAATCCGTTGGTGATCATCTCGCGAATGCGTTCAATCTTCATGCGGCAATTTTAAGTTTGGCGTTTGTTTGTCAACGCGCGTGCTCACGCAAACAACGGCATAATCGGTTTTCCTTTGCCATCGTTCGTCACATAGAACGGGCGTTTCTCTACCTCGTAGGAAAGATTCGCTGGAATGCCCATCGCGTGATAAATCGTCGCGTGCAGATCTTCAATCACCACGCGGTTCTCCAGTGTTTTGCACGGACGTTCGTCGGCGGTTTTCCCCCAGAGAAAACCTTTTTTCAATCCGCCACCAAAACAGAGAACGCTTCCGGCATCGGTGAAGTGACGGTGCATTCCGTAGAATTTTATATCGTCAATGATGTCAGGTTGCGCGACTTGACCTTTAACTTCGTTGCCGGGTTTTCCTTCGACCAACGCGTCGCGGCTGAATTCGCTGGCGAGCACAATCAACGTGCGATCCAACAAGCCTTTTTCTTCGAGATCCAAAACAAGTTGAGCAATAGGCGCGTCGATTGTTTTCTTTAAATCAGCGAGACGTGTGTGACCGTTTTCGTGCGTGTCCCAGTTAAGAAATGGAATGTATTCGGTCGTGACTTCTATGAACCGCGCGCCCGCTTCGGTAAGGCGTCGCGCGAGCAGACAACCGAGACCAAATCTTCCCGTGTTGTATTTCGCGTAACTTTCTTTTGGTTCAAGCGCGAGATCGAAGGCCGCCGCCGCATCGGAACTCAAGAGGCGATGCGCATTGTCGAGCGAACGGAGCAACGACTCCTTTTGATAATCACTACCAAGTTGTGTGATGGGGCTTTTCGATGCGAGTTGCCGGAAAAACTTATCGCGATTTTGAAAACGCGACGGACTCATCCCTTCGGGCGGGCGCACGGCTTTGACGGCTTCTTCAGGATTAGCGATTTGAAACGGGCCGTATTCGCTGCCTAGAAAACCGGCGGTGGTAAACGCCTTTAATTCTTCGCCTTCACCTAAATCAAAACGCTGGCCGATATTGATGAACGCGGGCATGGCAGGATTCTTCGGTCCAAGTGTGCGCGCAATCACGGAACCAATGTGCGGCGCGGCAACCGTCTGTGGCGGCGCGTAACCGGTGTGCCACATATATTGATGGCGCGAATGCAAAATGAAACCGAGATCTCCCGCCGTGTAGGAACGGATCAGCGTTCCGCGATCCATGACCTTCGCGAGTTTTTCCAAACCAGCGGCAAACTTGATGTTGTCCACCGAAGTATCGATCGTGGGAAACGTGCTAAGAACTTTTTGGACCGGCATCCCCTTTTCAAACGGCGCATATTTTTTTGGATCGAATGTTTCGGTGTGCGCCATTCCGCCACCCATCCAAAGAACGATGACGGTGTCCGCCGTGGCCTTGAT
>JBBQAX010000456.1:0-2823 GCA_038316905.1 Verrucomicrobiota bacterium | reverse complement strand
GAATTAACCCGAACTCCGAAATAGGAATGGATGCGACGCCGGGCCGGTAGCAGCAGGCCTGCTGTAGAGGGCGGGCATCCTTGCCGCCCGGATGGAAGCGTGTCTTTTGGTGCAGGTCTAAAAATTCCAACCCCGTCCGCCCTGCGTGAGTTTCCTTCCGCCGGGCTGGGAAGCCCGGCTCTACGGCAAGCAGGGATGCTCGCCGCTACTTCGGAGTTCGGGTTAAAAGTGGGTGAGATTGGAAATCTTTGGAGTGCGACGGCAGGACGTCGCTTTTCCTGCACACTGGCAACAGGAAAATCGTTTTGAACTAAAGGGACGCTCTGGCGTTTTCACCGTGCAGCCAAAGCGGGGACATGTCCCCGCAGTCTAATGGCCAGGCGTCACGCACTTTTAATCACACCCCGTTCGTTCGATCTCGCGCCATGAAGTGCCATTTGCCTTTTAAATCGTGAGGTCTATGTTTTTCACAAGGAGTCCGGATTCAGATGCCAGTTATGAAAGATCTCGACCACACTAATCATTGGATCAAAACTCACGGCGATCTCGTGATTGATATCCTTCGTATTTACCTCGGCATCGCTTTGTTTTGGAAAGGAATTTATTTCGCGTCGCATACCAACTACCTCGTTGCCTTGATGGAAGAATCCGGCGCTTTATGGTTTGCGACCGGAGCCATCGCGCACCTTGTGATTATGGCGCATTTGGTGGGAGGATTTTTTCTCACGATTGGATTGCTGACCCGGGTGGCGGCACTTGTGCAAGTGCCGGTGCTAACCGTGGCAGTTTTCTACGTCAATTTCTCGAAGGCCTTTGGTGCATTGCAGGAGCGTGAAAACCTGGAATTCAGTGCGCTGGTTTTGTTTCTGCTCGTCCTGATTTGCATTTACGGAGGCGGACGGTGGTCGGTCGATTACGCTTTGGCACGGAAGCAAAACGAACGGTTGTTCAGACCGGCGGATGAATTCGCAAAAACGTATTAACCCATCGA
Source organism: Verrucomicrobiota bacterium (assembly GCA_038316905.1). Classification (GTDB taxonomy): domain Bacteria; phylum Verrucomicrobiota; class Verrucomicrobiia; order Limisphaerales; family CANJXF01; genus CANJXF01. The sequence continues at coordinate 1,832 of JBBQAX010000456.1, read as the reverse complement.
CCTCGAGTTTAAAATTATCATTCGTTAGCTGTCTCCACCTTCAACTCGGCCAAATCATTTTCAGCCGTAAGGTTGAGTACACAAAAGTTCGCTGGATTTCCGACGTCGAGTGAGTTTTTGACTCCAACGAGTTGCGCAGGACGTTCTGAGAATCCCAGCCAAACGTCGCGCCAGGAACAATTTAACATTTCCGCGGCGCGAAAGATTCCATCGATCGGTTTCAAAGCTGATCCTGCGAAGTTTGTTTTCCCCGGCTGGCGCACAATTTGATCTTCGCCCACTTCGAATTCCATGTGCGCAAGCTTGTATTTTCCAGGCGGTCCGCCAGCGGCAGACATTGCGTCCGTGGTGTAGAAAATATTTTTTGGCAACACGCGATGAACCAGACGAAACAGGGCGGGAGAGACGTGAATTTTGTCCGGAATTAAACTGACCATCAGGCCAGGTGTTTCGAAAACGCGCCAGAGAATGTTGTCATGCCGATCCAATTCTCGAGGACAGCCGTTGGCCAAATGCGTGAATCCCGTCGCGCCAGCTTCGACCGCTTGGCGCAGTATTTCGGCTGGTGCATTGGTGTGGCCGAGACTGATTTTGATTCCAAGCGATGTTGCGAATGCGATGGCGTCGATTGAGCCAAAGCGCTCTGGAGAAATAGTTAGAAGCAACCGATCGTTGCCGGTGATCACGCGGAGTTCGGAAATTTGTTCAGGCGTCGGATCGCGCATGAAGGCAGGATTATGCGCGCCGTGAAAACCCGGTTGGTCAGACAGAAACGGTCCTTCGATATGCCAGCCAGCGATGGCGTTTTTTAACTCATCGGATTGTTCACGCAACTTTTTGAAATGCCGCAACCGCGCCGTCAGTTTTGGCCATTCATCGGTAATGAGTGTGAGGAAGAATTTTGCGCAACCATCGCGTCGCAGTTGGCGCGCGGCGGACAGCAATTCGTCCAAAGTCACGTTGTCCTGTTGAAAATCAATTCCGCCGTAGCCGTTGACTTGAACGTCGAACAGCGCGGGAGCGATCCAGGAATTCTCCGCTGCGGATGAAATTTTTTCGATGCTGGTGATCACTCCATTTTCGCAACGGACCCGAACAGGTTTGCCGGTGGAAAAGTGGTGCGCCGAGATTTCGCCTTCGTTCATCGGGGAATTTTTAACCACGAATGAACACAAATCGACACGAATAAAAAACGAAAGGTGGAGTTCAAGCTTCAGATGGCTTCGGGGAAACAAGTTAAAGCTTGAACTTCAACCTGTGATTTATGGTTTCAACGCAGAGGTCGCAAAATTCTCGCAGAGGAACAGGAAAGGAACTTCGCCCCCTGCGTTGAATCTCCGCCTTTGAATTTCTTATTCGTGTCACTTTGTGTCCATTCGTGGTTTGAATTCCCGCCGCTTTCTTGACTTCGCTTCCACGGTGAAGAAAACTCCCCGCCTTATGGCCGAACCGAAAAGCAACGAGTTGATGGAGAAGATTGTTTCGCTGTGCAAACGGCGCGGATTCATTTTTCAATCGTCGGAAATCTACGGCGGCATCAACGGCTTTTGGGATTACGGCCCACTCGGCGCAGAACTCAAACGCAACGTCAAAGAGCTTTGGTGGAACTCGATGACTCGCCAGCGTGATGACGTCGTTGGCCTCGAAGCGACGATCATCATGCACCCGCAAATTTGGAAGGCATCTGGCCATGTCGAGACATTCGCGGACTTGATGCGTGAATGTCCCTCGACAAAAAAAAGAGTCCGTGCGGATCAAGTCGAACCGCAAAGTGGAACTGTTTATCGTTATGCTGGCGCTATCGACAATTCGGCCATCGAAAGATTCTTTTC
>JBBQAX010000455.1:0-2848 GCA_038316905.1 Verrucomicrobiota bacterium | reverse complement strand
GGCGATTTTAGAAAGGTGACCGATTTTGAATTCTCCGGTGGATTGGGCCAATCCGCATCCTACTCTTGTGGGGTGAACAGTTCGGGGCAAGTCGCTTTCTCCGCTGTCTTCAGCAAGGTCATAAACAACATCACCAACATCACCCGAGGCATCATGATCGCCAATCGTCCATCCACATTCACCGACTGGGTTTTTTGGAACAAGGTTTCGCCGGATCAAAACGGTCCCGGCGACGATGCGAATGGCGACGGCGTCCCAAATATCATGGCGTATTATTTCGGCTTTGGCGCAACGGACGTTTTGAACCAATCGGATATTGTTCGTTGGAACCGTAACGGCGCGGCGATTGATGTGGAGTTTGAACACGATCTATCGGTGACGGACGTGACGGCGAAAATCGAAATTGCAGGAGAACTAAACGGCCAGTGGAACCCCGGTCCGGCGTTGAACGTCATTGATTCCGGAGGCGGCGCAGAAACGCTCGGGGCCACACTTAACTTTTCAGGAGAACAAGGATTTTCCCGATTGGTTTTGACCATACCATGATCATTTTCAAATTCTGGAAAACTGTTCGCTTCGCCTGCGGAAAGCGGACTGCAAAATATCTTGCGCATGAATCCAATCAACCTCTCGTCTGACGGCGGCCAAAAAATAAATGTCCTCGGCATTCCAATGGTTATTCGCATTCACGGACGCGACACCGGCGGCGTGGTCAGCGCGGTCGAATCCCACGACATTCCGGGCGGTGGCCCGCCACCACACATCCATCATCGCGAAGACGAGACGTTTCAAATTCTTGAGGGTGATTACGAGTGGACGGTTGGCGGGAAAACTTTTGTTGCGCAAAAAGGAGCCACCATCTTTGCGCCGCGCGGGATTCCGCACACTTACCGTTACCTCGGCCAGACGCCCGGTCGCCTCATGTGCGTTATCACGCCGTCGGGCTTCGAAGGATTCTTCGAGGAAATCGGCACGCTGAGTCCGCAACAGCAACAGGACGTTCCCCGCGTGATGGAGATTGGGAAAAGATACGGGCTGGAGTTTCCGCCGCCTCCGAGCGCGTAAAGATCGGAACTTGCATCAAGTTCTCAGCCCAACCCATGCAGCAGAACAGAACGCCCGCCCTCTCCCCCGAGGAGAGGGAGCAAATTTCCAGAGGTGCGTCGGAAACCAGATTGCCCAATTGCCGGGTTGAACGCTGCGCCGACTTGCCATAACTTCCACGCACAATGATGACCGGACCGGAGCTTGTTTCCGCCACCAAACGATTTGCGCAAGACGACTCACTACGCAGTTGGTGGTGCATTCTTTCGACGACGTTCCTGCTGTTGGCGACGTTGGCGGTGACGGTCTGGGAAGTTCATCTGGCAGCGCGGGCTGTTTGCAGTGTGCTCGCGGGGCTTTTGATCTTGCGGCTCTTTGTGATTTATCACGATCAACAGCACCACGCCATCCTGCCCAAGTCACGGCTGGCGGAAGGTTTGATGCGGCTCTTCGGCATCCTCTCGCTCAGCGCGAGCAGCATCTGGCGCAGTTCGCACAATCATCATCACAATCACAATTCCAAATTGCGCGGATCGCAAATCGGCTCGTTTCCGATCATGACGAAGGAGCAATTCCTGAAAACGTCGCCGGACAAACGTCGCGTTTATCTTTTCATCCGCCATCCGCTCACAATCCTGTTTGGTTACGCATTCATGTTTCTTTGGGGGATGTGTCTCAATCCTTTTTTCAACAATCCTCGGAAACATTTTGACTGTCTCATCGCCTTGCTCGTGCATATCGGAATTGGCGCGGCCTTATTTTATTTCGGCGGCTGGACGGCGGTGGTGTTGACGCAGACCATTCCATGTTTCATCACATTCGCCATCGGGTCGTATTTGTTTTACGCCCAGCATAATTTTCCAGATGTCACGTTTGGCGACAAGGCGGGTTGGACGTATGAGAAGGCGGCGCTGGAATCCTCCAGCTACATGAAAACCGGCCCGATCATGGCCTGGTTCACCGCGAACATCGGCTATCATCACGTCCATCACCTGAACGCGCGCATCCCTTTCTATCGCCTGCCCGAAGTCATTGAAAAAATGCCCGAACTGCAATCGCCCAAGACGACGTCGTTGCATCCGGCGGAAATTCTGCGTTGTCTGCGACTCAAAGTTTGGGACGTCGAAACGCAACGCATGGTTGGCGTTCCCGACGACTCAAAATTCTGAAATCACCAACCCACAATCCACGGCTGCCACTGAAGTTTGCGTGACCGGAAAATCACAATCCATCTATGTCCATCACCGCTGCCCAGATCGCAAAACAACTCAACGGCGAAGTCATCGGTGACGGCGCAACGCCCTTGACCGGTTTCGCCTCTGCCGATCTCGCGCGCTCCGGCGATCTCACGTTCGCTGACAAGGAAGAATATTTTCTCGCGGCCGAAGCCAGTCCGGCAGCGGCGATTTTGGTCAGCGGAGCTTTCACTTCGACGACGAAGGTGCTTATCCGCGTGCCAAATGTGCGCGTCGCGGTGGCGCGCGTTTTGCCCACATTTTTTCCACCGGACGAAGCGCCACTCGGGATTCACCCCAGCGCGAACATTGCGGCGTCCGCAAAAATTGATCTCACGGCGCACATCGGGCCCGGCTGCGTGATTGGCGCGCGGGTAAAAATCGGCGCACGCTCCGTTTTGTTAGGCGGGAATCAAATCGGACGCGACTCTCAGATTGGCGACGATGTTTGTTTATTTCCCAACGTCGTGCTTTATGCGCGCACGCAAATCGGTCATCGCGTCAGTATTCATGCTGGCACCGCGATCGGTTCAGACGGATATGGATATGTTTTCGACGAAGGCCGCCAT
>JBBQAX010000454.1:0-2857 GCA_038316905.1 Verrucomicrobiota bacterium | reverse complement strand
TTGCCGGTGCGCGTCGTCTGCCAGCAACTCAACGCGGAAGATTTATTTCTGATTCTGAAATCCAGCGAAGGAAGCATCATTCGCCAATACGAACAAACCTTCGCGGCTTATGGAATCGAAGTTTTATTTCGCGATGATGGTTTGAAGCGCATCGCGGAACTCGCCGCCGATGAACAAACCGGCGCGCGCGGTTTGATGACGGTATGCGAACGCATTTTCCGCAATTTCAAATTCGAATTGCCATCGACGAAAGTGAAACGCTTCGTCGTCACCCGCGAACTGGTGGACAAACCGGAAGTCGATCTGGAAAAACTCTTGGCCGAGCACGAAAAGGAAGAACAAACCGTGGTGCGCCAGTTGGTTCACGATTTCGCCGAACGTTTTCGCGAACAACACGGGCTAACCATTCGCTTCACGGATGCCGCGGCCGATTTCCTTGTGAAAACGGCCGTCGATCAGAAAATTCCGGTGCGCGACCTCTGCGCGACGAAGTTCAAGGATTTCCAGTTTGGCCTGAAATTGATTTCCCAAAACACTGGGCAAAAGGAGTTCGTGATTGATCGCGACGGAGTCGAAGCGCCGGACAAGGCTCTGAGCGACTTGGTCGTGGCGAGTTATCGGAAAAACGAATCCACGTCGTGACGGCAACGATTTAAATTGCCCTTTTTTCTTTCCCTTGTGACCCGACGAAACCGAATGAGAGCGACGGGTTTAAACTTTTCCCGGAGAACTCGCGAAAGCGAATTTCAGATGGCGCGACAAAGTTCACCGAAGTCCTGCTGCTCCTAAACCACGTCGAACGCCACTGGACCTATGGGTGATTTGCTAAGAAGTAATTGCAAAATGAAGTCAAAAAAACAAGAATCGCAACCAGAAAATTATTATCAATATGTTTAAAGAATTTAAAGAGTTTGCCATGCGTGGCAATGTGGTGGACCTCGCAATTGGCGTCGTTATCGGCGCGGCGTTCGGCAAGGTTGTCACCTCGATGGTTAACGACGTTCTCATGCCTCCGATCGGCAAAATGATGGGCGGGGTGAATTTTACCGATCTCTTCATCAACCTCGATCCATCCAAGATGGCCAAGGATGGCACGGTGATTAAATCGTTGGCGCAAGCCAAGGAAGCGGGCGCGGCGGTCATTGCGTATGGTTCCTTCATCAACACGTTGATCGACTTCACCATTGTTGCGTTCTGCATTTTTCTGGTCGTCAAAGCCATGAATTCGATGAAGAAAAAGCCAGTGCCGGTCGTGTCGGTCGCACCGCCGGAACCAACGAAGGAAGAAAAGCTGCTAACAGAAATTCGAGACATCCTTAAGACACGCGGCTGATCCCTGTTATAGCCATCAGGTTGCCGCTGGCGAATTCTGCGAGCGGCAATTTTTTTGATTTGATCTACCAGCTCCCTCCGCACCGCCGCTCGACCGAGCTACTTCTCGATGAAATCAAAGGTAACGTCGCGCTTTTGCGCCGCAGTCATCCCGTTTGTCAGCGAACTGATCTGTCAGATTAAAAAATTTGATGGCGCTCGCCGCCAATTCCTCAGCGAAGTGTGATTCAATTTTACGGCTGATAATCGTGCCAAAGCCACTTCACCGCTTCAGGAAAAATTGCGCCGCCGTGTTTTGAATTGTGCGCGCCATCGCCATAGACAAATTGATAATCGTATTTGGCGAACTTCAACGCTGCGGCCATGGTTTGGTTCGCGAGCGGCCAATTGCCGTGGGCGTTGTCCAAATCGTTGGAGCCATCTTGAAGAAAAACGCGAATGGGTTTCGGTTCGGTTTTGCGAATTAAAAACGGATAAACATGGCCACCGCGAATGTTTACGAAACTTCCGACAGTGCTGAGAACTTTGCTGAATTCATTTGTTTTTTCCCAGGCGACGGTGAATGCGCAAATGCCGCCGGAACTCGCGCCGCTAATTGCGCGACTCGCGGCATTGGTGGCAAGATTATATTTCTTGCCGACTTCCGGCAGGATTTCTTCGAGGAGAAATCGCGCGTAAGCATCGCCGAGCGAATCGTATTCAACGCTGCGATTTTTCTGTTCACCCTTTCCGTCGGCGGCTGGAATCACTCCTGGATTAATAAAAATACCGATGATGACCGGCAATTCTTTTCGAGCGATGAGGTTGTCGAAAACGATCGGCACGCGCCATTCGCCGTTGGTTCGCACGTAACCTGCGCCATCTTGAAATACCATCACGCACGTTGGTTTTGCAGCATCGTATTGTTTCGGAACGTAAACCCAATAATCGCGCACCGTTCCGGGAAAAATTTCGCTGTTCTCCCAGCGATGTTTGGTGACGACGCCTTGCGGCACATCGGGATTAAACAAGGAGTTGGTTCCGAGGGTGTAATTGTCGAACGCCAAGGTTGAAGAGTTAGACAGAATTAACAGGATTAACAAAATTGAGAGGCGAAAGAAATTCATGATCGGAAGTCTGTTGGTTCTGTTCATTCTGTCAAACTACGAAAGCAACGCTTTGAGCAAATCGTCGAGTTGCGACTTGGTATGCTCGCTCGAAATGGCGAAGCGGAAAAACCCATTCTTCGGTCCGCCGTGGTAATTGATGAAGGATGGGAAAACGTTATTCGCCAGGCACTTGTTTTTCAAAGCAGTGGCGTCACGGCTGGACTTCGGGACGACTGCAATAATCGGGCTGGGTGGTGCTGAAATTTCAAATCCTGATTGCTGCAACTGGTCTTTAACGTAACTCACATTTTCAACAAGCCGCCGCCGCAAGCTTTTGTCTGCTCGCAAAATGTTCACCGCCGTCAAAGCAGCATTGGCCAAGGGCAAGGGTAACGGCGTGTTGCCGCCGAACATTCTGCTGCGCGTCAGGATTTTAT
>JBBQAX010000453.1:0-2880 GCA_038316905.1 Verrucomicrobiota bacterium | reverse complement strand
ATTCGGCGTCGATCTCGTGATCGAATCGACCGGTTTGTTCACCGACGCGGAAAAAGCCAAAGGCCATATCACCGCTGGCGCAAAGAAAGTTATTATCTCCGCTCCCGGAAAAGGTGAAGACCTTACCGTTGTCATGGGCGTGAACCACGACAAATACGATGCGTCGAAACACAACATCGTTTCCAACGCGAGCTGCACGACGAACTGTCTCGCGCCCATTGTTTACGTTTTGTTGAAAGAAGGTTTCGGCATCGAAGAGGGTTTGATGACGACGATTCATTCCTACACCGCGACGCAAAAAACCGTCGATGGTCCGAGCAAAAAAGATTGGAAAGGCGGACGCAGCGCAGCGATCAACATTATCCCGTCTGCCACCGGTGCCGCGAAAGCGACCGCGCTCGTTTGTCCCGAAGTGAAAGGCAAACTCACCGGCATGTCATTCCGCGTTCCAACACCGACCGTTTCTGTGGTCGATCTCACGGTCAAAACGACCAAAGACACAAGTTACGCCGAAATTTCCGCCGCAATGAAAAGAGCGAGCGAAACTTATCTCAAGGGCATTCTCGAAACCACGAAAGATGAAGTGGTCAGCAGTGATTTTATTCATTCGCCTGCGTCCTCGATTTACGACGAAGGTTCCGGCATCGAATTGAACAGCCGCTTCTTCAAACTGGTGAGCTGGTATGACAACGAATGGGGCTACAGCAATCGCGTCGCTGATTTGTTGAAATACATGATCAGCAAAGGAATTTGATTTTTGAAACACTCGTAGCCGCGCTCACCAGAGCGTGGCGTGAGAAATTGAAACCACGCTCTGGCGAGCGCGGCTACGGTTTCACGAACGGCGATTCGGCAACGAGTCGCCGTTTTTCTTATTAAAGTATCCCTTAATAAGGAATTTCTAATTAAAGGATAAGGCCTGAACCTTTAATAAGGATTTGCCAATTAAAGGATCGTTTAATAAAAATAACCCATGAAACGCGGGTTGACCGGATATTTACTGCCGATTGCGTCGAGCAATGAACCTTTCCGCGCTTTTATTCCGCATCCACTTCCGCCAAATCCTTCCTTGGTTTTGGATGAACATCTTCACGAACTTTTGCATCAGGCTACGTTGTCACTTGGTCGCCTGGACGGAATCACTGCGTTATTAGGCGACCCAACGCTTTTCATTTACACCAACATTCGCAAGGAGGCGGTTCTTTCTTCCCAAATTGAAGGAACACAATCCTCCCTGTCCGATTTGCTTTTATTTGAAAATGAAGAACTGCCGGGAGTCCCTTTGGATGACGTGCAGGAAGTTTCCAATTACGTTGCCGCGCTGAATCATGGCTTGGAGCGATTGCGCGAAGGCTGGCCGATTACGCTGCGATTGATTAAGGAAATTCACGCCATTTTATTGAGCAAAGGACGTGGCTCCAACAAAGAACCGGGCGAATTTCGCCGTTCCCAAAACTGGATTGGCGGCTCCCGCCCCGGTAACGCCAAATTTGTTCCGCCACCGCCCGACTATCTTTTGGAAACTCTCGGTGCGCTGGAAAAATTCCTGCACAACGATCCAGTCAAGACTCCGTTGCTTCTGAAAGCAGGACTGGCTCATGTTCAATTTGAAACCATCCATCCTTTTCTCGATGGCAATGGCCGTCTGGGGCGACTTTTAATCACGCTGCTGATGTGTTCGGAAAATGCGCTGCACCAACCGATCCTTTATCTGAGTCTTTATCTTAAAACGAATCGCTCCAAATATTACGAACTCTTACAACGCGTGCGACTGGAAGGCGAATGGGAAACATGGCTGGAGTTTTTCTTGAGTGGAATCCGCGAAACTTCCGATGAAGCCGCGAAAAATATCCATCGCCTGGTAAAACTTTTTGAAAGTGATCGTCAACGCATCCAAAAAATTGGACGTGCTGCCGGATCTGCCCTTCGCGTTCATGATTTTTTCCAATCCAATCCCGTCGCGCCCATCGCCAAAATTGCTGCGAAATCTGGCTTGTCCATTCCTGCGGTTACGACCGCCATCAAGTATTTAGTAGAACTTTCCATCGTGAAAGAAATGTCCGGCAAACGTCGCCATCGGTTGTTCGCTTACCAGCAACATCTCAAAATCCTCAGCGAAGGCACCGAGCCACTCAAATAATCATGCGCATCATTGGCGGGACCGCCGCAGGAACCATTCTCAAAGTGCCAAAAGGTTTTGACGTTCGGCCCACGCCTGATCTGGTGCGGCAGGCCATTTTCAACAGCCTCGGCCAGCGCGTCGTTGGCGCGAAAGTTTTGGAAGTGTTCGCCGGGACGGGCGCGCTGAGTCTGGAATGTTTGAGTCGCGGCGCGACCCAGGCGTATTGCATCGAGAAATCGAGCAAACACGCCCAATACATTCGTGAAAATCTCGACGCGGCGAATTTTTCTCCGGCACAATTGCAGATTCGTGTGCAGGACGCGTTCGTCGGAATCGCGCAACTCACGGCGATTGGCGAAAAATTCGACCTCATCCTCGCCGATCCACCTTACGGCGAAAAAAATGTCGGACGTCGCTCCACTTCATTCGCGCAAAAGATGCTCGATGACGAATCGCTCCCCCATTTGCTCGCGGAAAACGGCCTCTTTATTTTGGGCCACACCAAGCGCGACACGCTGGATTTTTCCGGTAAATGGGAAGAAACAAAAATGTTGAAGCACGGTGATACGGTGATGCGGTTTTTGAAAGTCCGCCGAGCCGATGAAAAGCTTTTGCAGCGAAGGGTGTGATTTGAAGTGGCGGTCAGCGAACCGTGTAGCCGCGCTCGCCAGAGCGTGGTGTCGATTAAATGCCCACGCCACGCTCGGGCGAGCGAGGCTACGACCGCCACTTCAAATCACACCCACCGCGAACGTCCC
>JBBQAX010000452.1:0-2906 GCA_038316905.1 Verrucomicrobiota bacterium | reverse complement strand
GTCGAGGACGACACAGCCGCGGTCCGAAAGAGCATTAAACTATTTCTCGCTGCTTCCAACAATCGCATCGTCTTGATATAAATCGCGATTGCTTCCTTGAAACTCCGCTTTCAATCGCACTTTAAATTGCGCGAGGTCAACCAGTTCCCAACCGAGAAATTTCCAGTGTCCGTTTTGTTTTCCGTCGTGCGCGAAGCCGACGATGAGATGATGCGCATCGTCCAAAACTTTGTTCGTGTCAGTTTTTGGTTCGAAATAAAACGTGCGCAAACTGCTGCCGCGACTGGTTTTTTCGTAAAGTTTTGGATCGAGATAAACGATGCGTCCCGCTTTTTTATCGACCAATCGCAGATCGGGATAACCGGAGCGTTGAATTTTTCCTGAAGCCAATTTTGGATAATCGCAGGAGAAACCGGGAACTTCATTCAACACGCGCTTCATCTCATCTTCGAAATGGCTGCTGACTTCGTTGATGCGCCGCTGCTTTTGCGCAACGCTGTTGGTCACGTTCATCCGCTTCACGACTTCGTCCAACGCTGTTCCAATTTTCGAAAGCAATTCGCGATCGGCTTCGTCGTTTTTGTCGAAGGCAAGAATCCGTTTTCCGGTCGTGGCCTTGATGACGTCAGCGAATGGAATTCCTTTCAGTTCACCGCCTGCTTCAGACACCGCCACGATCATTTTCTGAACATCGGTTTTGTTCGTTTCGGCACCAATCGCTTGGTTGGCCAAAAAGAGACTTAATCCGAGCCAGAGAAATGATTTTCCATTCATGATCAAACTCCGTGCGTGCGTCCGCAGGAACAACCGTTCGCGGGAGCTGCTGTCGCAGCTGTCACCGCAGGGTCATAATTCAAATACGTCCCGAGCCAGCGTTCGACTTCCTGCACGGTCATCCCTTTGCGCAGGTGATAATCAAGAACCTGGTCGCGATCGAGTTTGCCGACGGCGAAATATTTGGCTTCAGGATGCGCGAAATAAAGTCCGCTCACACTGCTGCCCGGCCACATGGCAAAACTCTCAGTGACTTGAATTCCAGCCCTTTTGTCCGGCTCAATCAACTCCCAGAGCGTGCGCTTTTCGGTGTGATCAGGACACGCGGGATAACCGGCGGCGGGCCGAATTCCGCGATATTTCTCTTCGATTAAATCTTCAGTGGTGAAGTTTTCCGCGTTGCCGAAGCCCCATTCGTCGCGCACGACTTTGTGCAGATATTCTGCGAACGCTTCGGCCAAACGATCGGCCAACGCTTCGGCCAGAATCGCATTGTAATCGTCTTGATCGGCTTTGAATTTTTCGATCATTTCTTTCAAACCGTGTCCGCTCGTGACGGCGAATGCGCCAATGTGATCAGGAAATTCTCCACCTGAATTTTTCGGCGCGATAAAATCGGCGAGCGAATAGTTCGGCTGTCCGTCTGGCTTTTCGATTTGTTGCCGCAGGAAATGGAACGTCGTGAGAACTTTGGTCCGCGATTCGTCGGTGTAGAGTTCCACATCTTCTCCAACGCGATTCGCGAGAAAAATTCCGTAAACTCCGCGTGGTTGCAGAAGTTTTTCCGCAACAATTTTATCGAGCATCTTTTGCGCATCGGCGAAAAGCTTGGTCGCTTCTTCGCCATACTTCTCATGTTTCAAAATGGAAGGATAACGTCCACGCAATTCCCAGGTGTGAAAGAACGGCGACCAATCAATGTAATCGCGAAGGAGTGGCAACACTTCGTCGCCCACCAGTTTAATTCCGGTGAATGACGGCTTCGGCAAATCGTCGTAACTGAGCTTCGGCGCTTTTTCCCGAGCTTCTTCGAGACTGATCAATTTTGCTTTTTGACCGGCATGTTGCGCGCGAAGGCGTTCGTATTCTGATTTGATGTTCGCGGTGAACGCCGACTTTTGTTCCGCGCTGATCAGACTGCCGACAACCGGCACGGCGCGGGAGGCATCGAGAACATGCACGACAGCCTGACTGTAGTGGGGAGCAATTTTTACGGCGGTGTGGGTTTTGCTCGTGGTGGCGCCGCCGATAAGCAGTGGAATTTTGAAACCTTGCCGCTCCATTTCCTTGGCGACGTGCGCCATTTCGTCGAGCGATGGCGTGATCAATCCGCTGAGGCCGATCATGTCCACGTTGAGTTCTCGCGCGGTTTGCAGAATCTTTTCGCACGGAACCATCACGCCGAGATCGATGACTTCGTAATTATTACAACCGAGGACAACACCAACGATATTTTTGCCGATGTCGTGAACGTCACCTTTGACGGTGGCGAGGAGGATGCGACCGGATTTGTCGCTTTCGATCAGCGGGACTTCGAGGCTTGTTTCTCTTTCTGCTCCTGTTCTTCCTTCAACTTGCGAGCCAGTCCCGCTTCTCGAAGAACCACCAATGTCGCTTCGTTGAGTTGACGAAATTTTTCCAGCTTGCGTTGACGTCTGGAAGAATCCAGTTCGAACGGCTCCGGTATTGAAGTCTGCATCGTCGCTGTTTTCATTGAGATAATCTTCGGCTATTTTTCGACCTGTTTCAAGGAGGTTTTCAGTGGATTCGTGGAGACGTTTGCGCAACCAAGCCAGATCCGCCTGGATGGGACGTTCAAAATTCGTGTTGTCAAAAATGTAAATGTCATCCGGGTCGTCCAGCACACCGTCGGCAAGTAAGAGAACAGTTCGGGCCGAGCAAAAGTGGCCGTTTGCCGCACGTTTCAATGGCACGATGCGGCCAGTTTCCTTCGCTCCTCGGCGCAGAATATTGATCACGGCGTTTTCCCATGGGCAATAAACGAACCGGATTTGCACGAAGTGTCCGCGCGACAATGCGATTTGAATTTGTTCGCGACTGCGCACTTCATTCTGGAGCGTTCCGTCCATCAAAATATCTGCTTTGCGTTCAATTTCCGCCTGTCGCGTCGC
>JBBQAX010000451.1:0-2909 GCA_038316905.1 Verrucomicrobiota bacterium | reverse complement strand
GAACTCGCGCGCTGGCATTACGACAAGGCAATTGCACTTGGTCATTCAAAGAATGCGGATTTGGAAAAGTTAATGATGCCAGAGAAATAATCAGCGTTGGAACTGGCGCGGGGCAGAACCCATTTTGACCGGCGACTCAGACTTTGAGATTAGGATCGGGCTTTCAGAGTATGCTTCGACAATTTATCGATGAGGTAGTCGTCAAGACAACCGGACGCGGTTTTTACGAGTTCACCGACGAGATTTGCGCCTTCAATCGACGGGCTGAGTTACAAACGGGGTTGGCCACGCTGCATCTTCAACACACTTCGGCTTCGTTGGTGATTCAGGAAAATGCGGACCCGGAGGTGCGTCGGGATTTTGAACGGTTTTTTGCCCGCCTTGTGCCAGATGGCGACCCGATCTTCCGCCACACATCTGAAGGCGACGATGATATGCCAGCTCACGTGCGCACCGCATTGACAGCGGTCAATCTCAGTATTCCCATCGCCAACGGAAAACTAGCGCTCGGCACCTGGCAAGGGATTTATCTGTGGGAACATCGGTTCGCACCGCATACACGTCGCGTTACCGTGCATTTTATAGGGGAATAAAACTGGCGATTTTCAGGAGCAATGGCACTTTCACCGTCACAACCACGATGCAAAAGCTTAATTTTCGGAGAAGAATATTTTTAGTTGTCGCGCTGCTTGGCGCAGGGATTTTCTCAGCTCCCGCTCAAACGAACCTCAGTCGCTTTGGATTTACCGGCCCGGAAATTTTTCCCATCGACAACCAGATTGGGTTATTGCACGCCGCTGATTTGGATGGCGATAAGCGGCCAGATTTAATCCTGGTGAACAATTCGCGCTCGAAAATAAATCTTCTCTACAATCAAACCGGAAAAACCAATCGCGTCGCACCGGGTTCGCAGGACATCAAACGCGAGTTGAACGAGCTTCCGCCGGATGCGCGTTTTCGCATTGATTCCATTGCGTCGGAGAAAAGGATTTCCGCGTTGCTCGTGGTCGATTTCAACGGCGACACCAGACCCGACATGGCTTACTACGGCGATCCCAAGGAACTCGTCGTGCAATATAATGAAGGGACAAATGGCTGGAGCGCGCCGAAACGATGGCCGATTGAAGACGGGCAACTTGGCCCGAATGCGCTGGTGGCTGGCGATCTGAACGGAGATCAACGAGATGATTTATTGTTGCTGGGTGACAGCCATATTTATGTGCTGTCGCAGAATGAAGACAAAACGCTGGGCGAACCTGAAAAAATTCCGTTCACCGACGTGGTTAAAGCCATTCAGGTTTTAGACATCGACGGCGATGGGCGTGAAGATCTGCTGCTTGTGAACTGGGACAGTCCGAATCCATTTCGATTTCGATTACAGGATGCGGAAGGGCAACTTGGACCGGAAATTCATTTCGCTCTTCCCGCCATTCGCTCCTATTGGTGCGATGACCTGGATGGCGACCGCAAAGCTGAAGTCATCACAATTGCGCAAAACTCTGGACGCGCGCAGGTTTCAAGTTTCTCACTAAGCCCAGCCGACGCGCTGAACAAAACATTGAAACAAGGACAGTTTCAGGTTTTCCCTTTGAGCAAAACAACTCGCGCCCGCCGTGGGATTGTCTGGGCCGACGTCAATCGTGATCAATTGGCGGACCTTCTCGTGAGCGAACCTGATAGCGGCCAGCTCGCAGTTTATTTTCAAAAGACCGATGGAACTCTCGCGCCGGTAAAAAGGTTTCCAACATTGACGGGTGTCAGTGATGTGATGGTGGCTGATTGGAATGGCGATGGCGCGCCGGAAATATTTCTCCTGAGTGCGGAAGAACGGCAGGTTGGCGTGACGCAGTTGGACACGAATGGTCGGATTCCTTTCCCAACGGTTCTTCCGCTCGAAGGCAAACCGCTGGCGATTGCAGTGGGCGTGATTGAGCCAAAGGGCAAACCTAGTCTCGCTGTCATTCTTGAGCAGGAGAAAGGACGGGTTCTGGTGACACGCACGGCGGATCAGAAAATGCGCACGCAGAAGTTGAACGAAAGCTTCAAATCAAATCCAAGTTCGCTCGCGATCCACGACGTGGATCAGGATGGGTTGGCTGACCTTGTCATGTTGATTCCGTACGAAAAAATAAAGGTGCTGTTGCAGGTCGCCGGAAAAGATTTTGACGAACAGGATATCGTTCCACCCGGTGGCCCGGTTGATCAACCGTGGTTGAGCGTTGCTGATGTGGATGGAGATGGAAAAACGGAATTGCTCCTCGCTCAGAAAAATTTCCTGCGCGCGGTTGTTCTTAAATCGGATACGCAAATCAAGGGGACGACCGCGAAACCTTCGTGGTCATTGGTAGTGAAGGAACAAATTAATGGTACATCGAGTAATTCCAGGATCGTGGGTGCGGCGGCCCTGCCGGTTGGCACGAACAAAGTTCCCGTCTTGTTTCTGCTCGATGCAGAGCGGAAAGCGCTGACCCTTTCCGAGCGTGATGAAGCAGGGGTTTGGCAAGTCGTGCGTAATGTTTTTCTGCCCGTCACCGATTTCAGAGA
The DNA here is from genome assembly GCA_038316905.1 of Verrucomicrobiota bacterium. GTDB lineage: Bacteria > Verrucomicrobiota > Verrucomicrobiia > Limisphaerales > CANJXF01 > CANJXF01. Next base: position 365 of record JBBQAX010000451.1, on the reverse strand, counting down.
ACTACAATGCGTCGGCCTGGATTCAACCAACGCAAACAGCATCGCTTTTCTCGGCAACAACTCCGTCGCCTGGATGAAGCTGAGCGGCGAGACTTGGGAATTCACCGAGCTGGATGGCTACGAAACGCCGATCAAAGACGCACGGCTGAATGACGTGATCTCCGGCGATTTGAACAACGATAAGCGAAAAGATCTCGTGTTTCTGGAAACCCAGAGGAACTACGTGGACGTTGTGATGTTCGAGCCGCCACATCAACTGGTTCCCGCAAATCGCTGGCCGGTTTTTGAAGAACGAACTTTTCGCTCACGACGCAACGATCTTTCCGAGCCGCGCGAAGCGTTGATTGCGGATGTCACTGGCGATG
>JBBQAX010000450.1:0-2919 GCA_038316905.1 Verrucomicrobiota bacterium | reverse complement strand
TGGTTTTTACATAGACTTCCGTCGAACCCGCCCCGCCATTTTGCAAAAGCAATTTTGCGTCAAAGCCGTTGGCGTTTGTAGAAAAAGAAATCAGTTGTGCGCTCGTTGGATTTCCCAATGAACCCAAGCCGATAATTCCGGGCGAACGTGGCGTGGTGACAAAAGCGTTGGTCGGAACAGATTGGGGAGGCGGCTCGATCAACGCCATGATTTTCGGGCCGTAACTGATCGACACAAAACCGGATGGGCCTTGTTGCGTGATGAGTTTGATGTCGGGGAAATGGGCGACAAAATTGGTGAGAGTGGTGGTTGCTCCGGTTTGAAAATTTCCGTAAGCGTGATGCAGCCAGGCAAAGGCGGTGCGGCGCGCAACGACTGCTTCCATGTAAAAAACGTTCGGTTCTGTGTTGGTAAAAAAGCTGCCATTTCCATTGACGATCTGGCGATAGCGCAACAGTTGAGAAAGACGCGCATCCGCCTGGCGCGCGACGGGATCGTCAAAGGTCGTGGCGAGCCATGCGTAATAAGAATTTTGCTGAAAACTATGCAGCGTCCAATCGAGGCCGGATGGGAATGCGAATTCGCCGGTATTCAGAACCATGTGTTGAAGATGCTTCCAGACGTTGAGGACATTGTGCTCGCCGAAGGGCTGCAATTCATCCGCGACGTTTGTGTTTGAAAGCCGTGCCATCATTAAGGAGTCGGCCATGGACATGCCGGAAACCATTTGATAGAGCGGATGATAAAAACCGTGGTTTTCCAGAGCGAAACTTGGGTAGAGCGTCGTTGTGGTGATCCACGGAGCGAGCGGGTCAGCGTTGGTGTTTGCAACGGTGTAAGTGTTGACCAAATATTTTTTGGCGGAATCCAGCCAGAGCGGCGCGTTGGAATGGGTGTTCAACCACGCCGCCGCGAGCGAAACGATGTTTGCGTTCCATCCGTTTTCCTCTGCTTTCGTGTCGCCGATGTAGCCGGAGGCTGGGGGAATTCCGGCGCGATAAGTGGCTTCATCAGCCACCGCCCTTTGCACGGCTTGCACTGTCGCGGGGGGAAGATTGCTTTGCACTAACTTGCAGGCAAAACCCATGGAGCCGGACCACAAAGAACTCTGCCAACCGCGTCCCCATTTTTTATTGTCGATGCAAGTGTTGGTTCCGCTGGTGTGAGTATTGGCCGCGTAATTCAGCGCCTGCCGAATTCGAGCGAGGCGAATCGGGTTTTTCGGATCGTTGGGCAACGCTGTCACCAAAACAGCGTAGGAAAGCGCAATTCCACACGAGCCTCGGATTCCTCCATTGCCGCCGCTGTTTCCGTCACCGAAATATCCCGAGTCCGGCGGACGTCCCGTTCCGGCGGCAGATTGCCAGACACTTTCCGCGTATCGTTCGAAATCAACCAGAACATCCAGATAATCCTGTTGTGAATCGGCCTTGGCCACGAGTGTCTCGAAAGTCAGACAGCAGATGAGAAGGACTCTAGAAATCCGATGTAGGCCGCTGTGACGGAAGAACTGCATTTTGACGACAATACTCCTGAATTTGATTTACGAAAAATTCAGAAAATCACGGAGCATTTTCAATTGTATAAAGGCTATTGCGAAAAGGCTCGAGAGCGGTTCCTAAATTTTCCTGATAAAAGAAAACCTGCCGCGAATTGTTTCCCGTCCAGCTATGAATGTACCGCATCAGTTTGGCCTGGACCCATCGCGCAGAGCCGTCCACAAATACTTCGTTGCCGCCTGCGGGCAATCCCCGCTTATCAGGATGCGCCTGCAAACCGGCGAATCCACTGCCGGGCGGCGTGGCAGGATCCTTCCAAACCCCATTGAATTTGCAGACGAAATCTGCCGCCAGCATCATGTACGGTTTTGCCGTCGAGGCTTTAATTGGGCTTGCCGAAGGTCCCGAACGAACTGGATTAAGCCACATGGTGATCCCGCCGTAATATTGATAGCCCAAACCCCATTGCAAAGGATTCGCGGTATTCTGAGCGGGAAGCGTTGGGCGTTTGGGACAAGTCCAGACATTAAACTGATTGGAACTGACGGTTACTCCCGCAGATTTCCAGGCATCGAATAAATTTGTGTTGGTCGCGATTGGCTGGTTGCCGTTATCAGCGGGAAGAAAAAACTCTTTGTTATCATTCGCATACATTTGGCTGGCGATCACGATTTGACGAAGGTTGCTTAGACATTTTGCGCGTTGCCCCTTTTCCTTTGCGGCTGCCAGTGCGGGTAAAAGAAGACTCGCCAGAATGGCAATGATGGCTATGACCACGAGCAGCTCAATCAATGTGAATGCTTTTGGTCCGCTTCGGGAAGTTCTTGCTCTCATAATTTCTGCTTCAGCAAACGCTTTGGGGGTGAGGAATTCTTCCCGCACCCCCGAGTGTTGAATGTGTTTTACGGATAGACCAGGCGATAGAATACCGTGCCAAGCGTTGAATCCACCGGCGCATCAATCCGATTCGTCAGGGTCGAGCCTGCCACGTCGAACCAATTCGTCGAAAGGCCGACGTTAATCGAATTTGTCTGCGCTTGCAGGCGGAACCCAATGCGATCCTCCGGCCACGCCAGCGTTAACACATTCCCTGAAAAGGTCGCCGAAATATCCGCCGGTGTTTCATTCGGACCGGATTTAATCCGCAGTATTCCGTCAGTGGTCAAGGTGCTGGTGTCCCATGACAACCCCGCTGCCGGAGAAGGAGTAATCGAGGTGAATGCGCCCACGTAAGCCGCGGCGCTAAATAACTGAAACGAATCGCTGGTCGTCAACGGGTCGCCGCTTGCAACCAGGTTGAGTGTGCCTCCGTAAGTAATTTGCGTCAGCCCCTGGATGCGGTCGTTGCTCAAAGTTGCGCCTGCCTTATTGATCTTCAACTCAATAGTGCCGTTGTTAACCAGACTGCCGAGCACGTTGA
>JBBQAX010000449.1:0-2979 GCA_038316905.1 Verrucomicrobiota bacterium | reverse complement strand
CCTCCGCGAAGGAAATCAAAACGACATGAAGAAAAATCATTGGATCTTGTTTATTACCGCATTCGTCCTGATCGGCGCGACGGCTGGTTTTCTGGCGCATTTGAAAGGCAATCAAAAGCTCGGCAAACCCGGGGTTTTGGTGGGAGACGTTCCGTTGTTCGATGAAAGAACGAACCGTGTTTCTGAGACGACCGTTGTTTTGCCCGAGAATATCTCCGGCTTTTTGTCGCGATCCATGCCGATCAGCGACATCGAGCTATCGATGTTGCCCAAGGATACGACTTTTGGGAAACGCCGTTATTGGAACTTGAACTCAAACGTGGATGTCTCAGTCGTGTTGATGGGTCAAGACCGCACCAGTTTGCATAAACCTCAGTTTTGCCTGACGGGTCAGGGATGGAACATTGAAGAGACTGAAACCGTTAATTTGAAAATTGAACGGCCTCATGCCTATGAGCTGCCGGTCAAGAAACTGACGGCAAGCATTCGGGTCAAAGGCGAGGATGGAAACCCGGTCATGATTCGCGGTCTTTATGTCTATTGGTTCGTCGCAGACAACAAGCTGACTGACAGCCACGACGAACGAATGATCTCCATGGCGAAGAATCTTTTGCGCACCGGAACATTGGAACGGTGGGCTTACATCAGCTATTTCTCTCGTTGTTTGCCGGGCGATGAGGAAAAAACATTTGCCTACATGAAACGGTTCATTGCTGCATCCACACCGGAATTTCAGCTCGCAGTGGGAAAACCGGTGGAAACAATTCAAACTGCTTTGAAATGAGTTGTTGGACTGCTTAGTATCAGGAGCCGTAACTATTTATGCTTCGCCGTGATCGCCAGGTTCGAACGCAAATTCATCAATTGATGGATGCGGCACTTTTTACCTTTGCTTTCTGGCTTTCTCACTGGGTCCGCGCTCAAACCACTGTCCCGATCAAAGTATTCGGCTATAACCTGCTCAGTAATGATGCGGCGAACGCCTTCCAGCAATACAACTGGCTCTATTTCGTGATTGGCTTCATGTCGCTGCTCGTTTTGGAGTCACAGGGCTTTTACCAACGCCCGGTTCTTTCGTCACGTCGATTGACCGCCTGGGCATTATTGAAATCCTGTTTTATCACCACGATTGCGGTTGTGCTGATTCTTTACATGTTTCGCATCACCACCCCGCGTGGTGTCATTCTTTTGTTCGGACCACTCACTTTCGTGCTGGTTTATTTTAAAGAAGAACTGATTCGATTCGGGTACAAGAGCAAGCTCGGGCAAAAACAATTCAAGAGGCGAATTATCCTGGTTGGAGCGAAAGAGGACACCACGCGGCTGCGAGGCGAGGTCCAAATGACATCTCATTCGGAAGTCCAAATCATGGCTGAAATTGATTTGAACGAAACGTCTGTCGATCAGTTGCTGCACTATCTCCACGAACACTCGGTCAATGGCGTTATCATCAATGCCAAACACACGTTTTTCGGGCAGGTGGAAAAAGCGATCCTCGCCTGCGAACTTGAAGGAGTCGAAACGTGGCTCGTCGCAGATTTTTTCAAGACGCAGATCTCACGGACCAGCTTGGATGATTTTTACGGGCGTCCGGTGTTGGTGTTTCATTCCGGGCCGGAAAGTTCATGGCAGGGGGCTGCCAAACAACTCCTTGATCTCGTGGGCGCCGCCATCTTGTTTTTGATTTTCCTCCCGCCCATGATTGGTGCCGCGATTCTGGTGAAATTGACCTCTCCCGGGCCTGTTTTCTTTAAACAAAAGCGCAGCGGAGTGAATGGTCATCCGTTCACAATGTATAAATTTCGATCAATGGTGACGGATGCCGAGCAACGGCAGCACGAGATTGCTTCCATGAACGAAATGTCCGGGCCTGTTTTTAAAGTCACGAACGATCCGCGTATCACCCCAATCGGGAAGTGGCTTCGCAAATCGAGCATCGACGAATTTCCTCAATTGCTGAACGTCCTGCGTGGTGAGATGAGCCTTGTTGGCCCTCGGCCGTTGCCCGTTGAAGAAGTTAACCGTTTCGACGACCTCGCCCACCGACGCCGCTTAAGCGTGAAACCCGGTCTAACCTGTCTTTGGCAGGTAAGCGGCCGCAATAACGTGAGCGATTTCAAAGATTGGGTTCGGCTGGATTTGGAATACATCGACAATTGGTCACTCTGGCTTGATTTCAAAATTCTCTGGCGCACCATCCCCGTCGTCTTATTCGCCAAGGGTGCAAAGTAATCGCTTACATCTGGACTCAGGCGAGCTTGAGCGTAATTTCAAGTCGAATGTTCAACCCTTTTGAAATCTGAACTAATTTTATGGCTAAAAAAACGATCGCGAATAAAAAACAAAAAACGACCCGGCCTCCGATTTCTGTCGTGACGGGCGGTGCGGGCTTCCTTGGCTCGCATTTGACGGACTTGCTTTTGGCCCGCGGCCATAAGGTCATCGCCATTGATAATTTTGTTACCGGAAGCGTCGATAACATTTCGCACCTGGCGGGAAATAAGAATTTCAAATTCATTCAGCAAGACGTGACCGAGTTCCTGTTTTTGCAGGAACCAGTGGACTACGTCTGGCATTTCGCGTCGCCTGCGAGTCCGATCGACTATCTTGAACTGCCCATTCAAACTTTAAAGGTCGGTTCCCTGGGAACGCACAAAGCGCTCGGGCTTGCGAAGGAGAAGGGCGCGAAATTTCTCATCGCATCAACCTCGGAAATTTACGGCGATCCACTGGTTCATCCGCAGACCGAGGATTATTGGGGCAATGTGAACACGATCGGGCCGCGCGGCTGCTACGATGAATCCAAACGTTTCGGCGAAGCAATGACGATGGCTTATCATCGGCAGCATAAAATCGACACGAAAATTGTTCGGATTTTTAATACTTACGGACCTCGGATGAGAATTAACGACGGCCGCGTCGTTCCGGCATTCGTCAGCCAGGCGTTGCAAAACAAGCCGGTAACCATGTTTGGCAAAG
>JBBQAX010000448.1:0-2984 GCA_038316905.1 Verrucomicrobiota bacterium | reverse complement strand
ACCGGAGCATTGTGATGCACGCCTTTTCCCCAGCCCTGAAAGGGCGCAATATGACAGCCCGGGGTGAAGCCCCGGGTTACGCGTCCCCAAACATATCCCCAGCCCTGCAAGGGCGACACAACCCCACGTCATGCCCACGATGGGTCGCCTCGATGTTTTGTTCCGCCCTTTCGGGGCTTGAGATTTGTTTGGGCAACAAACCTGGGGCGTTGCCCCGGGCTATCACATCACGCCCTTGCAGGGCTTCCGTTACCGCCGAAGGCCGTCAGTTGGTTTCAATTTGTAACCAACTGAAAACTGGCTGCCGCATCCGCCAGCCGGTGACGAATTGTCACCAACTGAAACCCGTCTGCATCTTCGTCAGCCAACCGGTTACAAATTGTAACCGGTTGAATATTCCGCCAGATCCGGGCAGCCTCCTGTCACCGCCATGAAAAAAGACCTCGCCATTTTTGAAGGCCACGAAATCCGCCGCCACTACGACGAGCAAACCGAGACGTGGTGGTTCTCCGTCGTGGACATCGTCCAAGTGCTGACGCAGCAGCCGAATTACAAGCTCGCGCAGAATTATTGGAAGGTCCTGAAGCACCGGCTAAACAAGGAGGGAAGTCAGTTGGTTACAAATTGTAACCAACTGAAAATGGCCGCTGCCGACGGCAAAAATTATCTCACGGAAGTCGCCACCGCCGAGACGTTGCTGCGCCTCGTGCAAAGCGTCCCCAGCCCCAAGGCCGAACCGATCAAGCTCTGGCTGGCCAAGGTTGGTTACGAGCGGATGCAGGAAATGGCCGACCCCGCCCGCTCGCTCGCCCGCGCCCGCGAGACATGGAAGCAACAAGGTCGCAGTGAGAAGTGGATTGAGCAGCGCATGACGGGACAGGAGACGCGCAACAAGCTCACGGATTATTGGGCCGGGCATGACGTGAAGAAGGGAGATGAATTCGCCATTCTTACCAACATCATCCATCAGGAGTGGTCCGGCGTCAGCGTGCAGTCGCATAAGAATCTCAAAGCACTCAAGACGGAAAATCTGCGCGATCACATGAGCGAGGCGGAATTGATTTTCACCGCCTTGGCCGAGTTGTCCACGCGCCAGATTGCCGAGAGTGTGGAGGCTACCGGGATGGTGGAAAATAAAGTTTCTGCCAAGACAGGCGGACGCATTGCCAAAAAAGCGCGTCTCGAACTGGAGAAAAAAACCGGAAGGAAAGTTGTTACCGGCGAGAATTATTTGCCTCCGCATAAATCCGTCAAACAAATCAAATGAACGAAGCGGAGACACGCGCTGAACATATTGATCCCGCTTTGAAAGCGGCGGGCTGGGGCGTGGTTGAAGGCAGCCGCATTCGTCGTGAATATCTCATCACTCCCGGACGCATTGAGGGACACGGGCGGCGCGGCAAACCACTTTGCGCGGATTACGTTCTGGAATATCGCAACACCAAACTGGCTGTTGTCGAAGCCAAAGCGCGGGATGAAGAATTGAGCGAAGGCGTGGCGCAGGCAAAAAATTACGCAGGCAAACTGGCGGTTCGTTTTACTTACTCCACCAACGGGCAAGGCATTTACGGCATCGACATGGAGACGGGTTGCGAGCGGGATGACATCACGCACTATCCCACGCCTGACGAACTCTGGAATCTGACTTTTGCGGAGCAGAACGCGTGGCGCGATGCGTTCGCCGCCGTGCCTTATCCTGACAAAAGTGGAAGTTGGACGATTCGGTTTTATCAGGAGATCGCAGTCAATCGCGTGTTGGAACGTGTTGCCGATGGGACGAACCGAATTCTTCTCACGCTTGCCACTGGAACGGGCAAGACCTCCATCGCATTTCAAATCGCGTGGAAGCTTTTCAAGACGCGCTGGAATCTGCTCGGCGACGGCCAGCGTCAACCGCGGATTCTTTTTCTCGCCGACCGCAACACGCTCGCGGATCAGGCATATAACGATTTCACTTCGTTCGGCGCGTTTGCAGAAGATGCGTTGGTGCGCATTGCGCCAGATGAAATCAAGAAGAAGGGAAAGGTGCCGAAGAACGGCAATATTTTCTTCACGATCTTTCAGAGCTTCATGAGCGGCCCGTTGAAAGATGGAAAGCCGAGTCCGTATTTTGGCGAATATCCACCGGACTTCTTCGATTTCATCGTGATTGATGAGTGTCATCGCGGCGGCGCGAACGACGAGGGCAACTGGCGGGGCATCATGGAATATTTTGCGCCCGCCGTGCAGCTTGGTTTGACCGCGACTCCGAAGCGCAAAGACAATGTTGATACCTACAAATATTTCGGCGAGCCGGTTTTCATCTATTCGCTCAAGGAAGGGATCAACGACGGTTTCCTCACGCCGTTTAAAGTGAAGCAGATTCAGACCACGATGGATTATTACGTCTATACGCCGGACGACACGGTGGTCGAGGGAGAGATCGAGACGGGGAAACTTTACGACGAGCCGGACTTCAACAAAATCATCGAGATCAAGGAACGCGAAAAAAAGCGCGTCGAAATCTTCATGGCGCAGATCAACCAGAACGAAAAGACGTTGGTCTTCTGCGCGAACCAGGCTCATGCGCTGGTCGTGCGCGATCTGATCAATCAGCTGAAGACGAGCAAAGATCCGAACTATTGCCAGCGCGTCACGGCGAACGACGGCGCGGTCGGCGACCAACACTTGCGGGACTTTCAGGACAACGAGAAAACGATTCCAACGATTCTCACGACGTCACAGAAACTTTCGACGGGCGTCGATGCGCGGAACATTCGCAACATCGTTCTGATGCGGCCAATCAAGTCGATGATTGAGTTCAAGCAAATCATCGGGCGCGGGACGCGGCTTTATGACGGGAAGGATTACTTCACGATTTATGATTTCGTGAAAGCGCATCTGCACTTCAGCGACCCCGAATGGGACGGCGAGCCGATTGATCCAGAGCCGTGTGCAAAATGCGGCGCGCAGTCGTGTGTTTGCGAAGTGACGCCGCCGAAGCC
>JBBQAX010000447.1:0-3011 GCA_038316905.1 Verrucomicrobiota bacterium | reverse complement strand
CAACGCGCTGCGGCTGGTCGAGGACGACACAGCCGCGCTCCAATGAAGTCAATGCGTGATCTCCAAACATTTTGCGGGAGAATCACGCGTTTGTTCCGGAAGAAATTGCTGTTTACTGGAGAAAATCGCGACGGCATTGCGACTGCTATGGATAATCAATACAGCAAAACGGGAAAACATGGATATGAAAACCGCGACAACTTCTAGCCGGAAACCTAATCATTCCGCTCTCGCTTTGATTGATGTTTTAATCGTTATCGGCGCTTTAGCGTTTGGCGTTACATTTTTCTTTTCATACGTTTCTCGATCAAGAGGGTGCAAAGCTCAAAGGATTACCTGCGTCAACAATCTCAAACAAGTGGGATTATCTTTTCGCCTTTACGCAGGAGACAACCGCGACCGTTACCCAATGAACATCTCGACGAATGACGAACCGTTGGTGAATGAATCGACGCCTGTTTATCAATATCTGCAACTGTTGCAAAACGAACTCGGCACGCCAAAAGTAGTGATTTGCCCGGACGACAAGAAGCGAAAGCTCGCCAACAATTTCACCAACTTCGGCAACAGCAACATCAGCTATTTCATCGGACTGGACGCGCACGAAACGCTGCCGCAATCCATTCTGGCAGGTGACCGCAACATCACCAACGGTCTTCCGCTCCGAAACGGCATTCTCGATTTAACCACAAACCAAATGGCCGGCTTCACCGACGAAATCCACAAGGGCCAGGGAAACATCGCGCTCGGCGACGGCAGCGTTCAGCAGGTCCGCAGCGCGAGGTTCCGTGCGGAAATTATTAGAAACGCACCGTTCGCTACAAATCTAATCAAACTGCCATGAAAATTTTTTTTCAAAAACGCAACGGATTAACTCTCATTGAAGTCTTGGTGATAGCCGTCGTACTTTTCATTTTGGTCATTCTGCTATTGCCCGGCTTGCCTCGCCATAAAATGAAGGCTTCCCGAATTACCTGTGTTAAAAATTTGAAACAGGTGGGACTCTCCTTCCGCCTTTGGGCAGGCGATCGTGGTGGCCAATATCCGATGCAACCCTCCACAAACCAAAGTGGCGTAATTGAAATCAACGATACTTTTGCGACGTTTGAATATTTCCAGTTGCTCGCCAACGAACTCGGCACGCCAAAAGTCTTGTTTTGTCCGGATGATAAAAAAAGACCTCCAGTTTTAAATTTCAGTGATCTAAACAAAACCAACACCAGTTATTTCATCGGTTTGGATGCGAATGAAACCCTTCCGCAGACGATGTTGTCCGGTGACAGAAACATCACCAATGGATTCCTTCCCAAGCGCGGAATTCTAGAAATCACCACAAATTACCCCGCTGGCTTCACGGAAAAAATCCATGTCAGTCAGGGAAACATCGGCTGGGGCGATGGCAGCGTCCTACAAGTCAGCAACAATCGCCTGCGGTCGGAAATCATTGCGAACACCGGTTTCGCGACGAATCGGATTCTTTTGCCATGAAGATTTTCACTCGAAATCGACGAGCGGCCTTCACCCTCATCGAGCTACTGGCAATATGCGCGACAATCGTTGCGTTGGGAGTTTTGATTGTGACCGCGCAGGAAAAGCGCAAAACCAAAAGTCAGCGAATCAGTTGCGTAGGACGCTTAAAGCAAATTGGCCTTTCGTTTCGAATTTGGGTCGGGGATAGCAGTGACTGGTATCCAATGGCCCGTTCTACAAATGACGGAGGCACTTTGGAGTTCATTACAACCGGAGAAGTTTTTCGGCACTTCCAAACGATGAGCAATGAATTGGGTAGACCAATAGTTTTAGTTTGTCCCGCAGATAAACAGCGAAAGTCTGCCGATGATTTTCTAAAACTCAGCAACTTCAACCTCAGTTATTTCGTCGGCGTTGATGCGAGCGAGAATCTTCCCAATTCTATTTTGTCGGGCGACCGGAACATCACGAACGGATTTGCCCCGACGAACGGAATGCTTGTCTTGATGACGAACCAGCCCGTCGGGTGGACAAAAGAGATCCATAAATATCAAGGCAACATCGCGCTGGGCGATGGAAGCGTCCAACAAGTCAGCAGTGAGCGGCTGCGTGATGAGATCGTTCGCAACAGCGAACTTTCGACGAACAGGATTCAACTGCCGTAGTCAAATTTGGACTGCGTGGGACATGTCCCCGCTTTGGCTGCAACATGGAAAGTCCAGACCGCTTGAAGAATTGAGTGCTCGAACCAATCCGAACCGTGCAGGAAAAGCGGCGTCATGCCGCCGCAGTCCATAGCGCATCCTCCCGCGCTTTCGACAGAACAAAACTTGCGACAAGGCGCATCCGCCTCTAAATATCTCGTGGCTGTAGCGGAAAACCAGCCGGACCAAAAACCGCGTGAAAAACATTTTATCATTCCAAGATTTCTCCGAGAACCTGCGCGATTTCCTTCGCGCGAATTCTGAACAACGTGCTGCCAGCATCTTGCTGGCAGAGAAAGATGGGAATCTGCCAGCGGGACGCTGGCAGCATGTTGATGCGGCCTTCAACGAACTCGCGCTCCCGCTCTTCGCCTTGCAATTCTCCGCCGTTGCGCCTTATCGGAAATTTTGCGAAGCGCGCAAAGTTTCCCCGCAAACCATTCAACATTGGAGTCAAATCCCAGCTCTGCCAACGAGCGCATTCAAGGAACTTGAAATCTCCAGTTTAAGAACAGAAGAGCGCACGCACGTTTTTCATTCCAGCGGAACGACCGAACAAATTCCCAGCCGCCATTTTCACAGCGCTGATTCGCTGGCGGTTTATGAGGCGTCGTTGTTGCCGTGGTTTCAACAATATTTTCTCGGCGATTGGGATGATGAAGGTGATTCAGTTGGTGAAACGACCGCCCTCACCCTGACCCTCTCCCCCGAGGAGCGGTAACATCAATCAACGTTTCCCGGTTCTTCGTATGATTCTGCGAACATTTCAGCGGCTGGTATTTCAGTGGAGCAGCATTTAATTCTCCCTCTCCTCGGGGGAGAGGGCCGGGGTGAGGG
>JBBQAX010000446.1:0-3014 GCA_038316905.1 Verrucomicrobiota bacterium | reverse complement strand
GATGTTCCGCGATTCACGGGATGGGCTTGTTTCAAATTCAACGTGGGCATCATTTTGATTTGGGGACTGAGCCGAACTATTCGTTCTCAGAAGAAGCATGAAGCGCAATTTTGCCAAAGCATCATTGCGTTCCCATCGCTCGGCAGAGTCGCGTTTATTCGTTCCGACACGTTTGGAAGTGTCAGTCATTAATTCGCATTCCATTGCGGCGAAAGGCGCTTCTCGGAAGTAATCAAGGACTCGGAACCAAATAGCTTTGAGTCCATTCGGGTGCGGCGGGAATCGTGTTGTTGGTGACGGCGGTCTTCCACTGGGCATCGGTCATGCGCGTGGTTGGGCCCATTTCAAATTCATAGTGGCTCAGGACCGGGCCCGCATAGACGGCGAGGTCTCCTGGGCCGCAATCGACCGCGGCCATCAAGAGATGAACATTGCCGACGGCTTGATGCAGGATACTCCCGGGGTCGCCGACAATGCCGTCAGGTAAGTCTGTATGGACGGTTGTGACCAACGCATCCCAATAATCTGAGCCTTTTTCGTCGCCGCTGTCTAAGCTGTCGGCAGTTTGAGGGACAATCTCACTTCCCGCTCGATAAAAAAGCTGGGGATACCAGCCCCCGTAGGTGCGTCTTCCGGTGTAATCGAATTCCACCAAGCGTTCGATGAAGAGAGTTTCGTTCGTGGTACGCGGGGTCTTGCTCAGCTCTTTCTCGGAAATGGCCCGGAGTGTTTCCATCGTGCTGACATAATGATCCATCAAGGCCAGGCGGTTCGCATACATGGTGGCTGCTGTGACGGAAACCGTGTAGGGCCGCGGATTTCCCGCCGAATTGTTGGTGTAATGCGTGTAATTGTAGGTGCCGTTCGTGGGAAGCGTGGCAAGAACCGCCTTGGTGGCCAATGCCATTTCGCCAAGCTTGGAATAAAAAGCAGGAAGCGGCTCAACGTAGCCTTTTGGATAGAGACAAAGGAATATGGGAGTGTAGGACTCTTTGACGTAGAGCGCGGTGCCATATCGCAAGTGTGTCCACGAAGCGAGTTGGGTGTTCACCGTTTTCATGGCCCAGGCGCGCGTCCGCATGGACTCGGGAAATTTGGGATCGGTGGTGGGCGCGGACAATTCCCGCAGGGAGGAAAGCCATCGATTGTAAATGGTGTTGGTCCACGCGCCGGAGTTTTGGCTGTCAATGACGTTGCGCACCGCCGCGAGGTTGTGTTGATACTTGTGGCCATCGCGCCAAAACGACCGGCCATCCGCAGCGGTGAGATTGGTTCGCCCGATGCGCGCCGCGATTTCGGGCACGACCTGACTGTTGCCAAGCACCGAGAAAGCGACGTCCAACGCGCTCGGAACGCGGCGCAGAACTTTATCCGTTATACCGTTTTCATTCCAGAGGATGCTGTCGAACACGTTTTTTCCAAGCGCCCAACTATCCACTGCAAATCGTTGGCCCATGAAGGTGAAGGAGCGCGGCAGTTTCACCTGTTCGGCGCCGAGCGGCGAATAGTAGTAGCCGCTGGTGATCTGTTGCATGCCGAGTTGGCCGGTCATGAGTTGATTTTGCAAGTTGGTCAATGCAGCGGTGGTGGAAAGATTGGCTGGCGAATTGATGCCTGCTGTTAAAAGCAGTCCGTTCAATTGCGCGAAGGTGAGCGAGTCGGGTGTGCCGACATACGCTTCCAGCGTGCGGTTGAACTGAAGCCAGTTGCTGAGCCCACCCGAATTACGCAGCAGAAGTTCCAACGCCACTGCGCCGGAGAGTTCGCGCAAAGTATTCGTTCCGCCGATGGCGCCGTTGGAAAGGCCGGCGTAACGAAAGTCGGCCAGACCACACCAGATCATGGTGCGAAAGTAACGCGTGAGTGCGGCCGAGTTCGCATAGTGACCGCGCACGGTGAATTGCGAGAAATCCACTGTGCGGTTTTCGCCGAACAGGTTGATCATGGCCGGTGTCTGGGCGTTAATCGCGTTCAAGGTCGTGTTGATCCGTGTCGTTTGTCCGAGCGAGCCGTAAGTATTCACCCCGCTGACGAGCGACCGAGCGACTGCGAGGAAATAGTCGGCGTCCAAAACGCCGTTAGGCATGGCTGTTCCCGTTGCTTGCGTCCAAAGGGCGGGGACTTGGGCTGACATGGAGACAACCAGATTGGACAAAGTCGGATGAAATCCCGTCTCCTCGATCTCCGCCAGCATCGTGATGAACGACCGATGCCACGCTTGCAGAATTGAATCCGCCGTGACATAGACCGGCAGTTCGTCCGTGTAAATATCGTAGTAAACATCTGCGAAACTTCTGCGCTGCATGCGTTGGCTGACCACAAAACCGTTTGTCTGGAAGACGGCGGACTCCTGCGCATTTAGCCGAAAGTCATGCAGACGCCGGTTTTGAAAGGAGTTGGTCGCATTCCACACCGCAGGATCAATGCTGTAGAGATTCCAATATTCCGCCGTGGTTGGGTTGAAGGTGAGCTGCGCGAGATATTGGTTGGTGGGCGGGTACAACGAAACAAAATCTTCCAATGAAAGCTGGCCGAGTTGTTGTAACTGTTGGCTGAACGCTGTGCCGTAGCCGAAGATTGCATCGCCGAAACTGTTCCCGGCGGCGGCCATTTTCACATTCGCCGCAACCCGATAAAAAACGTGATTTCCTGCGGCAGGCACGGAAATACGCAGGAATTCATCGGACACCCCGACACTACCCGTAATGGGTCCCGCGACCGTGGTCCAGTTCACCATGTTGCTACTCTGCTGAATGACATACTCGGGATACATCGCACTCACGGGCAGCGCCATTTGAGAATGGACCCCAATCTCGCCTTGAGCGTGCGGCTTTGTGAACTGAAGTGTGATTTGATCCGCGCAAAAAGCTGATTGGCAGAATGCGGTGATTGCGATGAGAACGAGACCCTTGAAATAGCTAGATTGTTTCATACCCGGAGTGTTCTCGACCGTATGCTCATGACGGCGGATGTAAATGTATTTTCGAAGGACTACGCTGTAAACCCGGCTAGTG
>JBBQAX010000445.1:0-3019 GCA_038316905.1 Verrucomicrobiota bacterium | reverse complement strand
GCAGACGCCGGTTTTGAAAGGAGTTGGTCGCATTCCACACCGCAGGATCAATGCTGTAGAGATTCCAATATTCCGCCGTGGTTGGGTCGAAGGTGAGCTGCGCGAGATATTGGTTGGTGGGCGGGTACAACGAAATAAAATCTTCCAATGAAAGCTGACCGAATTGTTGTAACTGCTGGCTGAACGCTGTGCCGTAGCCGAAGATTGCATCGCCGAAACTGTTCCCGGCGGCGGCCATTTTCACATTCGCCGCGACGCGATAAAAAACGTGATTGCCCGTCGTCGGAACTGACACACGCAGGAATTCATCGGACACCCCGACGCTTCCCGAAATTGGCCCGGCAACCGTGGTCCAATTCACCATGTTGCTACTTTGCTGGATGACGTACTCGGGATACATCGCACTGACGGGAAGCGTCATTTTTGAATGCACCCCAATCTCGCCTTGAGCGTGCGGCTTCGTGAACTGAAGTGTGATTTGATCCGCGCAAAAAGCCGAATGACAGAATGCGGTGATTGCGATGAGAACGAGACCCTTGAAATAGCTAGATTGTTTCATACCCGGAGTGTTCTCGACCGTATGCTCATGACGGCGGATGTAAATGTATTTTCGAAGGACTACGCTGTAAACCCGGCTAGTGCCATGTTCCTGATCCCGACGGCTGCGAGAGCGAATCCAGCCACAATTATTCGACGATACCGAAAATTTATTTGCTCAAGCGATCAAACTTCGCGTCTCCGAAATCGATTCGTCCGTGCAATCAATTCACAGAACAATCCGCCACTGCGTTGAGGTCGCGGCGGAGCTGACCGGTCTTTTAAAAATCGGTTCCAATTGTGGACGGAAACTCACGGCGAGATGTTGTCGGACGCGAAACCCGGGTCCAACTTCGGTCACTCGCTCTCGAATCTATTTGACGGTTTCCTCAAAAGCCGGGCGCGCCGACGAACCTGAGGTGCGTTTAGCATTCAAGGAAGGCGTCACGCGATCTTCTTTGCTTAACGCCTTGAACGCCAGCGCCGCCGCGATGCCGCCCGCCAAATCGGCCACCAAATGAATCCAGATGTCCGCGCCTTTGACCAGTTTCATCAAGGTCACGCCAACCGCGACCGCAGGATTGAATGCGCCGCCCGAAATTCCGCCGACGGCAAACGCCATCGCGCAAACGGTAAATCCAATTGCCAACCCGTAATTCGAATTGCCACCCGTGGCCTTGGCCGTGGCCACGTTGAGAACTACCCACGCGAGGGCAAAGGTGCCGAGAAATTCCGCCAGCAATGACGGCCCCACTTTGAGATCGCCCGGCACAAGCACCGGATTTCCTTTGAAGTAAAGCACGGCGAACGCGGCAACGGTGGCAGCGACAATCTGCGAAATAATATAACCCGGCACGTCAGCGGTCGGACATTTGCCGCGGATCCAAACGGCGATGGTGACGGCGGGATTGAAGTGTCCACCCGAAATATGGCCACCGGCATAGATCATCACCATGAGCGTTGCGCCAATTGCCAGGGGCGCGAGTGCTCCAACGCCCGGCGCAATGACCGTCATGCCAATGACGAAGACGAGGAAAAATGTTCCAATGAATTCAACGATATATTTGTTCATGTAGTTTGAGGGTTGTAACCGTACGGTGTCGGGAAACTACCAAGCCGGGCAACGAGCGCAAAATAAATTCTTTCTCGGTGACGATAAACATTCCGCCCGTTACGGTCTGCGTCCAAATATGCGTAAATGGGCTTACATCCTCTTTTTCACTTTTGCCGCGCTTTTTCTGTTGGTCAGAGTAGCGGATTGGGCAGCACGACGCGGACACACCTTGCCTCCCCTGCCCCAACCCAATGGTTACGACGAACTCGTTTCCGCGGCCCGCTCGATCAAACCAATGCCCTCGGATTTTTCTGAATTAACCAACGAACAGATCGAGTCGCTCGCCGAGAAAAATCGTCCCGCTCTGGAACAAGCGCGGAAAGCATTTTCAATGAAGAGCCGTGTTTCGCTGCAAACAAAAGCGGACTGGCAAGAGCGGCACGAGGAAGAATTGAAAAGTTTGAAACGACTCGCCGTCGCCTTTGCTCTGGAGGCGAAATCTCACGCGCTCAGCAACCGCACCAATGAAGCGGCCCGCTGCAATCTCGATGTCATTCGCCTGGCGCAAACCACGGGTAAAGGTGGGCTTTTAGTGGATGGCATCACCGCCTTGGCGATTGAAATGATCGGTGCAGCTTCGTTGCAAGGGAATCTTCCACACTATGATGTCGCATTTTGTCAGGAAGCTGCTCGCGCGCTGGAGGAAATAGATTTCCGTCGTGAAACGCCGGAGACGGTTATTGCCACCGAGAAAGCCTGGTCGAGCAAGCGCTTTGGTTTGATCGACCGCATCGGTGGTTTTGTTGGGAAGAACGCGAATGCAGAACGTTATGCAAAATTTATCGAACGTTCTCACGACACTCGGATTCGAACGCAACGACTGATGCTCCGTCTGTCCGCGCGCGCTTACGAACTGGAGAACCAGAAGTTGCCCGCCAACGTTTCCGATCTCGTTCCTGCTTTTCTCAAAGCGATCCCGCGCGATTTGAAAACGGGCAAAGAAATTCAGGAGCTTCCGCTCTTGACGAAGTGATTGGCCGCAATGCCTCGGGGCCACAGCGCGTTCCTTTCGCGTGGTAGGGATGCGTTCCACCGCACTGCTGTCCAGTTAAGAGAGTATGATAATTGATGAGAAGCCTGTGATTGTTGGGTTTTAAGGACGTCAGGTTTGTTATCAATTTGGAGTTGGGAAAGATTTCCGGTGGGGAATGACTTCTGTTTCCCCGGTTTTTGCCCAGATCACTTCGTATCTTTATCCGGCTGAGTTCGCGCGCTGTGTCGTCTGGACTTCACCCGGCTGATCCGTTTGGAAAAGGAAGGAGCCTCCTTTGTCGTGCGCAACAAGGCGCAGGTCCGTTTCCGGGTCGTCGCCAGCCGTCCCGTCGATAAGCAAAGCGGTTTGCGCTGCGATCAAACGATTCGTTTGAC
>JBBQAX010000444.1:0-3034 GCA_038316905.1 Verrucomicrobiota bacterium | reverse complement strand
CGCTGCGTTGTTGAGCGCCTCTTTCACTGAGAGAAGTAAATTGCGCCGGATCGGCAGGTCAAAATTCATCGCGGGCAAATCGGGTTCCACATCCAAACGGCATTTGATGGAAGTTGTATGCAAGAAAAACTGCGCATACTTGCAAACGTAAGTGACGAAATCGCGCAGCGTGTCGCGCCGTGAATTGACGACCCACACAATCTCATCCATTGCGCCCAGAAGATTGCGCGCTCGCTCGCAAATGCTGTCAATCTGCGCGCGCGTTTCAGAGGTTGCGGGCAATTCGCTTTGCGCGACTTCGCCCAGCAAAACCAGTTGCGTCAAACCCGCGCCGACATCGTCATGAATGTCCCGGGCGATGCGGGCGCGTTCGATCTGGATCAATCGTTGCGCTTTGGATTGCAAGGCGAGTTCTGTCATGAGACGCAGGCAGATAAAAACGACAATTCCGCACAGAGAAAGCAGCGTGATCTGGAACCAACCGGTCTGCCAGAAACGAACCAAAATGGGCTGAAGCGGAGGCGTTAATCCCAAGGTCGTAGGCAGTTTCCACCACGGAGAATCGCCTAGATGAGCAATGATGGTCGCGTGCTCCCATTGTACACGTGGGGCAGATCTCTTCTCCCAACCGCGCTCGGTTTCAGGGACAATTCGCCAGCTTTCATCCGAGCGAACTTTGACCACGTCGCCGTTCACCAGTTCGGCATTCAATCCCAGAATAACTCCGGCAACGTCACCATCATTAAACGCTTCGATCGCCAGGACGTGCGGGCCTGGCTCCAGCACCCAGGTGAGATCATATAAAGTAATTCTTTTCCAGTCGCTGCCCCGACCAATTTCGCGTCCATCCAGAAAGAGACGGTATCCATTGTCCACCGCGACGTGAAGCCGTGCCTGCGTGACAATTGAATCTTTGGGAATTTCGAATGATTTCCAGAACCGGCAAGTTTGTTTGGGTAAAGTTTTGTCCGTCCAGATCCATGAGCCGAGGTTGTTCGTGGTCTCCATTAAAAGAGCAGTCGCGGCAGGAACTTTGCTGATGACCGTGGAGACGAGATCTGTCCGTTGCGTGATTTCCGCGAAGCCGGTGTTTGCCCGCAAAATCAGCAGGGCGAAGATAACTCCTCGAAAGCAAATAATTTTTATATTGGGGGACACGGCTGGCTATCTAATCCATTTTTTCCTTTGAGCCAATCCTCAACATGGATCTACCGCTTTATCCGCAAACTAATTCGGATCCTCGTGATGGGCGGCGACAGTTTCGGTGCGTGCCAGTAAAAAAGTTTTCAACTCGGCCGCTGCTTTTCCGCCGAAACCAGAAACCTCCGCAATCTGTTCGACCGACGCCAACCGCAGTCGCTGCACGGAACCGAATTTTTTTAAGAGAGCGGCTTTGCGATTTCCACCAATGCCGGGGAATTCGTCTAAAATGCTTTCGGAAATTTTCTTGAGACGAAGTTTGGCGTTGTAAGTGTTGGCAAAACGATGCGACTCATCGCGCACTCGTTGCAATAATTTCAACGCGCCGGAATCGTGCGACAATCGCAACGGCTCGCTTTTTCCGGGCTGATAAATTTCTTCGTATTCTTTCGCGAGGCCAATAATGGGGATCGGACTCAAACCCAGTTTGGCAAGTTCTGCACAAGCCGCGTTTAATTGCCCTTTGCCGCCGTCGATTAAAATTAAATCAGGATAACCCGTTGTCGGTTTTGGAACCCACGGCGCGTTCATTTCATCGCTGGGTGGAAGTTCCTGAGCGGTTATCGGTTCCTCGATGATTTCTTCCGACGTTGCGGCGTTATCCGGCAGCATCTCCTTTTCTCCCTTTCCCCCTGTCTCCTTTTCATCCGCCTCGTATCGCAAGCGCGTGTAGCGCCGCTTCACGGTTTCGGCCATACAGGCAAAGTCATCCTGACCCGTCACAGTCTTCATCCTGAACCGGCGATAATTTGAGCGATCCGGCCGACCGCGCCAAAAACTGACCATCGACGCAACGGCGAAAGTTCCGCTGATGTTGGAAATATCAAAACCTTCGATGCGATCCGGCGGGGAAGGCAAACCGAGCGCGCTGCACAACTCGCGAACGTCGGATTCAGGATTGATGGAAACCGGCAAGGTATAGGGAATGCGCGGAAACTTTTCCGTCTTCTTCGTCGTCCTGCGCAGATCATTCAACGCATCGCGAAGCTGCGCCGCCTTTTCAAAATCCTGCGCGATGGCGGCTTTCTTCATTTCGTCTTCCATCTGTTTTTCGAATTCGCCGGTCTGACCTTCGAGAAATTCGCACGCCGCCAGCACCTGAAGTTTGTATTGCTCCAAGGAGACATTGCGAATGCACGGCGCGGTGCAGAATTTTAAGTGTCCGTAGAGACAATGTTTGTAATCGCTTTCACCCGGTGTGAGCGGACGGCATCCGCGCAGATTAAATTTCCGACGCACCATCGCGACGGTGTTGCGCAATGAACCCGAATTGGCGAATGGTCCGAAATATTTTGCGCCATCTTCTGTTTTGAGCCGCGTCAAACTGAAACGCGGAATCGGGTCGTTGAGATTTACCTTGAGCAGGAGAAACCGTTTGTCATCGCGAAAGCTAACATTGTAACGGGGATGAAATTCCTTGATGAGTTTGCCTTCGAGCAGCAGTGCTTCCGGTTCGCTTTTAACCACGTGCGTGTCGAGATCGTGAATGGCATCGACGAGCGCGCGGAATTTCATGTCCCAACCTTGTCGTCGCGACGGATGAAAATATTGGCTGACCCGCTTCCGAAGATCGCGAGCCTTGCCGACGTAAATCACCGTCCCAAACCGGTCTTTCATCAGGTAAATGCCCGGCTTGTGCGGCATGTCAGATAATTTTTTGCGAACTTGCTCGGTCAACGGCATGAAACATTTTCGCGCAAAGACACGAAGGCGCAAAGGGGATTTATGGTTCTGGAATCTGCAAAGCGCGGCAAATTTTTCGCGCTAACAAATCTGAAATTTCCGAGTGTCGCGGAATCGGCTCGCGCCGCCCGGTTTTGGGATTCCAATAAAT
>JBBQAX010000443.1:0-3055 GCA_038316905.1 Verrucomicrobiota bacterium | reverse complement strand
GGCGTTTCGCGGGCGACATTTTGTGAAATGCAACTTTCCGCAAGCGCAACAGCCAAGCCGCCTTCGCTGCAATCATGCGCACTTTTCACCACGCCGGACTGAATGAAGCCGAGCAATGTGGTGTGAAGATTTTTCTCCGTTTCCAGATCACAACGTGGAGGCGTTCCCGTCTTCAGTCCGTGAATTTTTTGCAGATATACAGAACCGCCGAGTCCGAGCAGCGGATCGTTTTGATCAACAATGTCGCCGAGCAATATGATGGCGTCGCCTTCGTCCTTGAACCATTGCGTCGTGATGTGTTCCGGTTTTTCAATCAAGCCAACCATCGCGACCGTCGGCGTTGGATCAATCGGACCGTTGGGATTCTGATTGTAGAGACTGACATTACCGCCGGTGACCGGCGCATTGAAGGCGCGACAGCCTTCCGCCAAACCGCGAACCGATTCTTGAATCTGCCAGAAAATTTCAGGATTGTGCGGATTGCCAAAATTCAAATTGTCGGTCGAGCCAAGCGGCGACGCGCCGGAACAAGCCAGATTTCGCGCGGCTTCCGCTACGACAATTTTTGCGCCTTCATAGGGATCAAGATAAACGTAAGCCGCGTTGCAATCGACCGTCATCGCGATGTATTTCTCGCCTTTGAATTCACTGACTTTCGATTTCAATTCCGGCGACAAGACCGGCAACGAATCTTCCTTGATGCGAATCACCGCCGCATCCGAGCCGGGGCAAATCACCGAACCATCGCGCACCATGTGATCGTATTGGCGATAGACCCAGTTTTTGGAAGCGATGGTGGGCGAGGCGAGCAACGCTTTCAGATCGGCAATCGGATCTTTGGTATCGGCTATTGGCGATTGCCCATCGGCGATTCCTTCCAACCGAAACGCGCGAACCGCTTTCAAATATTCCGGTTCCCGCGACTCGCGTTGGTAAACCGGCGAGTCGTCCGCGATTTTTTTCGCAGGAATATTGACGACAATTTCGCCGTGATTGCGCACCACCATATTTCCGGTGTCGGTGACGAAACCAATTTCCGCCCACGGCAAATCCCATTTGTCGAAAATGCGTTGCACCTCGGCTTCGCGGCCTTTTTTCACGATGATCAGCATTCGTTCCTGCGATTCGCTCAACATGATTTCGTAAGGCGTCATGTTCGGGGCGCGTTGCGGAACTTTGCTGAGTTCGATTTCGATTCCGGTTCCAGCGCGAGCAGCGGTTTCGCAAGTGGAACAAGTCAAACCCGCCGCGCCCATATCTTGAATTCCCGCCACACAATCGGTCGCGAGCAATTCCAGGCACGCTTCGCAAACCAGTTTTTCCATGAACGGATCACCGACCTGCACCGAGCCACGTTGGCCTTGCGCCGATTCACTGGTTAAATCTTGCGAGGCGAAAGCCGCGCCCGCCAAACCATCACGTCCCGTCGCGGGTCCAACATAAAAAACGGGATTGCCAATTCCTTTGGCCGCGCCGCGCGCAATTTGTTCGTGGCGCAAAACGCCGAGACAAAAGGCATTCACGAGCGGATTTCCCTCGTAGGATTTGTCGAAATAAACTTCGCCTGCGATGGTTGGAATGCCGAAACAGTTTCCGTAATGCGCGATGCCGCTGACGACTCCGGCGAAGAGGCGACGGTTGTTGGCCACGGCGGAAGAACGCCCCTCTCCCTGCCCTCTCCCCTCATCGGATGAGGGGAGAGGGTGGCCGGAGGCCGGGAGAGGGGTTTCGTCTGTGATTGGTCCAAAACGTAACGAATTCACCGCGCAAACCGGCCGCGCGCCCATCGTGAAAATATCCCGCACAATGCCGCCAACGCCGGTGGCCGCGCCTTGAAACGGCTCGACCGCGCTCGGATGATTGTGCGACTCAATTTTGAATGCGATGCAAAGACCGTCACCAATGTCGATGATCCCCGCGTTTTCCTCACCGGCGCCGACGAGAATTTTCGCGGACTTGGTTGGAAACGTTTTCAGCAACGGCTTGGTGTTTTTGTAGGAACAATGCTCGCTCCACATCACCGAGAAAATTCCGAGTTCAGTGTAATTCGGTTCGCGGCCAAGGATTTCCTTGGCCTTCTCGTATTCTTCCGGCGTGAGGTTGTGTTTCTTGACGAGTTCTGGGGTGATGGCTGGTTCGCTCATTTCAAAGCCGATTCCATTTTTGGAATCACATAAGGAATTGTGAGTTTTTGTGAGTTTTTGTGAGTTTTTGTGAGTTTGAATCACATAACCATCACATAAGAATTAAGTCCAAAACGGAACATATTTTGCAAATTTCTTTGACTCGCTTTCTGGATCGAAAGGCTTGATTAAGCTCGCTTCAATAGTATCGGCGATAATACGGGATGCGATGGAATAATTCTCATCTGAAATCGAAAATCGTTTGCGGAGCGAAGTATTGGTCATTTGCCGGTTGGAAACAAATTCCAAACAAGCGTGTTGATAACAAGCTCGCACTTTATCTTTAGTACTCATTGAAGATAGCTTGCGTTGGGCGAACAAAACAACGCGAGTGTGAGTTTCATCGGTTCTGAAATCGGGTGCTGGTAATTGGTAAAGCTCAATTTCAAAAATAACCTTATCAATTCCACTGCCACGCTCTTCGCAGATATGGACGCGTCGCATGAGGCTGGCAATGTTCTCATTCCGAGAACGTGGCGAATGATCAATGAAACGCAAAGGGTCAATTAATGGCTGTCCAGGATTGCTGATTTCCAAGCGATCATCGAAAATTTCGACCATTGGGCCGCTGCCCGTGATGGAAAAATCTTGGTGAATGAGTGCGTTTGGAACAAGTTCGCGAATAGCCAATTCAGGATACATCGGAACTTCTTTGCGAAGCGCTTGACCAATAACTTCATTACGTGGAAGTTGATCGTTAATATAACCAATCAAACCTTCAAATCCCGATGCATACCCTTTGACGCCCGGCTTCTCTTTTACGGTTTCGACACGATTTACGCCTTTGTAACGAATAACTCGAACTGCTTTGCGAGAGAGTGATTCAAAGTCACTCAACTGTTTCGCGAATAGAATTGCGCCGAGATTGGTGA
>JBBQAX010000442.1:0-3076 GCA_038316905.1 Verrucomicrobiota bacterium | reverse complement strand
AGCCGTCAGCGCGATTGTGCCGCTCCATTCCACGCCGCCCTGGTCCACTAATTTATCGACAAGCAATTGGCCATTGACGGTGAGGCGAGCGCCGTCATCGGTGCGCGTATAAAATGTGTAGGTTTGCGAATAGCGCGGTTCAACTTGTCCAACCCAGCGCGCCGAAAATGAATCCACGCCAATCGACGCATCCGGCGAACCGGTCGCCCAATCGAAATTCACGGTCGCGTCAGTGCGTTGAATCCTGAGCACGGTGAAATCGATGTTGTCGTAATACGAACCTTGCAAACCCGCGCCCGTTCCCACCGCCGACGCGCTCGAAGTCATCACCAATTGCGCCGCCGCACTCGTCGCACTACCGCCCGCGTTACTGACGACGCATCGGAAAAATCCTGCGCTACCCACCGTCAGGCTATTGATCGTGTGACTGGAACCAGTCGCCCCGGTAATATTCACGCCGTCCTTTTGCCATTGATAACTGAAGGGCGCACTCCCGCTGGCCGCGACGCTGAACGTCACGGATTCTCCCGGATTCTTGGTTTGGCTCACGGGCTGCGTGGTGATCGCAGGAGGAATTGCCACAACATTGATCGACCCCACTGCCGTTGCGCCGAACCATTGCACGCCTTCTTCGAGCATTCTCCAATCGAACGCGTATGTTCCCGGCGTGGTCGGCGCGGTGAAATTAAAAACGAAACTCGCGTTCTGCCCGCCATTGACCGGCGTGAACGGCAACCCAACCCGGGTTGTGCCCCAACGATTATTGTCCTGCGAATTTTGTGAACCCAATCTGTGCGGCGTGGCCTCGTTGTTCCACTGCTTCGTGCCATTGTTATTCATCGTGATCGTGCCGCTGAAAACTTGTCCCGCGTTCACGGTGCCGGGATAACTCATGCTCACGACAGAAGCGTTGTTCACCGGCGGCGGCGGCGTGTCCAGGTTGATCCCGAGGAAATCGCCCACCGCCAGATAATAAGCCTGCGACGCATTTTCCCGACCGGCAGCGGAGTTGATTTGGTTGAATTCCGAGGTGTTGGAGAGGAAAAGCGCTTCACCCAAACACACCGGCGGATTGGCCGTCGTCACCGTAAAATTGCCTTGTTTCACCCCGCGATTGGATCGTCCGAGGTATTGCAGCAACCGGTTCTGCACTTTTTGGGCGATGAGTTGATCGGACGAATTGCCGCTGGTCCACCAGAAGGTTTCCGTGCCGTGGGCCGACGCATCGCTGAAGGAATTGTGGTGAATGCTGAAGGCGCAATTCGGATTCTGGTTGTTAATCAGGTCGCGGCGCGCGGTCAGGCTGACGGTCGCATCCGTCGTGCGAGTCATCGCCACCGTGCAACCGGCATTTTGCAACTTGGTCCTGATCAGGAGCGCTTGGTCCAGATTAAAATCCTCCTCGTTGGGATACGCGCCCCCATCCACACCCACCGCGCCGGGGTCCGTGCCGCCATGGCCGGCGTCGATGACCACTTTCTTCCCCGCAAGTTGCGCCCAACCGGGCGACGCACTCGCGCAGAACAAAATTAATATGACAGCTAAAACGTAGCGGGTGATGGATTTGGTTTCCATTGGATTGGATTTATTTGGCGTTAACTACCACTTCAATTCTGCGACCTGGATTTCCCCCGTGTCCTCCAGGCGATAGACAATTTTCCGTCCGTCCGGCGACCAGCTTGGATCAACTTCGATTATGCCCGGCGTGTTGGTCAGACGCGTGCGTTTGGTTCCGTCCACATTGATGACGTAAAGATCTGACTCCAGAATGCGATGGTTCGTTTTGTCGTCGTGCTTGTGATGAACCGTGTCTTCGCCGTGATTCCGACCGTCGCCCGGCGCGTGGCTGTGATCTTGCGTGACCTGGAAAACAACTTTCTTCCCATCCGGCGACCACGAAGGACGATTGCCGTAACCGAGGATGACCTTATTTTTTCCGTCCGGATCAATCACCGTCAACGTGTCGAAATTGGAATAAACAATCCGCGACCGATCCGGCGACCACACCGGATCAAAACCTGCGCCTTCCGAAAGCTGTTTCCGCTCCGAACCGTCCTCATTCATGATCCAGATATTTTCCTGATCGTAATAAAGAATCTTGTCGCCGTTCTTTCGTGCGGGACCTGCCGACATCTTCGCCCAAGGCGTGCTGGAACGTTTGCCATTCGCCGCCACAAACGTGACCCGTTTTTCTTTGGCCGATGAAGCCCATTCCGGCGGATGCAACTCCTCTTTCTGTTCGGCCAACGTTTCCGTGTCACCTGTCGCCACGTCCGCCTTCTTGATTTTATAAATACTGTTCTGAACATCGTTGAGGCGATAAGCGATCTCCGTGCTGTCCGGCGACCACGCAAATTTATAACCCGAACCCGTATCCGGCGTGAGCAGATGCCGATTAGATCCATCGCTGTTCATCACCTCGATGCCATTGGACTTTGCGCGCGAAAAAGCGATCAACTTCCCATTGGGCGACCACACCGGGTGTTGCGGATAAAAATTCGTGTCCGCGAGCGAAACAACTTTCTCGATTTTGATCAGCTCCGGTTCAGGCAACAAAATCGCGGGAGTGATCGGCTGTTTTTTGAAATTAAAAAACGCCACGGCCAACAAACAAGCAGCGGCAAGGGCAAGGCCGAACCAAACGCGAACGTTATTTTTTTTATTCATGAACCAATTTGCGCACAAGCCTCTCCTAGACGCAAAGGCTGCCAGGAAGGCTTAAAGGAATAAGGGAACGCGGCGAGAGTAGGGACGACCCACGCTATTCGCAATCAGGGAAAAGCTAAATTTCAAGGCAGATGCATACAGGATAGTGCTGCCGAGTTGCACTCGGCAGAAAACATGGCAAACCGTGCGGGGATATTTAGAGCCCCTTTGCCGAAGACACCAGACCCAGCCCGATGCACTACTTTGTTCAATGAGAAGGGGGGAAATCGCTGGAGTTCAGAATACGAAGCTGGCCAAGGCCGAGCGTGCCGCGTTCGGTCAGACCAGTGGCAGGTTCGATGCGGAGGCGGGTGATTTCGCCGCGCCAGTTGGCTTCGAGGCCGAGCGCGCAATGGTATTCGCGCAATTC
>JBBQAX010000441.1:0-3081 GCA_038316905.1 Verrucomicrobiota bacterium | reverse complement strand
GCCGTGAATGCGGGCCAGGGACTCGCGTTTGCCTGATAAACTCATGGTCGGTTCTTCGGTAACCATGAATAGGAGTCAACGTATCAGCAGACTCCTCGTCCACTTTCCCTTCCGGGTAACATTTAATTTGAGTCAACTCGGGGCTGGCAGAAAATAATTTTGAGTTTGACAACAAAGTCACGCCTTCAACTTCACCAGCAAATCCTTGCTCTCCACTGTTTCGCCGACTTGCGCGAAAAGTTTGTCCACGGTTCCGTCGGCGGTTGCATAGAGCGTAGTTTGCATTTTCATCGCTTCCATCGTGAGGAGCTTGTCGCCTTTCGCGACCTTCGCGCCGATGGTGGCGTTGACGGTCGTAATCAAACCCGGAATCGGCGCGCCGATTTGCATCAGATCAGCGGGATCAGCTTTCGTGCGCGCTTTGGTTTTCGGTTGGACAGAGCGATCCTGAATCGCTGTTTCGCGAGGCATTCCATTCAACTCGAAGGTCACGATGCGACGGCCATCTTTGTCCACTTGCCCGATGTTGATGAGCCGCACAAAAAGCGTTTTGCCTTCTTCGATGTCGATGGAAATTTCTTCGCCCGGCTTCAATCCGTAGAAAAATGCGCTGGTCGGCAGAACGCCAACATCGCTGTAGTCACGATTGTATTTTGTAAACTCGGCGAAAACTTCCGGATACATCAAGTGGCTGTAGAGATCGTCCTTCGTCGCTTCACGTTTCAGTTTTGTGGAAATTTCTTCGCGAACTTTTTTCAGATTCAGCGGCTTCAGATCCGCGCCAGGCCTACCGGTCAGAGGCTTCTGTTTTCCGAGAACGACCGCCTGCAATTTCTTCGGCCAACCACCCATCGGCTGTCCAAGATTTCCCATCAACATATCCACGACTGACGCTGGAAATGATGTTGTGCCCGGTTCCAGATTAATCACGTCCGCGGGCTTGATGCCGCGCGTAATCAAAAACATCGTCATGTCGCCCACCACTTTGCTGCTCGGCGTGACTTTTACGATGTCGCCGAAAAGCTGGTTCACCTCAGCGTAAGTGCGGGCGATTTCGGGCCAGCGATTTCCCAGGCCCATGCTCGCCGCTTGCTCCTTGAGATTCGTGTATTGGCCGCCGGGCATTTCGTGCAGATAAACTTCGGCGCTGCCACTGCGCGGCGCGGTGTCGAACGGTTTGTAAAACGGCTGAACGTGTTCCCAATATTCGGAAAATTCGTCGAGCGTCGCGAGATCAAGTCCGGTATCGCGTGGCGTATTTTGCAACGCAGCCACGAGCGAATTTAGATTCGGCTGGCTGGTCGAACCGCTCATCGATGCAATTGCAAGATCGACCACGTCCACATTCGCATCGCTCGCGCGCAGGATTGAGCCGGAATTAATTCCGCTCGTGTCGTGCGTGTGAAAATGAATGGGAATTCCAATTTCTTCCTTGAGTGCTTTGACCAATTGAAACGCCGCGTACGGCCGACACAACCCCGCCATGTCTTTGATCGCGAGCATGTGCGCGCCCATCTGCTCCAGTTCTTTCGCGAGCTTCACATAATATTTCAGCGAATATTTCGTGCGCTTCGGATCAAGAATATCGCCGGTATAACAAATGGCCGCTTCGCAAATCGCGTGCGTTTTGTTTACGGCTTCCATCGCGACTTTCAGGTTCGGCGTGTAGTTCAGCGAATCGAACACACGGAAAATATCCATGCCCGATTCCGCCGCGTGTTTCACAAAACCAGCGACGACGTTGTCGGGATAATTGGAATAGCCGACCGCATTCGAGCCGCGGAAAAGCATCTGAAAACAGATGTTCGGAACCTTCTCACGCAAATCGCGCAGGCGATGCCACGGATCTTCGTGCAGAAAACGCATCGCGCTGTCGAACGTCGCGCCGCCCCACATTTCCAGACTGAAAAGCTCCGGTGTGCGACGCGCCACCGCGCCCGCAATCGCCAGCATGTCGTAACTGCGAACGCGCGTTGCGAGCAACGATTGATGCGCGTCGCGAAAGGTCGTGTCGGTCACAAGCAACCGCTTTTGTTTCAATGTCCATTCCGCAAACTTCTTCGGACCAAGTTCGAGCAACAATTGCCGCGTTCCTTTCGCCGGAATTTGTTTGTGGTCGTAAGCCGGAGGAATCGCCGGAGCCAACGCCGTTTTCGGGACGTAACCTTTTGCCTGCGGATTGCCGTTGATAATTGTGTCGCCCAAAAAGTTGAGCAGCTTCGTGGCTCGGTCACGGCGCGCTTTGAATTTGAAAAGTTCCGGCGTGTGATCAATCAGCGTCGTCGTGGCAAGTCCCGAACGGAAGGTCTTGTTGTGAATGACGTTTTCGAGAAACGGGATGTTTGTCTTCACGCCGCGAATTCGAAACTCCCGCAACGCCCGATCCATCCGTTGCAACGCCATCGGAAAATCCTGTCCGCTCACCGTAATTTTTACGAGCAACGAATCGTAAAACGGCGTGATGACCGCGCCTGCGTAACCCATGCCGCCGTCGAGCCGCACGCCAAATCCGCCCGCTGAACGATACGTCAAAATCTTGCCGTAATCGGGCATGAATTTGTTTTCAGGATCTTCAGTCGTGACGCGGCATTGCACAGCGATGCCGTTGCGCGGAATGTCATTTTGCTGAGGCAACCCAATTTCCGGTCCGTGTAATTCGTAACCTTGCGCGATCAACATTTGCGCGCGTACGAGATCAATTCCGGTGATGACTTCGGTAACGGTATGTTCGACCTGGATGCGCGGATTCATCTCGATGAAGAACCATTCTTTCGTGTCGAGGTTGTAGAGAAATTCAATCGTGCCGGCGTTGTCGTATTTGACTTCCTTCGCCATGCGCACGGCGGCGTCGCAAAGTTCTTTGCGCACGGTTTCGTCGAGTTCAATCGACGGCGCGATCTCGATCACCTTTTGATGACGACGTTGCACCGAGCAATCGCGCTCGTGCAAATGAACGACGTTCCCGTGTTTGTCCCCGAGAATCTGCACCTCGATGTGTTTGGCGCGCGGAATATATTTCTCCAGAAACACCGCCGCATTTCCAAAAGCGCGTTCCGCTTCGTTACGTGCTTCGTCGAGGAG
>JBBQAX010000440.1:0-3096 GCA_038316905.1 Verrucomicrobiota bacterium | reverse complement strand
GCACGGAGTGACGCGCCAAACATTCAAAGTTCAATTCGTATCGATTGGTGTTCATTCGTGGTTTTATTATTTCAGCGTCTGAACTTCCACCGACAACACCGCTGGCAAATCGCGAACGATGGCGTTCCACGTATCACCGCCGTCCGGCGAGCAATAAACCTGTCCACCCGTGGTGCCGAAATAAATTCCGCAATCGTCGAGTTGATCCACACACATCGCATCGCGCAGCACGTTCACGTAACAATCTTTTTGCGGCAAACCGTTCGTGAGCGCTTCCCATTCGTTGCCGCCCGTGCGACTGCGATACACGCGCAACTTTCCCTCCGGCGGAAAATGTTCCGAATCGCTCTTGATCGGCACGACGTAAATGGTTTCAGGCTCATGCGCGTGAACATCAATTGGAAAACCGAAATCGCTCGG
This sequence comes from Verrucomicrobiota bacterium, assembly GCA_038316905.1. Taxonomy (GTDB): domain Bacteria; phylum Verrucomicrobiota; class Verrucomicrobiia; order Limisphaerales; family CANJXF01; genus CANJXF01. The sequence goes on along the minus strand of JBBQAX010000440.1, from coordinate 2,676 downwards.
CAAATTTCCGCTGACCTCGCGCCATTCCTCGCCCGCGTTATCGGTGCGCAAAACGTCCCAATGCTTTTGCATGAACAACGTGTCGGGACGCGAGGGATGCATCGCGATGCGATGAACGCAATGCCCCACCTCCGCATCGGGATCGGGAAGTTCGTAATTGGATTTCAACCCGCGATTGATCGGCTTCCAGGTTTTGCCGCCGTCGTCAGTGCGAAATGCGCCCGCCGCCGAAATCGCGATGAAAATGCGGTTCTCATTTTTCGGATCGAGAAGGATCGTGTGAACCGCCATTCCGCCCGCGCCCGGTTGCCAGAGATTTCCTTTTGTCTGGCGCAACCCGGACAGTTCTTTCCAATTTTTGCCGCCGTCGGTCGTCTTGAAAATCGCCGCATCTTCCGCGCCCGCATAAACCGTGTCGGGATCAGTCAGCGACGGTTCGAGATGCCAGATGCGTTTGAATTCCCATGGGTGCTGCGTGCCGTCGTACCATTTGTGTGTGCCGACAACACCTTCATAAACAAATTTATTACTCTCGGCGACCGGCATTCCTTCCGGGCCAATCAAATCAGCGGGATTGCTGCCAGGCGGGTTCCACGTTTTCCCGCCGTCATCCGAGCGTTGAATGATCTGCCCAAACCACCCGCTCGATTGCGACGCGTAAATCCGATTCGGCTCCACTGGCGATCCTTTCAAATGATACATCTCCCAGCCCGCGAAATGCGGCCCGCTCACGTCCCAATTCTTCCGCGCGCCATCTGAAGTCAAAATGAACGCGCCCTTTTTTGTCCCGACCAGAACTCGAACTTTGTTCATACGATTTTTCTATTTCAGTTTGTGTTTCGTAGTTTTAATGAGCTTGCCCGCCGTGTTGTAGATACGCCATTCGCCGATCTTTTTGTTATCGGCGAATTGGCCCTCGTCATACGACGCGCCGTTCGGATGGTAACGTTTCCAGACGCCTGATTTCTTTTCCTCAACAAACGAACCGGTCTGCATCAACTTCCCGTTCTCGCGATACCATTTCCATTCACCCGTCATTTTGCCATCCGCGAATTTGCCCACCGCCCGCAACTGTCCGTTCACTAGATAATGTTTCCACACTCCCACCTTCTCGCCGTCGCGATATTTCCCGACGCACGACAGCGCGCCGTCCTTGTAAAATTCTTTGCACACGCCGTCCTTCAACGAGCCGCCCGCGTCGCGTTTGCTTTGGTTCGCCTTCATAAAAATTCTTCGGCTCAACTCATCCGGTTCCGATCAAAACATCCCGTTCGCATAATACGACGAACGAGCAATCGTCCTCAGGACATCAACTCATAACTTTCCCGGTTTTTTAATCGAAACCGCCTATCCGCTCAAACAACTTTTCTCTCTTCGCTTCGAAATCGGGTGTGATTAAAAGAGGGTAAGAATTTTGGGATTCGATCCGACGGACCGCGGCTGTGTTCGCGGAGAACCAGCCGCAGCACATTGCCAAAGCAGCACACTTGAAACGCTTCACCGCTCTTACACCTGCGAAGCGCTGCGGCTGGTCGCCGACGACACAGCCGCGCTCCTCTCCCACTTTAAATCGCACCCCTTTGAATGAGGAACGCGTGAAAAATTAACTAACCGTTAAATCACTCGACACAACGAAACTGGAAACTCCAGACGAAACTCTTTAGCGTCCGCCCGAGATGTCCCATCAATCCGACAACATCCCCGCGGGAACCCAGGTCGTCGCGTGTGCAGAAGTGCGTGGGACGAAGAATTCCCTCGTTCATCAGCGCGGCGCCGTCGGCATCGTGACGCGCACTCCGGCCGTCGAAGGAGAAAAATTCATCGTCCGCTTTCCCGATGGATTTGAAACCTCGTTCGACCGTTCGCAATTTGAAGTCCTGAAACATTTCAAAGACCGTCTCGGCAATCGCAACGCAGACAATCGTAGCGCAGGCATCCTGCCTGCAAGTTCCGGGAGCATCCCTGCTCCCAGTTCCAACGAATCGAAGCAAGGAAGCTTCGATAACCTGCAGGCTGGAAGCCCGCGCTACGAGCCGTTCGACCTCGAACAATTCATCATCTACCGCTGCGTCATCGGCTCGCGCGCGTATGGATTGGACACCGACGCCTCCGACACCGACCTGCGCGGCATTTATCTCGCGCCCGCCGAATTGCAATGGTCGCTCTTCGGCGCGCCCGAACAATTCGAGGACAACGCCACGCAAAGTTGCTATTGGGAATTGCAGAAATTTCTCACGATGGCGCTCAAGGCAAATCCCAATATTCTGGAATGTCTCTATTCGCCGCTGGTCGAAAAGGTCACTCCGCTCGGCGAAGAATTGCTGGCGATGCGCGAGAAATTTCTTTCGCAAATGATTTTCCAAACCTTCAACGGCTACGCGATGTCGCAGTTCAAAAAGATCGAGCAAGACATCCGCAATTCCGGGCAGATCAAATGGAAACACGCGATGCATTTGCTGCGCCTGCTGCTCACCGGCGCGGCGACCTTGCGCGAATCCCGCGTCCCCGTCCGCGTCGAAGCGCACCGCGAAAAATTGCTCGCCGTCAAACGCGGCGAACTGCCGTGGGCCGAACTGGACGCCTGGTGCAAAGAACTCCATCGCGATTTCGAACACGCGCTCACAGAAACTAAATTGCCGGAACGCCCGGATTACGAAGCGGCGAATCAATTTCTGA
>JBBQAX010000439.1:0-3105 GCA_038316905.1 Verrucomicrobiota bacterium | reverse complement strand
GAGCGCTACCGTTGTGCTGAGCGTCGGCGAAAAAAGCGTTGCGTCCAATCCGTTGACTTCCCTGAGCAACCAACCGCCGCTTTCCTGTCGAAGAAATTGTTCCACGCGTGGCTCCTTTTGGTTCACGAGCAGATATTCGTGCAACGACGGAATATGGCGGTAATGCTCAAACTTTTTTCCGCGATCATAGGCCTCAGTGGAATCAGAAAGCACTTCGACAATCACGGCGGGGTTCGTCACGGTATCTAGACTTCCATCCACGAATTGAGGATCGCCGCAAATAACGGAAAGATCAGGATAAGTAAACAGCCTGGTTGCCTCGATTTTAATTCGCAAGTCGGCGTTAAAAGCAGTGCAACGTTTGTTTTTCAAATGATTACCAAATTCGCGAGCGAGATTCGTTGCGATCAAGCTGTGGCGCAACGTGCCGCCCGCCATCGCAAACATTTCGCCGTCTGAAAATTCGCTTTTGAAATCGGCAAGCCGCTCTCGTTCGAGATATTCGACCTCGGTCAAGTGCTGAATAGCTTCTGAAATTCCCATCGCTTGGAAACCTTAAGTGTTTTGAGGCTCAAATTCAATCACCCGAAACGATGTTATCTTGGGTCAGGCGCGATATTTAATTTTCCAGCGCGATCCAACCGCGTGATTTCCGCCGTGTAACCCTGGCGAAACGTCGGGTATTTGAATTGGTAACCCATCTCCATTTTCAGTTTGCGATTGGAAACTTTCTTTTGAGTCAAACCCCGTTTGCGTTCAGCGGTTTCAGCCTCCGTAGCAAAAGGCGGCATATATTTGCCGAGCGTTTCGGACAGCCAACGGAAGAAATGGATCTGCGCCACCGGTTCGTCATCCACTGCATTGTAGATTTCGCCAGCACGCCCGCTCTTCAGCGCGGCGATGATCGCGCCGACCAAATCATCACGATGAATCATATTGATGAGCCGTTCGCCTTGGCCGGACATTTTTGCTTCGTTGCGGAGATATTGGAGAAATAAATGTCCGCGCTCTGGTCCATAGATTCCCGCAACCCGCAAAATTACGGCGGGAAATTGTTTTTGCTGTGTCGCTTCGATCAACACCTTTTCTGTTTGAACGAGAATTTTGCTCGTCTCGCTCTGCGGTTCCGCCAGTGAACTTTCTTTCACAGAGGAACCGTCGGTTTGCCCGTAAACACTCGTGCTGCTGGTATAAACAAATTTCTTCGGCGGATTCGCGCCGATCCAATCAATCAGATTGCGTGTGCCGTTGAGGTAAACCTGCTCGTATTCCGCCGCGCCACCTTGGGTGGAGGAAACGGTGTTTACCACCCAATCAAAATCGCGAGGAAGTTTTTCCAATTGGTCGCGGTTGGAAATGTCGGCCACGAGCGGAGTGATTCCCGCCGCTTTCATCTCGTCATCCGCATCCGCCGAACGACGAACGCCGAAAACTTCATGACCAAGACGAACGAGTTCCGCTGCGAGCGGAATGCCAACGTAACCGCAGCCAATAATCAAAACGCGCATTGAGCAAAATTTAACCACAGAGACACAGAGAACACAGAGAATAACTGCTCCGCGTCCTCCGCGCCTCTGTGCTTAAACTTCAATTTGTCTCTTTGGCATCGGGTGTTACCTTAGCCGCCCGATAATGCCGACCAATCAAACAACTTCAATCGAGCCAGCGATTCGACCACCGAAAATCGAAAATCGCAATTTGCCCGAACTTCTCGCCCCTGCCGGTGATTGGGAGTGTGCAAAAGCTGCTGTCGAGAATGGTGCGGACGCGATTTATTTCGGTCTGGAAAAATTTAACGCGCGGATGCGGGCGCATAATTTTACCGCAGCAGATTTGCCAAAGCTGATGAAGTTTTTGCATCGGCGCGGGGTGAAAGGTTACGTCACTTTCAATACCCTGGTTTTTGCGAATGAACTTGAGGATGCGGAACAATATCTGCGTTCGATCATTTCTGCGGGAGTGGATGCCGCGATTGTTCAGGACATAGGTATTTGTCGTTTAATCCGAAAACTTTCGCCGGATTTTCCCATCCATGCTTCGACGCAGATGACGGTCACCAGCGCGAACGGTGTGGAGTTCGCGAAGGAACTCGGCTGCAACCTCGTTGTTCTCGCGCGCGAATGTTCAATTAAGGAAATTGAACAGATGGGTCGAAAGTCGAAAGTCGAGAGTCGAGAGCCGGAAACTTTCGCGGGCGGCGTGTCCTCGACCCTCGACTCTCGGCCCTCGACTTTACCTCTTGAGGTATTTGTTCACGGCGCGTTGTGTGTCGCTTATTCCGGTCAATGTCTCACCAGCGAATCGCTCGGCGGTCGCTCGGCGAATCGCGGCGAGTGCGCTCAAGCCTGTCGCATGCCATACGATCTGATTTCCGACGGCCAACAAGTTCCGCTCGGTGACAAACGCTATTTGCTCAGCCCGCAGGATTTGGCTGGGCTGGAAGTATTGCCGGAGTTGATCCGTGTAGGCGTGAGTTCGTTGAAGATCGAAGGTCGGTTGAAGACCCCGGAATACGTGGCGAACATTACCCGCGTTTATCGACAGGCCATCGACAACGCAGGAACGGCTCAAGAAAAAGGCGTCAACAATTCTCGTTACAATCTGGAAATGGGTTTTTCCCGTGGGCTTTACACAGGTTGGTTTGGCGGAATTAATAATCAGAATTTGGTCCATGCTCGCTTTGGGAAAAAGCGCGGCGTTTACCTTGGCGAGGTTGAAAAAATTCAGGGCGAAAAGGTTTTCCTGAAACTGGAAGCGCCGTTGAAGCTCGGGGATGGAATTGTGTTCGATGCTGGTCGCCCCGATGAGAAGGAAGAAGGCGGACGCGTTTACGAGGTGTCGCAGAATGGCAAACAGGTGGCGCTCGCTTTCGGTTGGGGAAATCTGGATTTCAGCCGCATTCACGTCGGCGACAAGCTTTGGAAAACGAGCGATCCCGAACTCGATAAACGTTTGCGGCAAACTTTTGCGGGCGAACAGCCGAATTTCCAACGGCCCATTCACATCGAAATTCACGGGAGCGCTGGCCTGTCGCTCACACTGATTCTTCGTGATGAAATGGGAAATATCGTTAAGGAAATTTCCACGATGCCGTTGGCGAAGGCG
>JBBQAX010000438.1:0-3114 GCA_038316905.1 Verrucomicrobiota bacterium | reverse complement strand
CTGAAGTTGTTTACGCGTGACGACGTGCGGGTTCCACGAAACGGTTCCAGCGTCGCAGTAATGACCGAGGATTAAATATTTTCCACCGTCGCGACACATCTCCATTCCTTCCACCACGACGGGCGGCGCACCGACACATTCGAGCACCACATCGGCACCGTAGCCGCGCGTCAATTCGCGAATTGCTGCGATGCGTTCCGCCGGCGTGCGGACTTCCTCGATGTCGATGACGTGATCCGCTCCAAAACGTTTCGCCATTTCGAGCCGATGTTTTGGCGCGCCGAGAACAATCACTTGCGATGCACCCGCAGTCTTCGCGCAGGCCAGCGCTGCGATGCCAACCGGCCCCGCGCCCTGCACGACGACGATGTCGCGATGACCGATGCCGGTGCGTTCGATTCCGTGCAGCGCGGTGTTCAACGCGCAGCCCGCGCCGATGACCGATTCCGTCGGAAGATCGTCCGGCAATTTGAAAATATTTGTGCGCGGATTGAGGTAATGCAGTTCTGCGTAGCCGCCGAGAAAATGCGGCGCTTCATTGCATTGCAGAGTGATTCCGTAAGCGCGACGATTTGAGCAGCGAGTGGGAACACGTTTCTCGGCGCAATAAAAACATACACCGCAACTCGTTCCCGGCGTCCACGTCACGCGATCACCAACTTTCAACAATTCGCCTGACCAATCTTTATCCAAACCTTCGCCGAGCTTTTCGATGCGCCCGACCGTTTCGTGTCCAAGAATGACCGGAAGTTTGATCGGTAATTCGCCCTTCCACAAATGGACGTCCGTTCCGCAGATGCCGGCCATCTCCGTGCGCACCAGCGCCGCGCCGGGTTCCAGCGTCGTCGGCACGGAGTAATCGTGCATGACGAGAGGAGATTTAAATTTTTCGAGAACGGAAGCTTTGGCTGTTGTCATAAGAATTGATCGGTTTTATGGCGGCGTTAAACGTTCTTTTTCATTTCACAGAAGCTGACGCGGGTAGCACCTGCCTCCGGCGGGTGCGGCTCCCTTCATCGCATGGACCGGAAAATTTTTCGCACCCGCCGGAGGCAGATGCTACCTGACGCTTCGTTCTCTGTGTCTCCTTCTCTTGCATTCAGTTTTGGTTTTTGAGTTAAAGAAGAATGGAGACGTGTTTTGTTTCGAGAAAACTGTCGAGGCCTTCACTGCCGAGTTCGCGTCCCCAGCCGCTTTGTTTGACACCACCAAACGGCGCATTGCTTGTGGTCGGCACACCGTCGTTGATGCCGATGATTCCAGCCTCAAGAGTTTCCATGAGCCGGAAAGTGCGAGCCAGGTCGCGAGTGAACGCGTAGGCGCTCAACCCGAATTTTGTGGAGTTGGCCAATTCGATGGCTTCGGGTTCGGTATCAAAAGCAGAAATCGCTGCCACTGGCCCAAAGACTTCTTCCTCCATGCAACGTGCGCCTTTCGGCACATCGCTTAAAACGGTGGGTTCAAAAAAATAACCCGAACCCGCCGGACGTTTTCCACCACAGAGCAATTTCGCGCCACGTTTCACTGCGTCAGCGACGTATGCCCCGGAATTTTTAACGGCGTCTTCATTCATCAACGCGCCGATCTGCACATCTGGTTCCAATCCGTCGCCGACTTTCAGCGCTTTGGTTTTCTCCACGAATAATTTTACGAACAAATCGTAGATGCGACGTTGCACGTAAATACGATTTGCCGCCACGCACGATTGGCCGGTGTTGCGAAACTTCGCCATCATTGTGCCCTCGACCGCTTTCTCCAAATCGGCGTCGTCGAACACCAGCACGGGCGCGAGTCCGCCCAATTCGAGAGAGAGTGGCTTGATATTTCTGGCGGCACCTTCGATCAATTTTCGACCCACTTCGGTTGAGCCGGTGAAAGTTATTTTGCGAACAAGAGGATTGTCCAAAAATTCCTCAGCAATCGCGGACGCAGAGCCAACCACCAGTTGAAACACACCGCGCGGCAACTTCACTGCGTCGCAAACTTCGGCGAACGCAACATTGCAAAGAGGGGTTGCGCTGGCCGGTTTTAAAATGATCGGACAACCGGCGGCGAGCGCGGGCGCAATTTTTCGGACGCCCAACATCAAAGGAAAATTCCAGGGACTGATCGCCGCGACCACACCGATGGGCGTCTTCACGACAAGGTTGCGTTTGCCATCTGTCTGGTGAGGAATGATGCGTCCATAACCGCGCCGGCCCTCCTCGGCAAACCAACGCAAATGATCCACTGAAACGTTTACCTCGATGACGCTTTGCGAGAGCGGCTTGCCACATTCCATCGTCATGATGCGCGCGATCTCATCGCGTCGGCGTTCCAACTCGGCTGCAATTTTATGCAACCATTCTCCACGCGCTTTGGCCGTGAGAACGCGCCAACCTGCAAAAGCGGCGTGAGCATCCTGAATCGCTTGAGCCACGCGCGCCCGATCGACTGCGGACATTTTTGCAAACACTTCGCCCGTGGCAGGATTGGTCACGGACAAAGTTTTTTCCGTAACGACGAACTCGCCATTCAGATAAACGGGATGTGTTTTCATGGGTGCGTCATTCGCTTTCCAGCGGCACTGGATTGGTGAGCTTTCCGATCTTTTCCAGAGCCACCGAGCGTTCCGAATTCGATCTGCCCCAACTGATTTTGATAACGAACGATTTTCATTTTTTAAGATGCGATTATTTGCTTTTCCGAACCGGTGATGAGTGGCCCAAAAGCTTCGTGTAAACCACTTCCGCCATGATGCCTGTGCCACTCGCATCAGGATGAACGCCATCCGGGAACATCGCGCTTTTGCCATCAAACGGCATGTAGAGATCAATCACGGGAAGATGCTTGAGCGCTGCGACCGCGTTGATTTTTGGAATGACTTCTTCAGTTAGAATTTTGTCCGTGTCGTATTCCTTGCCGCGATCACGAAAGAGTGGCACTGGTCGGCAGAGGTAAATACGCGGCCTGCTTTCAAGCTTCGCAAAACTTTCGATCAGATTGAGATAATCTGCAGTGAACTTTTCTTTGTGCGTTGGCCAATCTTTCTGGTTGGTGTCGTTGGTGCCCAATTTGAGAATCACGACGTTTGGTTTGAAAGCCATTGCGTCGCGATAAGCCGGTTGCAACCAA
>JBBQAX010000437.1:0-3115 GCA_038316905.1 Verrucomicrobiota bacterium | reverse complement strand
TTTCCTGATTGGAATCTGCCCTCGTGGCAAAATTGGGCTCCGCCTGAAAGCTTCAAGCAAGCCGCACAGTTTGCCCATCTGGATGTGCAGCTTGAGAAGCTCGCTGGCGGAATTCCAAAAGACCCGCGACTTCCCCTGCCCTGCCCGGCGCAGTTTTCGCTCCCGCTTTTGCTCACGTATCCAGAGCAAGGTTCGCTGTTGATTGAAACTAAAGAGTCCGGGCGCGACGAAGCGATTGCTGCGTTGAACAATATTTTTCTTCGGCTGCTCTCGGTTGCGTCTCCCGGAAAAGCCAGTTTCACCGTCATTGATCCCGTTGGGCTTGGACAAAGTTTTTCCGGTGTCATGCATCTCGCTGACTTCGCCGAGCATTTGATCAACTGCAAAATTTGGACGCAATCGGGACAAATCGAGGAGAAGCTCGCCGAGTTGAACGAGCACATGGAAAAAGTCATCCAGATGTATCTGCGCAACGAATACGAGACGATTGCCGAATACAATGAGCAGGCAGGAAACATCGCGGAGAAATATCACTTCCTCGTCGTGGCAAATTTTCCGGCAAACTTCAGTGATGTCGCGATCAAACGTCTCTTAAGCATCGCCACGAGCGGTGCACGTTGCGGAGTTTACACACTGATCCACTGGGACCACGCCCAACCAACGCCGCCTCATTTCAACCCTGATGAATTAAGAAACAGCAGCGTTTCGGTCGCATTTAAAGGAAATAGAATTGCACTGGAAGACCAGGTCATTCCCGGAACAAGTCTCATGCTGGAGGTTCCACCGTCTGCGGATTTGGTGACGGAATTCATCCAGAAAGTTGGGCAGACCAGTCGCGATTCCAACCGGGTTGAAGTTCCATTTGACCATGTTGCGCCCACTGACGCCGCACTCTGGTCCGAGCAAACAACGAACGAGCTTCGCGTCCCGATTGGCCGCACTGGCGCAACCAAGCTCCAATATCTGGCGATCGGCAAAGGGACTCGCCAACACGTGTTAATCGCAGGAAAAACCGGCTCGGGAAAATCAACTCTGTTTCACATCATCATCACAAATCTCGCCTTGTGGTGCAGTCCCGACGAAGTGGAGTTCTATCTCATCGATTTCAAAAAGGGCGTGGAATTCAAATGTTACGCAGACAAACGGCTGCCACACGCCCGCGTCGTTGCTATTGAAAGTGATCGTGAATTTGGGCTTAGCGTGTTGCAACGTGTCGATGAAGAACTCAAACATCGCGGCGAGCTTTTCCGGAAACTTGGCGTGCAGGATCTTGCGGGATACAAGCGAGCTGGCGGAACGGAACCAATGCCTCGCTCGCTCCTGATGATTGATGAGTTTCAGGAATTTTTCACGGAGGACGATAAAGTTTCGCAAGGCGCGTCCGTGTTGCTCGACCGAATTGTTCGACAAGGCCGGGCGTTCGGCATTCATGTGATCCTCGGTTCGCAAACGCTCGGAGGTGCCTACACGATGGCGCGCGCGACGATGGGACAAATGGTGATTCGCATCGCGCTCCAGTGCAATGAAGCCGACGCATATTTGATAATGGACGACAACAATCCCGCGCCACGTTTACTCTCGCGTCCCGGAGAAGGAATTTACAATGACGCCGCCGGAAATATTTTGGGCAACAGCCCGTTTCAGGCGGTGTGGTTACCGGATGACGTTCGTGACACTTACCTCGATAAAGTTCGGGATCACGCTGAGAAAAGTTCGACAAAATACCCCGGATCAATTGTTTTTGAAGGAGACGCGCCAGCCGATGTTCGTGAGAATTCCGTGCTGCAAGAGTTGCTTGGGTTCGGAGTTCCGTCTTCAGACGGTTCCGCGTCCCAACCGCCTAAAGGCGGAACTCCGAACAGTCGAATCTGGCTCGGTGCGCCGAACTCGATCAAAGGTCCGACGGAAGCTGTTTTTCAAAAGCAAAGCGGGAACAATTTGCTGATTGTTGGCCAAAGCGATGAAGCCATTCTCGCGATTCTTTCTGTCGCGTTTATCTCACTTGCCGCGCAATACCCAATCGAAAAAGCCAATTTTATTTTGTTCGATGGCAATCCTCCTGGCTCTCAACAACGCGAGTTTCTCGACAAAGTTGTTCAAACCATTCCACATAAATTGACGGTTGCTAAACCCAACGAGATCGCTGAGATCATGAATGGCCTTTCGGCTGAAATGAAGCGGCGCGCTGAGAGTGAATCCGCTGGCGAAGATGCCGTGACATTTCTGTTTATTCACGGACTACAGAAATTTGGAAAACTGCGTAATGAAGATGAGTTCAGCTTTTCGAGTGATGATTCAGAAACGGCGGCAAGCCCCGCAGCGCAGTTGAACAAATTAATTACCGAAGGCCCGAGCCTTGGTATCCACGTCATCGTTGCCTGCGACACTTACAACAACGTGAATCGTTTTCTGAGCAAAAAGGCGTTTAGTGAATTTGAAATGCGCGTCCTGTTCCAAATGAGCGCGAACGATTCCGCGAGTCTTATTGATAATCCGAAAGCCGGTTCACTCGGTTTGCATCGCGCGCTTTTCTACAACGAACAGGAAGGTCATCTGGAATTGTTCCGACCTTACGCGCTTCCCCACAGCGCTTGGATTAATGAAGCGAATCATAATCTGTCACGGCTTCTACTCGGGAAAAACCATGGATCGAATCCGTAAAAGACCTTGGCTGCTGGGAGGTTTCGATCAGGAGGATTTAGAATCGTTTCGTTTCAAGGCGCATTGGGCACAACACGATAAAAGCTCTTGGAAAAAATCATATTCGTATCAGTGAGTGTGACAGTAGCCGCGCCGTTAGTCGTCATAACGACGTTCGTCAACGGCGACCACGCGAGACCATCTAATTCAACCGCGCGCCAAAGTGAGTAACTCAAATTCGTTGTGCGCTGAATCGTAATGCTGAATTGAAAATCATTCTTCGCAAGATGGGTGATAATCGTTGGCGCAATTCCGTCCTGCAATTCCGTCATTTTTAGCAGCAGATTGTAATAATTCTTCTGCTCTGTCGCACTGAATGCACGTAAGCGTCACACCAAGCACCACTTGACGGAGTTTTGATGAGTCATAAACGTCGTAGCAGATATGCTTTGACGTTTATGATGCGAGTTTCAAA
>JBBQAX010000436.1:0-3115 GCA_038316905.1 Verrucomicrobiota bacterium | reverse complement strand
TCGTCGGATAGACAATCGGCGGCAACAAACCGAGTTCGACGTAACGCGGCTTTACTTCATCATCGATCGTAGGCGCTGGCCACTGCGCGGGCGGCTTTCCGTAAGCGGCGCGCAATTCCGCGGCGAGCTTTTTGTATTCGTCTTCCGCGAGAGCGATGCGCGCCTTTTTTTGATCGAAGCCGGAACGCAACTCATCGGTTTCCCTAACGTCATTTGTCGAACTGTTTCCCGCGTTCACGCGTGGTGGATTTCCAGAAGCTTTTAAACGATGGGCGCGTTCTGCTGCTCGCAACGTCGCGAATTCTTTCTTTTGATCGGCGGTGAGAATTTCGGCAATTCGCTTGTTGGTGGCGAGAACACGTTGCCCATATTTCTGACGCGCCAATTGTTTCACGTCAGGCGGCGTTTCCTTTTTCAGGGCGTCGTTAAGTTCTTCTGACGCCGATTGCATTTCGCGACGCACTGTTTCCATTTCTATCTTTTGCTCCCGAGAAAACTTGAGTTGATCGCTGTAATCCCAGACTTGTTTCGTCACGGCCTTTTCCGAAACCCCTGAAAGATTGGTTTGCGCTACGACTGTGAGGTGGAAAGCCGCGAAGCAAAAAACGCTGAGTCGTGCGAGGAAACGGGAAATGCTTCGAAAGAATGCTTCGATCTTATTTCGTTTCCACATGTCCATCGAGATAGAGGTAATTCGCCTTGGAATTTTTTGCGTGCGGATAATAGCGCAACATCGCGGACGGTGCTTTCGGCCCGCCGACAAGCTCTGGCACGTTAAAAGTGGACGGCAATGTGTAGGTGAAATTATCCCAGATGCCTGGGGTCGAACTCATTTTACTGAATGCGGCATCACTCCCGTTTTCGCTGACCAGATTTTGCGCGCGCGACCAGGCGTAATTCACTTTATATTTCTCCAGTCCGCGCCGACCGGCCGGGCACATCCAAATCCGATTGGTGGGAACGTATTGTTGGAAATAGGACGGAAGACTCAAAGGATCCATCAGCGCGCGAAATGAAGAATTTCCCAACATGGTTTTGTTGGGCAAGCGGGTGGCAAAATCCTGGGAGTAAAGGTGATAAACAAAAGCGATCTGCCGCATGTTCGACATGCATTGAACAGTGTGCGCTTTTTGCTTCGCGCGCGCCAAGGCAGGTATCAACAGCGCCGCGAGAATGGCGATGATGGCAATCACCACCAGCAGTTCAATCAGCGTAAATGCTTTCCGCGCGCGCAACTTCATACTCGATCAATCCTGTCCTTTGATGCGAAAGAACGCCTGTTGCGTGAGGTTCGAGAGAACGAGAAAGCGGTTGGTCACATTTGAAACGACATTGCTCCAACTGCCGCTTAACGCATCGGCTGTCTCCACCGTGAACGGCGCGTAACCGCCGGACCACGACAGTCGAAGATTCTCTTGCTCCGGTTGAACTCTGAGTTGAATTGGCGGCGCCGGAAGCACTACGCGAACGATCGTTCCCAAGCCCGTCGAATCGCCGGTCTGAGCTTTGGCACCGCCACGGGTGACTGGATAATAAAGATAAAATCTATCCTGCTCTTCCACGATGGTTCCCGAATTGAAAGAGCCGGAAGCGTTACCCAATGAGTTCGTGCCCACACCGGTAAAATCCGCAAGCTTGACCACTGTATTGGAAACGATGTTGAACTTCGCGATGATTCCCATGTTGTTGGCCCCTCCCTGTCGCGTCATAAAATAAAGTTCGTTTTGCCATTCTGTAAGGCCGTTGTAACCGGGTTGACGCCCATAAGCACTGGCCAGGGGCGCGTTTGTAGCGAAGACAAAAACGTTGGTCCAAAAGCCAGTGTCGATGTCGTAACGGATCAATGCGCCGGGGGTTGCAGCTGCTCCTATTGTGGTGAAATATATCGAATTAGTTCCCACCGCTATAGGAAGCGATCCGCAAAGCTGTTCGAATCCACCGCGGAGATTCAGCACCTGATTGAACGTAGGATTTTGGGATTCATCCAAGGTCATCCGACCGAGAATTCCTCCGCCAATCGGGAGGTTGTTCGTGGTGCTGCGCAATGTTTCGTCGGGCAAAGTGTAATCAACGATATTGGCAGTCGTCGCGAAATTGCTCCCGCCACTTAACGTCGTGTAATAATAGTCATTCCCAATTTGTAAAAAATTTTCATACGGTTGTCCGCCAATTGTTGGCCCGTCAAAAGTGGTCACCATCGAAGTGACGCCATTGGTGAGATTGAACTTAACCACCGTTCCCCGATTTGAAGTCCCGCCCGAGGAAGTTGTCGTCCAAAGTTCATCGCCAATTCTGGTAAACCCACCGCGCGGCGTGGCGCCAATCAGATTCCCTGCGGCTGGAGGAAAGCTAAAAAGGTTGGAGACAGCCCCGGTCGTTAAATCAATTTTGGAAATTGTACCCCGCGCTCCGGTTCCACCACTGCTGGTCGTGAAGTATCCTTCGTTGCCGATGACGAAAATGGAACCTTCCGGATCTTTCCCAGTTTCGTCGTCCAGACTCGCGACCTCCACGACTTCCCGCGTGACGAGGTCGAAACGGCTGATTGTTCCGAAGCCAACTCTTCCTCCTTTTGACGTCGTAAACCAGAGATTGGAACCAGACTGGCTAAAACGATCGAGTGGAACATAGCCACCAATCCCTTCGCCGAACGTGTTGGTGGTAAAAGTTAAGTCTGCGACTTTCTCGACGAGTTGCGCTTTCGCAGCAAAAGCACTCGCTAGGCAAAAAACCGATCCAATGACAATATTGAGCCAATTCATTTTAATTTGGGTGTGCGGGAATTCCTCGAACAACGGACAAAGCTTAGGCCAAGGGAGCGTGGACCGCCTTCGTTCAGTTGCTAAAAACTAACGGAAGATTGCGCCGAGCGATGTTCCGGAAATCGTTCGGAACCCGAACGATCCGAAACCACAAATACAGGTAGGTAAATTTGTCCGCGCTACCTCAGAATTCCACTTTGGGAGCGTTTTTCTCTTCTGCCGGCGCTTCGAAAAAGGGTTCTTCTTTGAAACCAAATAATCCGGCGATCAGCACGGTTGGGAAAGTTTGAATCGCGGTGTTCAGTTGCGCGACGGAATCGTTGTAGGCCTGACGCGAGAAAGCAATTCGATCT
>JBBQAX010000435.1:0-3157 GCA_038316905.1 Verrucomicrobiota bacterium | reverse complement strand
CTCGGCGGTTTCGTGAACGAATTGAAATCCCGCGTCGAAAAGGAAATCAAACTTCCGCCCGGCATGACGATTGAATGGAGCGGCCAATATGAAAACCAGGTCCGCGCGCAACGCACGTTGCAAATCATTGTTCCATCGGTGCTGCTGATTATTTTCCTGTTGCTTTACATTGTTTATCGCTCGGCGAAAGAAGCGGCGCACGTGATTTTGGCCGTGCCGTTCGCGCTGACCGGCGGAGTTATTTTGCAATATTTGCTCGGCTACAATTTCAGCGTTGCCGTGTGGGTCGGTTACATCGCGCTGTTCGGGACGGCGATTCAAACCGGCGTCGTGATGGTCGTGTATCTCGAAGAAATGTTGGAAAAGAAAAAAGCCGAACGCGGCGTTGATTTCAATCGCGATGATTTAATTCAGGCGATCAAAGACGGAGCGCGATTACGGTTGCGTCCAAAAGTGATGACGGTTGCGACGACCGTGGCGAGTTTGTTGCCGATCATGTGGAGCACGCAAACGGGTGCGGAAGTGATGAAACCGCTTGCGACGCCAGTGATCGGCGGAATGATCAGCAGCCTGATTCATATTCTGATTGTGACCCCGGTGATTTTCGCGTGGCTGCGCGAACGGGAGTTAAAAAGAAAAACGGCCGAGTGACATTGCGCCAATCGGCCGTTCTGAAATGCAAAAGAGAATTACTTGGCTTCTTCTTTTTTCTCCTGCTTGTTGCATTTTTCGCAAACTTTGCCTTCTTTAGCCGCGGAGACGCAGCAAGGATGGGAGCAGGTTTCTTTCGCTTTAACTTTTTTGTCGCAGCAACTGCCTTCGACAATTTTACCCTTCAATTTTTTTTCTTTTTTGTCGCTATCTTGCCCCATGGCGGAACCAGCAACCAGGGAGAACGCGCACGCCACAATCGTCAACAATTTGATGAGCTTCATATTTGACCTTTGAATTGCTTCGCCCCCGCAGCCACTGTTCCCAATGGCGACTCAGCCCGGGACCGGATGACAGGTTTGAAACACAGGTGTTCTACAACATCCCTCAATCTTTGTCGATAGGTGTCTAGAGTAGCCGAATAACTCCAGCTCGTGGGAGGTTTGCATTGACCCTTCGAAGTTGTCGCATTTAATTCAAACGAATGATTCCGGTTCCGCCAGTGCTCGAAAAAATCCTTTCCGAAACGCAGGAGCTCAAACAGGCATATCTCGTCGGCGGTTGTGTGCGAGATGCGTTGCTTGGCAATCCCTGCAAAGATTTCGACATCGAAGTTTTCGGCGTGAACTACGAGCAATTGGTCAACGCACTTTCGCGCCGGGGCCGGACTGATTTGGTTGGGCGTTCGTTCGGCGTTGTCAAATTGACTGTCGCGCCCGGAGAAACGTTTGACTTCACCATTCCTCGTCGTGATTCCAAGACTGCGCCGGGTCACAAAGGTTTTCACATTGAATTCGATTCATCCATCACTCCAAAAGAAGCCGCGTCGCGTCGCGATTTCACCATCAACGCGCTGATGTATGATCCGAAGGAAAAACTGTTGCTCGATTTCTTCGGCGGCGCTGCTGATCTGAAAAAGAAAATTCTGCGTCACACCAGCGACGCATTCACAGAAGATCCCTTGCGCGTTCTACGGGGAATGCAATTTGCCGCGCGTTTTGACCTGAAAGCTGCGCCAGAGACAATCGCGCTTTGCCGGCAAATCAAATCCAGCTACAGCGAACTCGCCGTCGAGCGCGTTCGCGAAGAATGGTTTAAATGGGCGGAAAAAAGTGCGACGCCATTGCGCGGCCTACAATTTCTCGTTGAGACGGAATGGATCGAACATTTCCCCGAAATCCAAGTGCTCATCGGTGTTCCGCAGGAGCCGGAGTGGCATCCCGAAGGTGATGTGTTCATTCACACCTGCCATTGCTGCGACGCGTTGGTGCAACTTCCCGAATGGAAAAGCGCCGATGTGGAAACGCGCATCGTTTATTCGCTCGCGATTCTTGCGCACGATTTCGGCAAACCGGCGACCACGCATCGCGCCATGAAAGACGGTGTGGAAAGAATTGTTTCGCCCGGCCACGATGCAGTCGGCGGCGAATTGACCGAGACATTTTTGCAACGCATCGGGACTCCACTCAACATACGTGAACGAGTGATTCCGCTGGTGCGAAATCATCTCGCTCATTTCGATGCGATCAGCGATCGCGCCTTGCGCCGTCTCGCGAAACGGTTGGAGCCGGAGAATATAAACAGCCTGTGCGTCATCATGACCGCCGATCAATTTGGCCGTCCGCCGCGCCCGAAGATTGTTTCTGAGAATGTGAAGAACCTCTTGGCGCGCGCGCGCGATCTAAAAATCCAAGCGCAAGCGCCG
The DNA here is from genome assembly GCA_038316905.1 of Verrucomicrobiota bacterium. Lineage (GTDB taxonomy): Bacteria > Verrucomicrobiota > Verrucomicrobiia > Limisphaerales > CANJXF01 > CANJXF01. Next base: position 801 of record JBBQAX010000435.1, on the reverse strand, counting down.
CAACCGATTTTGATGGGACGCCATTTGCTGGAACTGGGAATTTCTCCGGGCAAAGCGATGGGTAATATTTTGCACGCCGCTTTTGAAGCGCAATTGGAAGGAGATTTTTTTGATTTGCCGGAAGCATTGCGCTGGCTGGAATCGCAAAAAGAAGTCGAGTTGACCATTGAAGTCCGTGAGAAGCTAAAGCAAAAATGAATCATGCTAAAAATTTCTCTGACTTGGCTTCGACTCGCGATTCTCTCAGCAATTGTTTTGTCCGCCGCACAAATCATCGCTGCGGAAAAAGATCCAGCCCGATGGGAGAAAGACATTCTTGCCTTCGAAGCCGCCGATAAAACCAATCCACCGCCGAAGAAGGCGGTCCTGATCATCGGCAGTTCCAGCGCGCGACTTTGGAAAAGTGCGCCGCAGGATTTTCCCGACCACAAAATCATCAATCGCGGCTTCGGCGGTTCGGAGATCAGTGATTCGGTTTATTTCTTCGACCGCATCGTCAAGCCTTACAAACCAAAACAGATTCTATTTTACGCCGGTTCCAACGACATCAACGCAGGCAAAACACCGGAACAGGTTTTCATCGATTTCACGAATTTTGTGGCGAAGGTGCAGAAAGCGATGCCGAAGACTCGCGTCGCATTTATCGCCATCGCACCGAATCCCTTGCGTTGGTCGAAAGTGGAACAATTCAAATCCGCCAACCAACTCATAGAAAATTTTGCGAAGAAGAATTCCAAGGTTGATTACATCGACGTGTTTCCCGCGATGCTCGGCGACGATGGAAAACCGCTGCCGGATATT
>JBBQAX010000434.1:0-3164 GCA_038316905.1 Verrucomicrobiota bacterium | reverse complement strand
GGCAAACTCCTCCGCGCCGCCATTGACCCTGCTTACCTCAAACTCGTCCTGACCAATTGATATGCGTCAGCCCTGCCCTCACCCGTCGCGCCCCTTGCTTGCGCTTTGGAAATGTCCTACGGTTTTTGCATGAAACGCTGGCTGGTATTTTTTCTCTGCCTTATTGGACTTGTTCCAAACCAATTACCTGCGGCTGAAACCTTCACGGAAAAAGTTTACGTCATTCCCATTCGCGACGACATCATGCCGCCACTGGTTTATCTCGTTCGCCGCGGGGTGAAAGAAGCCATGGAAGCCAATGCCGACGTGCTCATCATCGACATGGACACCAACGGCGGACGCGTCGATGTCACAGAAGAAATCATCGAGATCCTCAATCAATTCAAAGGCCGGAAGGTCAGCTACGTGAACCGGAAAGCATTTTCCGCTGGAGCATTCATCTGCTTTGCCACGCAAAAAATTTATATGGCACCGCAAAGTGTGATTGGCGCCGCGGCCCCGATCATGATGTCGCCCGGCGGTGGTGGCGCGGAAGCTTTGCCGGATACGATGGAAGCAAAGATGAGTTCCGCCGTCAGCGCATTAGTTCGCGCCAACGCGGAAAAAAATGGGCACAACGTCGAAGTCGCCGATGCCATGGTGAAGAAGACGAAAGAGCTGATCATTGATGGAAAAGTTCTCAACGAAAAAGGCGAAATCCTCACGTTGACCGACCAGGAAGCCAAAGAGGAATACGGCGAACCTGCCAAGCCTCTGCTCTCCGCCGGAACGATTGAATCGTTCGATGCACTTCTGAAAGAACTGGATCTCGGAAAAGCAACCGTCACAAAAGTTCTTCCAACTGGCGCAGAGAAACTCGGCACCTGGATTAATGCAATCGCGCCGCTGCTATTGATCGCGGGCGTGATCGGCTTTTATATCGAGTTCAAAACCCCGGGTTTTGGTTTACCGGGCATTGTCGGGATTGTGGCCTTCTCGATTTATTTTTTGGGCGGTTATGTCGCTGCGTTATCGGGCGCGGAATGGATCGCGGTTTTTATCGTTGGGATAGCCTTGGTCATTGTTGAAATTTTCTTTTTTCCTGGAAGCATGGTCGCCGGATTGTTGGGCGCGGCCATGATGTTCGTCGCTTTGATCATGGCGACGGTCGATATGTATCCGGGCGCGCCGCAGATTCCCACAATGCCGCAGTTGCGCGGACCGCTGCAGGACGTCGGCATCGCGCTGGTCGGTTCGGTAATCGTCGTAATTTTAATTATGCGCTTCCTTCCCAAAACTTCGGTGTACGGAGTGTTGGTTTCGCAGACGGCAAGCGGCGTTCGATCCGACGCGCTTCAAGAACGAAAACATGTTTCGCGGCACGGGCAAGTTGGCGTCACGATTTCGGCGCTTCGGCCTGGCGGCAAAGCGCAATTCGGTGATGAAATCATTGATGTTATTTCGCAAGGGGACCTTGTGGCGAAGGGGGAGAAAGTGAAAATCATCGGGCACAGCGGAACGGAAGCCATCGTTGAAACAGTTGCGTAAAGAATCGTTGAATTTATGAAACATTTATTATTCCTATCGACCCTTTTGATTTTCGCCAATGGCTGCTTTTCCCAAAACACAAAGGCAGAAAAACCAAAAGCGGTCTCGATTTTTGATGGCAAAACATTTCACGGCTGGGAAGGCGACACGAATAAAACGTGGCGAATTGAGAATGGCGCGGTCGTCGGCGGCAGTCTTGAAACAAAAGTGCCGCACAACGAATTCATTTGCACGGAACGCCAGTTCACCAATTTTGTTTTGCGGATCAAATGCAAACTCGAGGGGACGGAAGGTTTTATCAATGGAGGCGTGCAAGTGCGCAGCAAACGTGTTCCCAAGCATTTTGAAGTAAGCGGTTATCAGGCTGATCTGGGCGATCCGGGTTGGTGGGGTTCGTTGTATGACGAAGCGCGTCGCAACAAATTGCTCGTGAAATCTGATATGGAGAAGGTGAACCCTGTTCTGAAACGCGGCGACTGGAACGAATACGAAATCCGGTGTGAAGGAAAACGGATTCAAGCGTGGCTGAATGGCGTTCAAACCTTTGATTACACCGAACCGGACGATTCCATCGCGGCCTTTGGCGTGATTGCGTTGCAGGTTCACGGCGGCGGAAAAGCAAAAGCCTCCTATAAAGATATTACGGTCGAAGAACTGCCGTAAACCGCCCGTTCCCTCTTAATCTTACTCATAATCCTAATCTTAATCTCTGAACTCCCAAAAAGGGATTAAGAGTAAGATTAGGATTAAGATTAAGAACCTTAGAGTAAGGCACGCTTCATACGATATGGATTTCCCCTCAAACCTAAATTCGATTCAACAACGCATCACCGCCGCCTGCGCGCGCGTCGGTCGCGATGTTTCTTCCGTCACATTGATGGCCGTCAGCAAAGGCCAGCCGCCCGAATCCATTCGTGAAGCTTCCGATTCCGGTTTGATTCTGTTCGGAGAAAATAAAGCTCAGGAAGCCAAAGCGAAAATCCCTTTGTGCCCCGGCAAACTTCGTTGGCAAATGATCGGCCATCTTCAATCGAATAAATGCCGCGATGCTGTTCAGCTTTTCGAAATGATCCAAAGCGTGGACAGCCTCGCGCTGGCGGAAGAAATCAACAAGCAATGCGACAAAGCCGCGAAGACAATGCCGATTTTGTTGGAATTAAATATCGCCGGTGAATCGAGCAAGTTCGGTTACAAGCCGGAGCAGTTGCTGTCGGAACTGGAACACATCAACGCGCTGCCGAAAATTGAAGTTCACGGCTTGATGACCATTGCGCCATGGTCGTCTGAGGCGGAAAAAGTGCGTCCAATTTTTCGGCAGATGCGGGAATTGAAAACGAAATGCGAACAACTTCTTGGCGCACCATTGCCCCACTTGAGCATGGGAATGAGCGGCGATTTCGAAGTGGCAATTGAAGAAGGCTCCACTCTGGTGCGCATCGGCACCGCGTTATTTGGTCCGCGGCAGAACGCGAAAAAGTTCGCCAACCTCGAAACGCCCTAGCAGCCTGTCGGACTTAGCCGAAAGATTTTTCAAAAACGTTTGAATGAAAAAGCGGGTGGAAGCATCAGTGAACCATGCCCGCACGCTTCGTCAATCTCGACCGTCACACGCCGATGTTCCTGCCCTGCGATCTGCG
>JBBQAX010000433.1:0-3174 GCA_038316905.1 Verrucomicrobiota bacterium | reverse complement strand
GCTATGGTTGTGGGAATTGATGCGGCGTTTGCGATTGCCACCGGTGTCCTTGGTTTCCGTGAATCCAAAAGGAATGCAGATTTATTTGAACTGTCTTCGCCGAGCCGACGCCAAAGATTACCAACCTCTGACTGAACTTTGGAAAAAACGACTAGCCAACATGGGCCACAAATAACCAAGGAATAATATGAGCGACGCGCCTGTTCAAACTCAAGGCGGACTGGAATCGCAACCACCTTTGCCGGTGCGACGGCTGCACAATTTCATCTATTGCCCACGCCTGTTTTATTTCCAGTGGGTCGAGAATATTTTTCAGGAGAACGCGGACACGGTGGCGGGCAGTCATGTGCATCGCAACGTCGATGCGCCGTCGCGACTTGATGAGGACAAAGCGAAGGCTCTCTCCGAAAATCTTCCCGAAGGCGCCAAACTGCGCAGCTTGCGATTGGAAAGCGAATCCCTTGGATTGATTGGCGTGGTAGATATTGTTGAGGGCGGACCGGAGGGTGCGGAGATTATTGATTACAAACGCGGTTCGGCGCGGCGCAATGCTGAGGGCGAACGCGAGGCGAAAGAGCCAGATGCGATACAGGTGGCGGCGCACGCGTTATTATTGCGCGAACATGGAGTGAATGCGGTGCGCGGTGCGATTTATTATGCAGCGGACAAACGTCGCGTGCCGGTGGATTTCACGGAAGAATTATTTGGTAAAGTTCGCAAGGCGATTGAGGATGCACGCGCCGTTGCCGCCAGCGGAACTTGTCCGCCTCCGTTGAAAAACGATGCGCGCTGTCTGTATTGCTCCGCGTATCCGATTTGTCTTCCGAACGAATCGCGTTGGTGGAGCAAAGCCAAAAAAACGGCGGTGACGGATAGCCAACTGCACTTCGGTTTTTCCACACCAAACGAAGATACGGTTCGAGACCGCATTCTTGAAGCATTGGATTTCGCCGCTGAATCCGGCAAAGAACCGCCCACGTTGCAACCGCCCAGACCGGGCGGCGATGACAGCGAAGTGCTCGTCGTGCAAACGCCCGGGGCGCAAATCGGGCAACGCGGCGATCAACTTGTGGTTAGTGTCAAAGGCGAGGAGGCGCGGAAAATTCCAGGGCAACAAGTGCGCGCGATTTATTGTTACGGCGCGGTGCAGATCACGGCGCAAGCGGTTGAAACATGCCTCGATCTCGGCATTGACGTTTCCTATTTTTCAGCGGCAGGACGGTTCGTCGGATTGTTGCGCGGTCTGCCCGCCAGCGGAGTTGATGCGCGGCGCGGGCAATATCGTTTGTTTGAATTGCCCGGCGTACGACTGCAACTCGCCAAAGAAATCATTCGCGCCAAAATTCATAACCAACGCGTGATGCTCATGCGCAACGGCGACGTGCCGGATCGCGTGTTGAAATTGATGGCGAATTTTCGCGACGCAACGGAATGTGCGCGTGACATCGCCGAGTTAATGGGAATGGAAGGCAGCGCCGCCGCGCTCTATTTCGAGCAATTTGAGTCGATGCTCAAACAGCGCGACGATTGGAAATTCGATTGGCGCGGGCGGAATCGTCGTCCGCCGCGCGATCCGGTGAATGCGTTGATCTCGCTCGGTTATTCGATGCTCGCGAAGGAACTCACGGGAGTTTGTCACGCCGTCGGGCTGGATCCATTTCTCGGATTCATGCACCAACCGCGCTATGGCCGCCCTGCCCTCGCGCTGGATTTGATGGAAGAATTTCGCCCGCTAATTGCAGATAGCGTGGCAATCAGTTTGATCAATCGCACGGAACTTGGGCCGGAAGACTTTATTCGCAGCGCCAACGGAACATTTTTAAATGATCGAGGACGCAAAGCATTTTGGGAATCGTGGTTTCGTCGGATGGATGCCGAAGTGAGCCATCCTGAATTCAGTTACAAGATGGCCTATCGCCGGATGTTGGAAGTGCAGGCGCGGCAGTTGTGGCGGTTCGTTCGCGGCGAGGCGACGGGCTATCATGGATTTACCACGAGGTGAAATGGAGAACGGGGTGAAATGGAGAATTGAAAATGGAAAATGGAGGAGACAAAAAGATTTGTGCGAGCGGACGTTCCAAGTTCGCTCGAAGACTCATCCGCTTGATTCTCACCACTAAATAATTTTCCATTTTCCATTCTCCCTTTTCCATTTATGAGAACTCGCTATCTCGTCAGTTACGACATCAGCAACCCGAAACGGTTGCGGAAAGTGGCGCGGACGTTGGAAGGCTTTGGCGTGCGGCTGCAATATTCCGTTTTTGAATGTCCGCTGGACGGAATGCGTTTGGCAAAACTTCAGGCCGAATTGCAGCCGATTTTGAAAGAGGACGAAGATCAGGTGCTGTTTGTTTCGCTGGGGCCAAGTTCCGGCGATGCGAGTTTGACGATTGAGGCGATGGGATTGCCATATGAAGTGCGCTCGCGGGTGACGATTATCTGAAATGGAAAATGGAGAAGGTAAAATGGAGAATCACGACCGCTTCGGCATATAACGGGTATTTCCGTGCATTTTTCTCTTTTCCATTCTCCATTTTTCCCTTTCCATTGCTGTGGGCATTGCCCACCGACCATCTTTCTTCCGCCATTGGAAAGACATGTTTTTTGAAATCGCGACGACTGCGCCTGACTCCGGCAAAAGCGGTGCGAGTGCGGCAGTGCTGACGCTCGCCCGCAGGGACGCTCGCCTAAAATTTACTGCGGGAAACACAAGGGAATTGTGAAGTGTGGCTCAGGATATTTGAAATGCTGCGGTGAAAAGCTGTCGCGCTCGCAAATGTGAGGGTGAACAACTGCACCGCAACAAGTTGGGTAAAGGCCAGCGCAGCCGACGCGAATTTAGAAATCTTGAGGCGGTGAGCAACAATCACCCGCCGGTAAAGCGGAATTGAAGCGCAGCCGACGCGAATTTAGAAATCTTGAGGCGGTTACGAGCTAAAGGCTACATCGACTAAACGTAGTGAGCGCAGCCGACGCGAATTCAGAAATCTTGAGGCGGCCGTGCCGTCGATTGTTATTTTTTCCTCGACTCGTTAGTGTGCTGTAACAGTGCTGGCTTTACAATGGTTCACCTTTTCTAAGATTTCGTCGACGCGCTTGGTCCATACAAATGGCTTGGGATTTTGGTTGTTGGTTTTCACGTATGATTGGATCGCTTCGATCAATTCCTGGACG
>JBBQAX010000432.1:0-3190 GCA_038316905.1 Verrucomicrobiota bacterium | reverse complement strand
CAGAATTCGAGGATCACGCTGACAGGCGAAATCCGCCGCGCGGGCAAACGCTTTGAACAAACCCTCAACAACATGATGCGGTTCTTCGCCGTAAAGCAGTTCCAAATGCAGGTTGCAACGGGCTTCATTCGCAAAGCCCTGAAAAAACTCTTTCGCTAATCCAAAACGAAATGCGGAAGACATATCCTGTTTCTTCTCTGCGTCACTGAGGTTCTTGAACTGCATCTTGTCCAACCCGCGCCAGACCATGAACGGTCGCCCACTGAAATCGACTACGCAACGCGTCAAACATTCATCCATCGTGACGTAAGCCTCGCCGGTAAATGGATTGCGCGGATCGAACCCGGTTCCATAACGACGAATTCCTTTCTTATCACCGAGCGCTGCGAGAAACGCTTGCCCGAGCGCGATGCCGCAATCTTCGACCGTGTGATGCGCATCAACTTCCAGATCGCCTTTGCAAGTGAGAACCAAATCCGTCGTGGAATGTTTTGTGAAAAGCGTGAGCATGTGATCGAAAAACGGAATGCCCGTTTTGATCGACGACTTTCCTTGCCCATCAATAATCAGTTTTAGAGAAATCTGTGTCTCGTTGGTGAAACGTTTAATTTGCGCGCCCCGCTTTTTCATCGGCGCGGAATAAAACAGTTTTACCGGTTAAAACAAAGCGCAATTACGATGAACAGAAAATGGAAACATCTCTGTTTGGTTCCGACCCCTCATTTGAGGGTTTGCTAATTTTGGAAGGGTGATTTGTTGGTAAAATTCAAAAATAGATACTTAATGAAAACAAAACAACTTCTCCCTCAAGTTCTAGCCACGGTTTGTGTGCTGGCTACGATTTTTTTTCCTCAACAACTTTTGTACGCGCAGATCACCTGGTCGGGCGCCGGCGGGAACGATAATTGGAGCACGCCCGAAAACTGGGGCGGCATCGCACCGACGGCGACGCCCTAGTTTTTTTTGGCAGCACCAGATTGGTCAACACGAACGATTTAAATCTAGCAAGTAATGCTTCGATTACCTTCGACGGTTCCGTCCTCCGTCCTGGGACAAACGTCAACACGACCTTTTTACCGGATTGGACACGGCGGAAATCAAGAGCGGTGGACTGACGGTGAATAGCTCTGGATCTTCGTTCACCATTGGTCAAAATTTTTCTGGCGTAGGCCGTTTGACTAAAACCGGAGGCGCGACCGTGACATTTACGGGATCGAGCGTGAATGATGGATTAACCCTCAATCAGGGAACGGTCACACTCAACTCGGTAAGCACATTCACCAACGTTTTATTGACCGCCGGCACATTACAAATTGCGAATGACGCGGCCGTGAGTGGGCCTCTTGCACTGAATGGCGGCACCATTCGTGGGAACAACGCCACCGCGCGAATTGTCGGCGCACCCGTGACATTGGGTGGAAATGTGACTTTCGCGAATAATGATTTGACCTTCACGGGCGATGTGACCCTGACAGGCAGCCGCACCCTCACCGTTAATAATACCAACACCTTAAGCGGCACGATCAGCGAAAGCGGCGGCTCATTTTCCATCACGAAAGCCGGAGCAGGCGTTTTACAGCTTCCGGGAAACAACATTTATTCGGGCGATACCTTGGTGAACGCTGGAACTCTTCGTGTGACGAATCCGACGGGCAGCGCGACCGGTTCCGTCACCGTCATTGCCAGTGGCACAGGAACAATTTCCGGCAACGGCGTCCTTTTTATTGGGTTAAATGAACTCAATTTTTGGAACGAAGCAAAGGGGAACTAAATCGACCCGTTTTTGAACATTTACTTTGGAAATGTTCCTCTCCCAAATGCAATGATTGCCTCCCCATTTCTAAACGCCTAAAAAAGATTAAAACTTGCCGATGGACGCGCCCCTTACCGAAATGCATTATCCAGCGGTCGGAAATCTGTATTGCACCAACATGAAAACCCTCGCGTTTGTTCTCCTTTCGGGACTGCTGTTTTTACCGACGGTCTCTGGTCAGATTGTCATCAACGAGTTCCTGGCAAATCCCTCGACGACTGCCGATTCCAATGGCGACGGGATAATTGACGCAACGCAGGATGAATTCGTGGAAATTGTGAACACCAGCAGCAACAGCATCGATTTGGCAAATTATACCCTCTCCGATTCAACTTCCGTGCGGCATACTTTTGCTTCGCCAACAATTCTTTTGGCGGGACAGGCTTTCGTGGTTTTCGGAGGTGGAACACCGACGGGCGGTTTTGGCGCGAGCAAGATCGCGGTTGCTTCCACAGGCACGCTTTCTCTTGCGAACACCAGTGAAACAATTTCGTTGAAAGACACCAACGCTTTCATTGTCGCATCAATCAGCTATCTGACCAGTGTCGCAGGAAAATCGCAGACTCGCGCTCCCGACATTACCGGCAATTTCGTGAACCACGATATTGCCGTGGGCGGTAATGGCTCGAACTTTTCACCTGGCAAAAAAATCAACGGAAGCACATTCATCACAATCATCGAGATTTACACGGCTGCCGAATTGGTTTTTTTCACCCAAACCAATGTGAGCTATCAGGTTCAATATTTGTCCGAAGTGGGCGCGACCAACTGGATAAACCTCGGCGTGCCTTTCTCTGGAGCAGGAAGCAACACATCCGTTTTTGATTCGACACGCACTTCAGGGAAACGTTTTTATCGCGTGGTCGCGCAATGAGAGAAGTTCGAGTAACCGAAGTCCTAGCCGAAAAACGGCAATCTTCTTAACCCAAAAACGCTTCATGCACCGCTTTCATCGCGTGCTCGCCTTTTTCCAGATCGATGATGACGGAGATTTTTATTTCGCTGGTGGAAATCATTCCGATGTTCACGCCTTCTTGAGAAAGTGTTTCGAACATTTTCGCGGCTACGCCCGGATGACTTCGCATTCCCACGCCGACCACGGAAAGTTTCCCAATTTTTTCGTCAGCCAAAACTTCGCGATAACCGATTTCGCCTTTCAAGCTTTCGATGACTTGTTTCGCTTTGAGCAAATCTGGTTTATCGACGGTGAAGGATAAATCTGTCGCGGGCGTTCCGGCGTTGTGGCTGACGTTTTGCACAATCATGTCCACGTTGAGGTTTGCGTCGGCGAGGGCTTTGAACACGCGCGCGGCGACGCCCGGTTTGTCCGGCACGGCGACGAGCGTGACTTTGGCCTGATTTTTGTCGAGCGAGACG
>JBBQAX010000431.1:0-3191 GCA_038316905.1 Verrucomicrobiota bacterium | reverse complement strand
GGAATAGCATTTGGAATCAAGCTGTTTAATGTGTTGTTTGTGGTGTTCAGCGGATTTGCAATCAAACTAAAACCCGGAGGCAATGTTTTATTAACGTATCCAACAACGTTCACCGAGAAGGTTTGCGCCATTGAAGTCGCAACCGTGGCAATGCCGAGGGCAGCCGATAGGAGTAGTGTTTTTGTTCTCATAATTTGTTTTGTTTTTTCCGTGTGTGGAGCAACTCTCACAGAAACAGAAATCTCAGTCAATTTTTTTTTGAGAAATTTTTGCATGTGGGATTTACTCATGTTTACGAGGTTCTTTATGTGGAATTGCTTTTATTGTGTAAAGCATTTTTTTTACGCTCTATTTACCTCCGATAGACACGACAATTTTCAATGATTCTGGGACGGGATATGCGGCGATCTGGATGGCTTCGGCTGCACTTTCCAGAGGGAATTGCTCCGTTATAAGGCTTCGGACATCGAGCTTTCGAGAGAAGATAAGTTTTGCGACCTCGGCCTGGATCGTGATGTCGGATGAATAGCTGCCCAACAAGTCTTTTTCGTCCACGCACACTGAGGATAAGTCGAGAGGGAATTCCTCTCCCCGCCGTGTGTGAGCGAATAACAACACCTGACCAGCCCCGCGAACGAGTTGATGCGCCTGTCGGACCGCGTCATCGGATGGAACTGCAATGATTGCTGCATCAAGCAGCCGTTTTCGAGTAAGGCGCTTGACTCGCTCGTGGAGCGAAACATCGTCCCCCATAAACGTAGATGTCGCTCCAAAAAATTTCGCGGCCTTCAGACGAGAGGGAAGCAAATCGGTGGCAATCACGTTAATCCCTCGGAGCGAGAGCAGTCGGGTGAAGATCAAACCAATGGGACCCTGACCGGCTACGAGCACGAAGTCATTCGGTAGAATGTTCAAGCGCTTAATTGCTTTCAGAACCGTGTTCACAGGCTCCAACATGGCACCCTCGATGAAAGTATTCTTCGCGGGAATTCGGACGATGCCAGGGAAAACAAAAGGCATCACTCGGACGTATTCCGCGTAACCGCCGCCGGCAGGCTCAAATCCAGCGGTGATGCCTGTGCGCTTGTAGGTTTCGCATTGCGCGAATGCGTTATGGCGGCAGACATGGCATTTCAAACAAGGAACGTGATGGTGCAGACCGACACGTTCACCCACTCGGAAATTTTTCACTCGAGCCCCGACGCGAGCAATGGTTCCCGCCGTTTCATGTCCGAAAATTCGCGGCGGAGCGACCGTGCCGTATTGAATTTTTTTAATGTCGGTCGGGCAAACACCGCAGGCGGCAACTTTCACTAAAATTTCATCTGGCTTAATCGAAGGAACGGGAACGGTTTCGACGCGGAGATCATTCTTTCCGCGATACACGAGCGCACGCATGGTTTTTGGAATTTGCACGAGTGAAAACTACACAAAGGCGATTCAGCGGGAAGATGAAAGCAAAACCGCGAAATACTGGAAATAAGCGAACAGAAAATGCGAACTAACCTCGTGGAAATATCTGCGGTGTTTTCCTTCTATACGTTTTCGAGAGTTTCGTGCGGGTTCTCGATCCATCAATCTGCTCTTTTATCGGAAATGAATTGTTGAAATTCATCCTCTGGTTCAGCGGTGAAATCCCATTCGCGTCCGCGCCAGTTCAAACCGATGCTCGCAGCGTGCAGCGCCTGGTTCGGGAAGATGAGTTTTTTCTTTTGCGCATCGCTCAGGCGGTTTTCCACGAGGGCCAGATACGCGTCCTCGTCGTGGCCGTAAAGTTTGTCGCCTACAATTGGATGTCCGGAGTGCGCAAGGTGAATGCGGATCTGATGTTTTCGCCCGGTGCGCGGAACAACGCGCAGCAGTGAAAAATTTTCTCCATCGCGCACGAACTGTTTGAGCAATTCAAATCCGGTTTGCGCGGATGCGCCGTCCGCACGCACGCAATCTTTGACAGCGACTTTGCTTTGCGTGTCTTTTCCCAACGGCGCGTCGATCATTCCAGTTTTTTCGGGAACGTGGCCGTGAACAATGGCGAGATATTCTTTTTGCACGGCACGTTTTTCCCAAAGTTTTCCGAGAGCACCGGCGGTTTCAGAATTTTTGGCGAGGAGAACGACGCCGCTGGTTTCGCGGTCAAGGCGGTTGACCAAATGCGCGGGTGTGCCGCAATGAATTCGGGCGCGGCTGATCAAGCTGGAAAACTGATCTCCTTTCGTCGGATGGCAAACCAGCCCCGCGGGTTTATTAACCACCAGCAAGTCTGAATCTTCGTAAAGGATTTCAAATAATTTCTCCATGAACGGTTTTCAGTTAAACACAGCAACGCGGAGGCACAGAGAACTTTCAAAACGCCTGGCGTTGGGAAAGATGAGTTTTTCGCGCTCTTGTCAACAGAGAGACGCCGCGTATGCTTTTCGCAGTGAATGCAAAAGTCATATTGCCGTTGATTCTGCTCGCTGTTTTCGCGTTAAGCCGCTGGCCCGGTTTAATGCCGCAAAATTTCAGCGCCACCTATGCCATCGCTTTTTGCGCAGGCTTGTATTTACCGAAACGACTGGCGTGGTGGATTCCACTGGGAATGCTGCTTCTGACGGATCTGGTGATGAACTTGTTTTTCTATCATGTCCGCGCTTTTCACATTTCGATGCTGGGAAACTATCTGGCGTTTGCCGCCATTGTTTGGCTCGGGGTAAAAATCACATCCGACGCGTCATGGTTGAAATTACTGGGCGGAGGAATGTTGAGTGCAATTGTATTCTATCTGGTCACCAACACGGCTTCATGGCTGATAAATCCATTCCAGAATCCAGAATACACCAAGAATTTTGCCGGTTGGCTGATCGCGCTCACCAAAGGAACGGCCGGTTGGCCTCCCACAATTGAATTCTTCCGCAATACGTTGTTGAGCGGAGGTCTTTTCACCGGATTGTTTGTCGCCGCAATGAAGTTAGAGGAAAGCGTCGAATCAAAAAAAGAGGAAGTTCCAGAACCGCAAACCGACGAACAACCCGAAGAAGCCAAGACTTGAATCAGCCGTCAGGCAACCCTCCTTCCGCACCAGCAAACGTTTCTAGACCGAAGCTCAGGAAAGGTTGCATTTTTCCACCCGGTGTCCCAAAGCCAATTCTCTGCCTGTCTCGTTTCGTGAACTTCTGCTCCACGAATTGAACGTCCAACCGTCGTTTTCTCAT
>JBBQAX010000430.1:0-3194 GCA_038316905.1 Verrucomicrobiota bacterium | reverse complement strand
ATTGGCAGGAAATAATCGCATTGAGCATCGTTCTTGCAACGGCTGCGATTTTTTTTGGAAATAAATTCCGTCGAAAAAAGTTCAATTTCAAACGCGACACTCACTGCGGCTGTTCCAATCCTTCTCAATCCGCACCCGGCAGTTCCATCATTTTTCACGCTCGAAAAGGCGAGCGCGGACAAGTCATCATGAAAATGAAGTAACCTTTGCTTAAATGAATCTCCTAAGATATTTTATCTCGTATGGCCATGTGCAAAGTTAGCTCCACATTGCATTTCGCAAAACGGTCTCATTACCACAGCAAGGGCACAGAATCACATTGGGTTCCCAACACGGATGTTTATGTCATGGACGGCGGTGGCGTCGTTATCAAAGTCGAACTCGCCGGAATGCGTCGTGAAGATCTGGAATTAACCATTGAAGGAAATCGGCTCCGTATCAGCGGCCAGCGTCCCGATGGTTGCCGCGCTCCGAAATGTAAGTTTCTCGTGATGGAAATTAACTATGGCGCTTTTGAAAGCGTGATCGAGCTGCCCGCTGGTTACGATCTAACTCTGGCAAAGGCGGCGTATCAAAATGGATTTCTTCGAATCGATGTTCCTGTAGCTGCCGATTCTCCCCCCAAAAAAATATCCGTTTCCATTACGAATACATAATGTTCTGAACGATTTCCGGGCGATGGCATCTAAAGGTAAAACGGAAACATGACCACGCCGGACACTCAATTTATCGACATCCTCGGTTCGCCGGGCACGGGCGATCCTACTGGCACAAAGGTCTGGACGAAATCACTCCCGGAAACTCTGCCAATTCTCGGATTATCGGACATCGTCATCTTTCCAGGGATGGTTTCTCCGCTTTTAGTCGAAACCAGCCAAAGCATCCGTTTGATTGACGATGTGGTCGCAGGCGATCGTTTCCTCGGCTTGGTCCTACAGAGAAAACCAGAGGTTGATAATCCTGCTCCAGAGGATCTGTTCACCCACGGTTGCGCCGCGCGCGTGTTGAAGATGCTGAAATTTCCCGACAATACCGTGCGCGTGTTGGTCGAAGGTTTGCGCCGTTTTCGAATTACGGATTACACTTCAACCAATCCGTACCTCGTTGCGAAGATCGAGAAAATTCATGATGTCGTTGAAGATTCGCTTGAGCTGACCGCTCTAAGCCGAAATGCAGAGCGCCAATTTCAAGAGATTATTGAACTGTCCCCTGCTCTCTCCGAGCAAATCAAAGTCGCGGCGCTCAACACTGAAGAACCGGGCAAACTCGCCGATCTGATCGCGGGCAACCTGAATCTCAGCCTCGAAGAACGCCAACTGTTGCTTGAAACGCCTTCGGTCACGGAACGGCTCACGAAACTTTTGCCGATGCTCAATCGCGAGCTCGAAGTATTGACGCTCGGATCCAAAATCCAAAATGAGGTCGTAAGCTCGATGTCGAAGAGCCAGCGCGATTTCTTTTTGCGTGAACAGATTCGCGCCATTCAACGTGAGCTGGGCGAGAACGATCCTGCCAGCAGCGAAGCCGTGTTGCTCCGCGAACAGATTGAAACCAATCAGCTTCCTGAAGATGCCAAGAATGTTGCGCTGAAGGAATTGGAACGGTTGACGCAAATGTCTCCCGCCGTCGCCGAGTACACAATGACGCGCAATTACCTCGATTGGCTGATCAATATTCCGTGGTCAAAATCGACCGAAGATAAACTGGATCTTGACGACGCCGCGCGCATTCTCGACGAACAACATTTCGGTCTCACCAAAGTTAAAGATCGGCTGCTGGAATTTTTAGCGGTCATCAAACTCAAGCAACAATTGAAGGGCCCGATTCTCTGCCTGGTCGGGCCGCCCGGTGTGGGAAAAACGTCGCTCGGCAAAAGTGTGGCTGACGCATTGGGCAGAAAATTTGCGCGCATTTCTCTCGGTGGTATGCGCGATGAAGCGGAAATTCGCGGACATCGCAGAACTTACGTGGGCGCGTTGCCGGGAAGAATCATCCAAACCTTGCGCCGCATCGAGAGCCGCAATCCCGTCATTCTCCTCGACGAAATTGATAAAGTGGGCTCTGACTTTCGTGGCGATCCCGCCTCGGCGTTGCTCGAAGTTCTTGATCCATCACAAAACGCGACGTTCACGGATCATTATCTTGATCTGCCCTTTGACCTCTCGCGCGTTCTGTTTTTAACGACCGCCAACTGGCTCGATCCGATTCAACCCGCGTTGCGCGATCGTCTCGAAGTAATCGAGCTGCCGAGCTACACCGCCGTCGAAAAATTGCAGATTGCCAAACGACACCTGGTTCCGCGCCAGCTTGAAGAACATGGCATAAAAAAGAAGCTCGTCCGATTTCCCGACGCGACCTTGCGCCGCGTGATTCACGATTACACCCGCGAAGCCGGCGTGCGCCAACTTGAGCGCGAAATTGCTTCACTCACCCGGAAAGCCGCTCGAAAAATTGTTTCTCAAAAAAACCCGACCAGTGCGCTCACGATTTCGCCCAAGCAACTGACCAGTTATCTCGGGCCGGCTCGATTCATTTCTGAAGCCGCAGAGCGAATTACCGAATATGGAATCGCCATCGGTCTGGCTTGGACGCCGGTGGGCGGCGAAATTCTTTTCATTGAAGCGACGCGCATGCCCGGCAAAGGCAATTTGATTCTGACCGGGTCGCTCGGCGACGTGATGAAGGAAAGCGCGCAGACGGCGTTGAGTTTTCTGCGCAGCCAGGCCTCGAGCTTGAAAATTGATCTAACCGATTTTGAAAAACGCGACATTCATATTCACGTTCCCGCAGGCGCGACGCCCAAAGATGGCCCGAGTGCTGGCGTGACGATTGTTTGCGCATTGGCGTCGTTGATGATGCATCGAATGGTGCGCTCAGATTTGGCGATGACGGGCGAAATCAGTTTGCGCGGCCGTGTTCTGCGCGTTGGCGGGATCAAAGAGAAAGTTTTGGCTGCGTCACGTTCCGGATTGAAACAACTCATCCTGCCCGAGCAAAACAAAAATGATTGGTTGGAGGTTCCCGTAGAAGTGCGGAGTAAAATGAAGGTCAATTTCGTGAAAAATATCTCTCAACTGATTCCCCTGGCCCTGCGTCCCGCATGATCTATCGAAAAAAAATTCAAATGGGTGGAAGAAACACTGAACATCGAACATTGAAAATCGAACACCGATTGGTCCGACTCCGGTTATTCG
>JBBQAX010000429.1:0-3228 GCA_038316905.1 Verrucomicrobiota bacterium | reverse complement strand
GTATCCGCGCTGGTCAGAGTTCGGCGCAGTTGCATCATTGCCGGCGTTGACCGCAGGACTGTCAGAATCCAGCGAACAAGTTTTCGTTGGGCCGCCATTGAAAAACGGCGCGTGAACTTTTGGGTCGATAGGTGTAGTGCTCGTTCCGATTTGATTGCTGTTCACTCCATTTGCAATGCCGGTGATGGTTGTGTTCACACCGGAACCGGCCCCAATCAAATTGTGGGCACTGGAAGAAACGACGGCACCGCTCACATCGGATGGAGCCGCGTCCGAGACATTCTTCGCCACGAGAGTGTTTTGGAGCGAAGTCGTGCCACCGGCGATGCGGAGGCCAGCTCCACTACCGACGGCATTACTAACGACCACATTAAAAGCGATGGTGCAGTTGGTGATGTTCAGCATGTCTTCCGTCCAGACCCCAGCTCCGCTGGCAACCCCGGAGGCGTTTCCAGCGGCCGCGATATTCAGAACCACGGTGCTATTATTCAGATTCAACGTAAATTGGTTGCCGTTGTAGCGAATGAAGATACCTCCTCCTTCACCCCTGCTTGTAGTTCCACCCGAGCCGCCCGCGCCACCCTCCGCCAGATTGTTGATAAGAGTGCTTCGAGTTATGTTCGCCAGGCCGCTGGCAAAAAAAAGGCCACCCCCTTGGCCAGGTCCGCCAACGAGGCCGGTGCCGTCGATGCCCGCACCGCCTGTCGCATCGTTACCATCGAGAGTGCAATCGGTGATGACGGCGAATCCAACAACATGGAACCCGCCGCCTTCGCCGTGGGCTGGATTGGAATCAGTGGTGTTGCTACCAGAACCACGGACGCCGCCGATGGCGTGGTTATTTTTAAAAATGCAACGCTCCGCGACGAGCAAAGTATTTTCCGCGACATGAACAGCACCGCCCTGAGCGCGCCCGCCCCGACCGCGTGCGGCGTTGCCCATGGCGTTTCCGCCAGTTCCGCCGATGGCCGAGTTGTTGATGAACGTGCAATCCTTCAGCGTTACTGAGTTCGCACTCGTCGGATAAACGAAGAGGCCGCCTCCTTGACCGGGACCCGCATCGCCTCCCGGGGTGTTGGGGCTGACCGCATCTGTTCCACTGCCGCCGATGGCCATGTTGCCAGTGAAAATACAGTTTTGAAGAAGCAATCGACCGCCGGTGTTGGCGTCGCCACCGCTCACGTGCCAGATTCCGCCGCCCTGACCGGGGAGCGGGAAACCGCTGGTGTTAGGGCCGCCCGTGTGCGTGTTATTCGCGATCTCGCAATTTTGCACCGTGAGCCTGGCGCTGTTGTTCAAAATGCCGCCCCCAGCATTTAAAGAATTTGGATTGCCGGAAACGAAGCCATTGGCGATACGCAATCCTGAGATGACAATCGTGCTGCCACTGACACTGAACACCCGACTGGAGTTGTTGCCGCTGACGGTCAAATTCGTCGCGCCAGGTCCATTGATGGAAAGGCTTTTCGAAAAGAACAACTCACCGCTCGTGAGAGTAATCGTGCCAGTGAGGCCAGGAGCAAAGACGATAACGTCATTCGTCGCAGCGGCATTGGCGATCGCCTGACGAAGAGAACCTGCTCCGCTATCGTTGAGGTTATTAACGGTAAGAATAGCTGCACTGGTCTCACGGTTTAAACTGAGAATGCCAAGTGCGATGCCAAGCCATTTGCGAGGTGATACCAGTTTCATAATAGGGATTCCTTTTGATGCGCACGTTCAGCGAGAACTGCTTTTGCGCCGGGTTGAATTTCGCCGCGATTCTGCTCTTTGATTGGTGGGCGTCAAGCGCGGCTTTTGATTGCGAAAGATGCGCCTGACATGGAAGCGGCTATGGATTTGGGAGAGATGGGAAAGGAAAATTCCGGGAAGAAATTCGAATCTGATTATTCAAACTCCCCCGTGCAGCAGGAGCCGCATTTTTCATAGCAATCGAGGCAAAGCAAGCTGTCACCTAACGCAAACGCGCCGAATTTTCCGCACACTTCGCAAACGGCATTCTCATCCGCGCGCACTTCGTTGCTCGCAGGTTTCTCTTCCTCTTTTTTGCTCGTATCGTGTGACATAACTCTCACTGTAAAATCAGTCGTGCGCGGGGGATTTGCAACATTTGGAATTGCCTCATTAAAAAGGTCGCTGCTAGTTTTCCCCCGCATTTCCAAACGAAATTATTTTATGAGCGCACCTGCAAAAACTTCATCCGTGAAAAACAATTTTCCAAAACTTCACAACGCCATGTGGCCGGGACTCGTCGGCAAAGGTTCGCCCGGCGCCGAACCGTGCATCGACCTCGACACCATGCTAGACCTCACCGCCAAAGCCGAAGTCAACGGCGTGAAGTTCGATGGCGTCGATTTGTTTCTTTACGACCCGCATGTCTCCATCGACATCAACGACGACGGCATTAAAAAGCTCGCCGACAAAATTAAGAAAAAAGGTTTCGACGTCGGCTCGGTTGTCGCGCCGGTTTGGTTCGATGGCTCGGCGATGGGCGACGAAACGAAAAAGAAAAATTGGCTGACCGCCGTGCGCAAAGCGTGCGGCATCGCGCAGAAATTGCGCAAACTCGGCGTGCGACCTTACGGCGTGGTGCGAATTGATTCCGCCGCAGGCGTGAGCGACTGGGAAAAAGATCCAAAGGGCAACACCAAGAAAATTGCCGCGTCATTCAAAGAAGCTGGGAAGATTGCCAAAGACCACGGCGAAAAACTCGCGGCGGAAGGCGAAATCTGCTGGGGCGGCATGCACAGTTGGCGCGCGATGCTCGACACGCTCGAAGCCGTCGGCCAGCCGAAAGTCGTCGGGTTCCAGGCCGACATGGCGCACACGCTTTTGTATTTGCTCGGCTACAACGAACCGAAACACCGCATCGTTCCGAAAAATTTCAGTTGGGAACCGGGCGCATTTCACGAAGCGATGAAGAAAATGACCAAAGCGCTTCGCCCGTGGACGCTTGATTTCCACGTCGCGCAAAACGACGCCACCGTCAAAGGCTCCGGCTCCCACGACAAAACCGGACGGCATTGTCTCGCGACCGATCCGAACGGAAAATTAAACATCGCCCGCGACGCCGGTTATTGGATGCGCGACGACGCCGGCAAAGTGACGAAAAAATTCAAACACATCTGCTGGGACGGCTGCATGTTCCCGAACGACGTGATGATGAAACAGGAAACGTGGAACAACATTTTGGCGTCGATGATTCAGGTGCGCGAGAATCACGGGTGG
>JBBQAX010000428.1:0-3247 GCA_038316905.1 Verrucomicrobiota bacterium | reverse complement strand
CCGGCGGACAACGCCTATCGCGCGCAAATCAAAATGACGTTGACCGCGCCCGGCTGCGGCATGGGGCCGGAGATTGTGCAGGACGTGCGCGACAAACTTTTTACGCTCAAAGAAATTATCGAAGCCGATGTCGCGCTGGTGTTCGATCCGCCGTGGAACCAGGGAATGATGAGCGAAGCCGCGCAACTTCAACTTGGACTTTTGTAACGTAGGGCGGGCGTCCCGCCTGCCCAAAATTCAGCGTCAAAATTTGGGCCGGCGTGTCGCCCGCCCTACGACTTTTTTATGACAACCGACTGGCAAAAAATTCGCGAAGACTTCCCGATATTAAACCAAACCGTTCACGGCCATCCGCTCGTTTACCTCGACAACGCCGCCACCAGCCAAAAACCGCGCGCCGTCATTGACGCCCTCACGCATTACTACGAACACGACAATTCCAATGTTCATCGCGGCATTCACGAATTAAGTAATCGCGCTACTGCCGGGTTTGAAGCCGCGCGCAATCGCGTTGCCAAATTTTTCAACGCACGCCACGCCGGCGAAATTATTTTCACGCGCGGTACGACCGAGGCCATCAACCTCGTCGCCAGTTCGTGGGGAAATCGTCATCTCAAATCCGGCGACGAAATTCTGCTCACCGAAATGGAACACCACAGCAACATCGTGCCGTGGCAATTGCTCGCCGAACGCACCGGCGCGAAACTCGTTTATGTTCCCGTTTCCAACGACGAAGGTTTGCTCGACCTTTCGCACCTCGACGAACTGCTCTCGCCGCGTGTGAAAATGTTCGCAATGGTTCACATTTCCAATTCGCTCGGCACGGTTAATCCGGTGAACGAACTTTGCGCGCGCGCCCGAAAACTCGGCATCACCACGCTGGTCGATGCCGCACAAAGCGCCGGTCACATGCCGATTGATGTGCAAGAAATGGGCTGCGATTTTCTGGCGTTTTCCGGTCACAAAATCTGCGGGCCGACCGGCATTGGCGCGCTTTACGGACGCGGCGAAATTCTCGAAGCGATGCCGCCGTATCAAGGTGGCGGCGACATGATTCATTCCGTCGAATTCCAGAAATCCACCTACAAACCTGCACCGCATAAATTTGAAGCCGGCACGCCGGATATTTCCGGCGCAATTGGTTTGCACGCGGCGATGGATTATCTCGACGCAATTGGCCGCGAAAAAATCTGGCAACACGACCGCGAACTTGCCGACTACGCCTACGGCCAACTTTCCGAATTGAAAAACATCCGGTTGTTTGGCCCGAAGAAAAATCGTGCCGGACTGGTCAGTTTTCTTCTCAACCACATTCACGCGCACGATGTCGTGACCGTGGCCGATCAAGCGGGCGTGGCCTTGCGTGGCGGCCATCATTGCACCCAACCGTTGTTGCGAAAACTCGGCGTGGAATCCACCGCGCGCGCTAGTTTTTATTTCTACAACACCAAAGCCGAAGTCGATCGTTTTATCGAAACCGTGCAAAAAATCCAAAAATTCTTCGGCGAGTGAATGATCTAGGACGGAGAGTGGTCGGGCTGATACCATCGCCCGAATGAGTAGGCGTTCAATCTTTCAAAGTCTTTTGGGTGTTTTATTTCTGGTTTTGACCCAAATCTCCGGTGCTGCTCCGCTGGAATGGAGGGCGTCAACGAACAAGATTACGTTGTTGGCGGTCAATGCTCACCCTGACGACGAGGGAATATTTTCCGGCGGCGCGTTGCCTTATTACGCAGGTGTTTTACAGGTTCCGACAATGTTGCTTTCGATGACCAGTGGCGATTGGAATACGAACAATTTACTGATTCGCGAAGCAGAATTGCGCAATGCCACCTGGACCTACGGGTTGCGTTACGAACCAATCTTCGGGCGGTTTCGCGATGTCCCATCGCACAACATGGCGGGAAATCCTTACACTAACAAAATAGATGCGACGTGGGATTATTGGGCGGACGGAGTGTTGCAGGGTAATGGCGGTGATGTCGCTGCTGGCAAAGCGAAGGCCGTGAATTTTGTGGCGGAAATAATCCGCCGCTATCGTCCGGAAGTCATCATCACGCATGATTTCAATGGCGAATACGGACACGATAATCATAAGGCGACTGCCATCGTCGTGACCGAAGCGTATTATGTCGCCGCAGACCCGAACGCGGCGGCGACAAATCTCATTGGTCTCGCTCCATGGCAAGCGCGCAAAGTTTACGTGCATCTCTATAAAACCAATGAAGTGTTTCACGACGAATGGGAAACAACCCGAGACGAGTTTGGTGGAAAAAGTTCGCGCCAAATTGCCAATGACGGTCTGGACGCGCACGTTTCGCAGGGACGCCCGGATGTTTCCACGCATTATCTCACGGGAGAAAACTACGACACTTACGATTCGGAACGTTGGGGATTGTTTGCTTCTACCGTCGGCCTGGATGCGCCTTCGAACGGAATATTCGTCAGTTCTTTTCTTCAGAATTTAGATCTGACCAGTGATGTCAATCGCGCACCCGACTTTTTTCCCAAACCGATCAGCATGTTGCCCGCGGCCAAAAACGTAGTTTACTCCGGCCAAACCATTGCACGTTTTGCGACGGATCTGGATAAAGTTTCCGGCGATAATTTGACGTTCAGCAAAGTAAGTGGGCCGACGTGGTTGACCGTTGCGGCCAATGGCGCGTTGAGTGGAACGCCGACGAGCGCGGATACGGGAATGAATCTATTCACGGTGCGCGTCACGGATTCGGAGGGTGCCTATGATGAAGCGAGTTTGAAAATATCAGTGGCAGGCGAACTGATTGCGGCATGGAATTTCAACGAAGGATTTGGCGCGGTTGCAAATGACACTTCAGGACAAGAGCATCATGCGATGATCGCGAACGGCGTCACCTGGGCGGCGAGTCGCGATGGGAGCGCGCTGAGTTTTTCGACAACGAATGGTTATGCGGAGTCGGACAATGCAAACGTCGGTAATGAATTGACGATCGCGGCATGGATTCGTTCCAGCCATCTGGTTGGCGAACATGCCATCGTCGGGGAGGCCGTTGGATATACTTTAAAAACAAGCGGCACGTCGTTGCGATTCACCACTCCTGGAATTAAAGATCATGCCTACGCGGCGTCGTTCGCCACAGGTCAATGGTATCATGTGGCCGTCACGTTTCAGGCCGGAGTGAGCAACGCCTGCAAGTTCTACGTTGATGGAATTCTTAGTTCCTCCGTGCATGCGTCCGCAAAAAATCTGACGAGCAATCCCACCTGG
>JBBQAX010000427.1:0-3248 GCA_038316905.1 Verrucomicrobiota bacterium | reverse complement strand
TGTCTGCTAAACTTTTTTCGAGAACGACTGCGTAAGGATAACTACTCTTTAAAGCTTCAGCCATCTGAACGAGGCTCTCCATAAAATCGACGCTATAACCAGCCTCCTTCAGATAACTTTCAATGGCCACCCGTGAAGCTGTCTCGTCTGCAACCACCAGTATTTTCGGCGGAAAAGAATAATCTGTATTCGCCGGGCTTTCTTTTGGGGAATCAATGAGGCTCGCGCTCGAGGGCGCCAGCGGCAAGATGAACGCGAACGTGCTCCCTTGATTGGCACCCTGACTTTCCAACCAGATTTTTCCACCATGCAAGTTCACCAGTTTTTTGGTCAGGGCCAAACCAAGTCCCGTCCCATTTTCCTGGCGCACGTAAGAAGAATCGACTTGCTCGAACTCAACAAAGACTCGCTCCTGATCCTTCAGTTCAATCCCGATGCCGTTGTCGGCGACCGACACTTTCAATCCTCGCTCTGAGGAGACGCGACCCTCGGAGTTGGCAGAAAATTCTAAATCGTCTGCGACCTGCGAGGTCACCACAATGCGGCCTTCCTTCGGCGTGAACTTAATGGCGTTGCTCAGGAGGTTATACATGATTTGCTTGAACTTCGCCTGGTCGGCCTGGAGCACGGGCAAATCTCTGGCGATGTCAAAATGGAGATCGATTGCTTTTTTATTCGCCAGAGTTTTTACGATTGAGTGAACCTCTTGCATGACTTGGCTCACGGAAAAAGGAGCGGTCGAAAGTTCCATCCGGCCCGCTTCCACTTTGGAAAGGTCGAGAATATCATTGATGAGCTGAAGCAAATGACGACCGCTGCCGAGAATGTTGTTGGAATATTTCAGTTGGCGCGGATTCAATTCGCCAAAAGTTTTGTCGGCCAGAATTTCTGAAAATCCGATGATGGCATTTAGAGGAGTGCGTAATTCATGGCTCATATTGGCCAGGAATTGGCTCTTGGCGCGGTTGGCTGCTTCCGAAGATTCTTTGGCGCAGCGCAACGCTTCCTCGTCACTTTTGCGTTGCGTGATGTCGGAGGAAAGTCCCTCCGCATACAGAATTCCATCCTGCATGCGGGTGGCGGAGGCCCGGCTGTGGAGCCAGATCCATTGATCGTCCTTTCGCTGGATTCGATACTCCAAATGAAAACTGATGCGTTCCGAGGAAAGCATCTCATGCGCTTTCTCGACGGCATCCCGATCGCTGGGATGAATTCGTTCCAACCAAAGTGTATTCGTGGTCGTAAATTCAAGAGGCGAGTATCCCAAAATGTGTTCAACATTGTCGCTGATGTAAATCAACTGCCCACGGGCGGTTCCGGCCCAGACGATGTCCGGTATGTTTGCCAGCAATGAACGATATTTTTTTTCGCTGGCCAGCAGGAGCTGTTCGGATTCCTTGCGGTGAGTAATGTCCTGAATCACTGCTTGAAATTCCAAGGTGTCGCCATGTTCCGCAAAAAGCCGCCGCACGGTGTGTTGCTGCCAAACGGCTTTTCCATCGGGAGTAAAAACCCTTTGGTCAAACGAAACGACCGGTTGATCTTTCGGCAGCGCACAAAAACAACTCGCGACCACGTCCGTATCTTCCTTGGAAAGAGTCTGCAACCAATTGGTCCCGAGAAGCGCCGCGCTTTCTTGCTGGTGAAAGCGGGCATAAGCGCCATTGACGAAAGTGACCGTCCCATCTGGTTTGAATCGACAAATTAAATCAGTTTGATCTTCCACGACGGCGCGAAAGCGCTTCTCACTTTGCGACATTGCGAGTTCCGCTCGTTTGCGTTCACTGCTCGCGGCGGCCAACAGCATATTGGTGACAGCAAGAATACCGATGTAACTGCCGATCAACATCAGGCTATCGGTTTCGTTATTCATGAAAAATGGGCCGCCTTTGCCGAGCAGTGAATGAATGGCTAAAACAGAGACGAGTAACGTCCCAGTAGTTGCTCCGCGTTGGCCAAATCGCAATGCGCCCCACACCAAAAATGGAAACGGCAAATACGCCAGTGGATAATTCTGGATTCCATAAGCGAACCAGGAATTAAAAGAAATCAGTGTTCCCGCGATGAGTCCAATGCCGCAAATCACCGCTTCAATGATCAATTTGGTATTCCAGCGAACAGACGAGGGCGCGGCCCAGGTAATAATGAATGGAGCCACGACTAATCCCGCGAGGGCGTTGGGGACCCACCAACGGAGGACAGTGGAAAATGGATTGTCCCACGAAATTTCCCCTGCATAAGCGAGACCTGTAACCGTAAATGCCGCGTTGACCGTAGTTCCAAAAAAACAGGCAAAGCAGATATAACCCACCACATCGCGCGTGCGCTCCAGTGACTTATCGAATTTGGTGATGCGCTCCAACAAGAAGGCGCAGATGATCGCGCCAACAGTATTACCAACAGCAGTCCCGAGTGTGAAAAAACCGAAAGGGACACCGTTTGTGAAAGAAAAAAGAACCGCGCCCAAAGCCACGCCGGGCCAAAACTTGTAGCCGAAGAGAAGGATTGCCGCCAATGCGATTCCAGCCGGCGGCCAAACCAAGGCAATGCTTTCTGATAAAAAGGATGCTTCTTTCCCGAGCATTCCACCGAGAAAATACAATGCCGTGAGAATCACGACTCGTGTCAGAATCGTGAGCCTGGAACCGACCATTGTTTTGTCCCGAGTCAAGTTCATCGCCAGAATCAAACATAAGATTTCTTTGGTGCGGCACCAATCAGTCGGAGCCTAACAAGCTTGTAAGACGGCGATGATTGAAGCCGTGGAATTGCGCCTACACGCTGAAAGAAAATGTCTGACCAGTGAGAGGGAAAATCACTCCTGACCGATGGCCTCTTCGAGAACGCTCACTCTACCAACAATGTGCCACCGGAAATGGGTATGCCATCAAGAGCGGTTTCGACTTCGGCGAGGTAGCCTTGCTTGGGATAGTAGCCGCGCAACTCGTTGAAGACTTTCACAAACACGGTAATGTTGGTCGGACAGCCTTTGTCCGAGTCTCGTCGCAGATTGGTTTCAAAATGCAATAAAGGTATTCCCACGTGCCCAATTTAAACGCATGTCAGTTTCAATATGCGGAAAAGTTAAACCACCGCGAAGGTATCGTGTCGGAAAACATTGATCGGAAAAATTTCCACAGTCATCCCATCAAAATTTAGAAAAAGCTGGAACGTGACCTGTTTGCCTGCCACACGGCAGGGATGAAAAATAAAAAACAAAATCACGTTCCAACGGTTTCAAAACTGAA
>JBBQAX010000426.1:0-3259 GCA_038316905.1 Verrucomicrobiota bacterium | reverse complement strand
CGAAGAAAATGGGCAAGAGCGTCGTGATTGTTTCTCCCGACAAACATCTGGGCGGACTTTCCAGCGGCGGACTCGGTTTTACTGACACCGGAAACAAAGCAGTCATCGGCGGACTTTCCCGGGAATTTTATCATCGCGTCTGGAAGGAATATCAAAAGCCGGAAACATGGAAATGGCAGGCGCGCGATCAATACGGAAACCAAGGCCAGGGGACACCAGCCATCGATGGCGTGCAGCGCACGATGTGGATTTTTGAACCGCACATTGCGGAACGGGTTTTTGAAAATTTCATCAAGGAATATAAAATCCCGGTGCATCGCGATGAATGGCTTGACCGCGCCAAGGGTGTGAAGAAAAAGAACGCGCGCATTACCTCCATCAAAACGCTGAGTGGCCAAACGTATTCGGGAAAAATGTTTATTGATGCGACTTACGAAGGTGATCTCATGGCGGCGGCGGGCGTGGATTATCACGTTGGGCGCGAAGCCAAAAATATTTACGACGAAGAATGGAACGGCGTGCAAACCGGCGTGTTGCATCATCGCCATCATTTCGGCGTGCTGAAGGAAAAGATCAGTCCTTACGTTGTGCCGGGCGATCCCACGAGCGGTGTTTTGCCCCGCATCAGCCCCGAACCTCCCGGCGAATACGGTGCGGGCGACAAGAAAATTCAGGCGTATTGCTTTCGTCTTTGCCTGACGGATCATCCCGAAAACCGCGTGCCGTTTCCCAAACCGGACGGCTACGACCCGGCGCAGTACGAATTGATGTTGAGAGTATTTAACGCGGGTTGGCGCGAGACGTTTGAAAAATTCGATCCGCTTCCCAATAATAAAGTCGATAACAACAATCACGGGCCGTTCAGCACGGACAACATCGGATTCAATTATGATTATCCCGAAGCCAGTTACGCGCGGCGTCGCGAAATCATTCACGAGCACGAGACGTATCAAAAAGGATGGTTTTATTTTGTCGCGAACGATCCGCGCGTCCCGAAAGTTGTGCAGGACGAAATGCGCAAATGGGGTTTGCCGAAGGATGAATTCCCCGACAACGGAAACTGGTCGCATCAAATCTATGTGCGCGAAGCGCGCCGGATGATCGGTGAATTCGTGATGACCGAAAATGAATTGCTCAAGCGCCGTCCCACGCCAGATTCCGTCGGTATGGGTTCCTACACGATAGATTCCCACAACGTGCAGCGTTACATCACGCCGGAAGGCTATGTACAAAACGAGGGCGACATTGGCGTAAAGTTGAACGGTCCCTACGAAATTGCTTACGGTTCGCTCGTTCCGAAAAAAGGGCAGTGCGACAACCTGCTCGTGCCGGTGTGCGTGTCCAGTTCGCACATCGCGTTTGGATCAATTCGAATGGAACCGGTTTTCATGATTCTCGGCCAATCCGCCGCCACCGCTGCGGTGATGGCAATTGATGGAAAAATTAAAGTGCAGGAGGTGTCTTACACAAAATTGCGCGAGCGGTTGATGAAGGATGGACAAGTCCTTGAAACCCCTGCGAAAAAGTAGTTTCCAGTCAACAGATAGAAGACACTTTTCCCCTAAGTGAATTGACCCTCCTGCCGTCAATGCTACCCTCTCATCACGATGAGTTTTGTCGCAGAATTTAATTCCTTACCGCTAGAATCTCTCGTGAAACGTTCGCTCCACACGAGCGTGTCCTCCGCGCGCGAGAGCATGGCCCGGACAAGTTTTTCACTCAGCGATTTCGCTCAGCTCATTTCGCCCGCCGCCGCTGAATTAATCGAACCGCTCTGCCGCCGTTCGCAACAAATCACTCAACAACGTTTTGGAAAAGTCATTCGTCTGTTCGCGCCGCTGTATCTTTCCAACGAATGCATCAACAACTGTTCTTACTGCGGTTTCTCGCGCGATAACGCAATTTTGCGAGTGACGCTTTCCGTAGATGACGTCGTGCGGGAAGCGCGCGCTTTGGCGGAGCAAGGTTTTCGCAACATTCTCCTCGTCGCGGGCGAACATCCGAAATTTATTTCCAACGGCTACATGGCGGAATGCGTCACGGCTTTGCACGAAGAAATTCCCAGCATCTCGCTCGAAGTCGGCCCGATGGAAACTGAGGAATATCGTCCGCTGGTCGAGGCGGGTGCGGATGGTCTCGTTGTTTATCAGGAAACTTACGACCGCAAAATCTACGGCGAAATGCACACGGCGGGGCCGAAACGTAATTTTGATTGGCGACTCGAAACGCCTGAACGCGCTTACGCCGCCGGTTTCCGCCGACTCGGCATCGGCGCGCTTTTTGGCCTGAGCGATTGGCGATTGGAAGCGTTGAGCCTCGCCACCCACACGGATTATCTGCTGCGCAATTGTTGGAAAGCGCAGGTCACGATTTCGTTGCCGCGTTTGCGTCCGTGCGCTGGAGATTTTCAACCGCTCACCACGCTCAACGACCGCGAACTCGTCCAACTCATCTGCGCCTTTCGCCTCATGTTTCCCGACGTGGGAATCGTACTTTCAACACGTGAACCCGCCAATTTGCGCGACGCCCTTTTCCCGCTCGGCATCACGATGATCAGCGCAGGCAGCCACACCGAACCCGGCGGCTACACTGGCGCTGGCAAAGAAAAAATCCATCAAACCGTGCGCGGAAAAATCGTCGAACTCGCCGCCGACGCCAGCGAATGGGCAACCACCAAAGGCAACGCCACCAACGCCACCGGCCAATTTGAAATCGCTGACCAACGTTCGCCCGAACAAGTCGCCGCCCGCATCCGCCAACTCGGCTACGAACCGGTTTGGAAAGATTGGGACGCGGCATTTATAGCGTAGTTTCGCCATACTTTCTTCGGACACAAAGACATAAATTGACGCCCTACGCCATTGACGTATTCTCCTACAATGGAATTTGAGGAATTCGCGCCGTTCAGCAAACGCTTGAACGGATTGCTTTCGGACGAGGATTATGCCGAATTCCAAGTGTTGCTCATGGATCAACCGGATGCCGGAAAGGTGATCCCGAAATCAGGCGGGTTGCGGAAAATTCGTTGCGCCGCGAAAGGGCATGGCAAGCGTGGCGGCGCGCGTGTGATTTATTATTGCTGGTGAATCGGGACAAAATCCTTCTGCTCGACATCTACGCCAAAAACGAAAAAGAGGATTTAAGCGCAGGAGAAATCCAAAAATTGAAACAATTGATTGAGGAGTATTTACTATGAATAAAGATCGATTCGATGAACTTTCCCAAGCGATTCGCCAAGCTGGCGCAGTCCGGCGCGGAG
>JBBQAX010000425.1:0-3268 GCA_038316905.1 Verrucomicrobiota bacterium | reverse complement strand
CGCGGAGGTGAGTGGTTTTTGATTAGTTTCCAAAGTCTGCATACATTATTTATCCGTCTCATTTTAAGAGAACGCAAAACTTCCCTTCAAGATAAATGACTTGAGGTCTCGTTAGCTGCGCAGGTGCGTGGGAAGAAGAAGAAGTAGCGGGTAGCGTTGTAGCGTTCGGCCTGCGGCCGAATTCTGAATAATTAAAATCTAAAAAATAAATCCGGTCCCAGGCCGGACGCTACACATGGAAAAGAAACTCAAAGACACGCCACCACGCTTGCCTGCTGTCTTTCAAAGCTACGATCCGCCGCTTTACCTGGTTACGTTCAACACACTGCTGCGTCGCCCATTACTTGCATGTGATGCCGTGCATCAAGCGTTCCGCGAATCCGCTGAACGCGGACTTTCATTCAACGTCGCAATCGGGCGTTACGTTTTGATGCCGGACCATGTGCATCTATTTGTTCGAAATGGCCGCGACATGAGTTTGTCACGATGGGAAAGCGGCTTAAAACAACGTTTGGGAAAAGCATTACGCAACTTGGCCACGAACCGGCAACGATTCCAGATTCAAAACTAAAAAGCTTCTGGCAACCGGGGTTCTTCGATCATCTATTGCGGCACACCGAAAGTTACGAAGAGAAATGGAACTACGTTTGGCGCAATCCAGTGCGCGCTGGGCTGATGTCCAAGCCAGAAGATTGGCCGTATCAAGGTGAAGTTCACCTGATCAATCGCGTGCAAGCGTAGCTGTAGCGTCGAGCCTGTGGCTCGATAAACTGGGATCGATAAAATTCGCCACAGGCCGAACGCTACACCGCAGTAAACTTGCGAGTTCGGGACGCATTGACTACGCTTTTCGCGCATGAATCCCGAATCCACACCGCCACCAATTCACCCGGTTGGCAACTCCGCCTCGGTTCCGAAACGCCGTAACTGGCTACTCTTGGGTTGTGCCGGTTTGCTCGCTTTTTTGGTGCTCATTGTCGCGACCGTCGCCATCACACTTTGGTGGATGCAGCGTCCGATCAAACCCGTGGTATTGACGGAAGCGGAGAAAGCGACCGTGGAACAGAAGATCCAGCGCGTCAGTGGCCCGGAAAATAATTCACCCAATCCCCCAACCTTGCCTGACTCCGCACCGAAGCCGGAAATCGATCGCACTTACGCGCCCGGTTCGAAAGAACTGCGCCTGACCGAGCGCGAACTAAACGGGTTGTTGAACGCCAATACCGAACTTGGCCAAACGGTGCGATTGGAATTTGCGAAGGACGCGATCAATGCCTATTTAGCGGTACCAATTCCACAGGACTTTCCAATTGGCGGCGGAAAAATGTTCCGCGCTCGTGGACGTTTCCGCATCTCCATGGGCAACGGCCATGCGCCTTATGCAATCCTGGAAGACGTGACGGTGTTTGGGTTGAGTTTGCCCAAAGCGTGGCTCGGCGGACTCAAGGGTGAAAACCTGATTGCGAATGCGGTTGGTGAACGGAATGGCGAACCGATCATTCAAGGAATTAAAAGCCTGCGTGTCGTTCCGGGCGCAATCCTGTTGGAAGTTCACGACTGATCCACGCCCGACAATTCATTCTTAATCCACCGGATTGCCCCTCGATATAATTCGTCGCGCCACTTTTGTTGGAACGCGGACTGGAAAAATTTTCGCAAAAAAATATCCAAGCTTATTTAACAAACCCGGAATGACGACGCGCGTTCCAGCCATTAAACCGCGATAGCCCGCTTCCGCGACATCGCCCGCCGTCATCATCCATAAACGAAGCGCCTTTTCGGAGTGAATCCTTCCTGCCCGCTCGTGAAAGCGCGATTCAGTCGGACCGGGACATAACGTGGTCACGCTCACGCCGCTTCCCTCTAATTCGTCGGCCAACGCGTAAGAAAACGAAAACACAAATGCTTTACTCGCATAATAAATCGACATGAATGGCCCGGGCTGAAACGAAGCAGTGGATGCAATATTCAGAATTCTCCCGTCACGCCGCGCCAGCATGGGCTGAACAAACAGATGGGTGAGATGAACGAGCGACGCGACATTCACTTCGATCATTTCCAATTGTTCCGGCAACGAAGTTTTGGCAAAAGCTTTCTGACGACCAAAGCCCGCGTTGTTGACGAGGACGGAAATAAAAATATTGCCGCTTTGTAACTGTGCGAAAATTTCCGCCGGAGAATGTTTGTCGGACAAATCGGCGGCGATAATTTTTGTTTCCGTGCCGCTGGCGAGAAAGTCGTTCGCCACTTCTCGAAGGCGATCTTCATGGCGAGCCACGAGCACGAGCGAAAAACCCTCCCGTGCGAAGATTTTGGCCATTTCCAAACCAATTCCCGAAGAGCCGCCAGTGATGAGAACCCATTTTTTCACGCCAAAGAATTAACATGAGCAAAGGCCATTCGCACGATTCGCTTTTCGCGAGAAGTTATTCGAGAGCATTTCTGCAAAAATTCCCTCTAATAAAAAGGTCTCCGGCGCGTTATCACCTTTGCAGGCCGGAAAATATTTGATGAACGATACGACAGCCAAAGCGGAATGGGTGCGAGCCGCACTGGAACGCCACGAAAGTTCGTTGCTGCGCTACGCGGCGTCGATCACCGGCGACGCGGAACGGGCGCGGGACATTGTTCAAGAAACGTTCGTGAAACTTTGCGGCGAGGAGCGGGAGAAACTCGATGGACGTCTAACCGAATGGCTTTTCACCGTCTGCCGAAATCGTGCGCTCGACGTGCAACGAAAAGAAAAACGTATGACTCCTTTGACTGACATGGATTTGGAAACGCGCGAAAGCGCCGAGCCGTCGCCGTCGATGGCTGCCGAACAAAGTGAATCGTCGAGCCAGATTTTGCGGTTTCTCGAACTGCTTCCGCCGAATCAGCGCGAAGTGATTCGGCTGAAATTTCAAAGCGACCTGAGTTACCAGGAAATCAGCCACGTGACGAAGTTGAGCGTGAGCAACGTCGGCTTTCTCATTCACACCGGCATTAAAAATCTTCGGCGACAATTTCAAACTGAAGCGAAAGAGAATTTACGGAGCCAATTATGAAAATTTCATCTGACGATCCAAAGCTGACCGCCTACGCGCTCGGCGAACTCGCCAAAAGCGAGGCCGAACAAATCGACCGCGAATTACGAAACAATCCCGAGCTTCGCCAAGCCGTTATGGAAGTCCGTGAAACCGCCGCGTTGCTGAAACGCGAATTGTCGAACGAACCGGTCCTGTCTTTGAGCGAAACTCAAAAAGGCGACGTTCTAGCGAAGGCAAGA
>JBBQAX010000424.1:0-3296 GCA_038316905.1 Verrucomicrobiota bacterium | reverse complement strand
TTTACCACCCTCAAAATGTGTCAATAGTAGGAACTGACCCCTTTACTTTATGACCCCTTTACCTTTACGAATGGAATGACCAAATCGTTTTCCTGCGAAAAATCGTCGAAGGCGGCACGGACAAAAGTTACGGCATTCAAGTCGCGCGTCTGGCCGGCGTGCCGAAACCCGTTCTCGAACGCGCCAAAGAAATTTTGCGCAATCTCGAAGATTCCGAACTCACGCCCGAAGGAAAAGTCCGCCAGACTTCCCGCCATCGCGCTGAACGGGAAAAACTCAAAGACCTCGCCCCACCGCCGCAGATGGATTTGTTTGGGTGATTCGGTTTTGATATTGAACAATTTTGAAACGGACAAGGCCAAAGAGGCTCTAAATTGTCACACGTAAAAACCCTTCTGTGATTATTGGGGTGCGAAAGAAAATTCCAAAAATCAAAGGACAAAGAAGGGCGGAAATACCTTTCACCGCTGCGGCAAATTTCCTATCCCTCGATCTTCGCAATTCAATTCTAAATTAAATACGTCTTGGCTTTAAGCCATTTTTTGTCGCCGCTTCAATTCAGACTTCAAGGTATGTTTTCCAGTGAAAGTGGGCAGGGCAATTTTCAGCAAAATCGTGTAGATCATCAAACCGAACGCCCAGATGCCAGCGGTGATTTTCCATTCCAACGCGCTTGGAAGGTATTCCACAATCTCGTGCAACGTGGATGGAATAAATCCGGGGATGATCAGGCCCATTCCTTTTTCAATCCAGATGCCGACGAACGCCAGCACGCAACCGATTGCAAGCAAGGTCGGATGCTCAAGGACTTTTGGGCAGAGCAGGAAAAGCGCGGCGAGAATGCTGCAACCAATGGAAGTCCAGACCCACGGCACGAGCGCGTTGTAACCGTGCAAACCGAAATACAAATATTGCGCTGCCGCAGTGTGCGCGCCGCCGGTGTAGAATTCTGTGAAAATTTCCGACGCCAGCATCAACAGGTTTATCAGTATCGTGATTCGGATAATGTTGAGCAGCGTTTTAATGGGGCCATCGCCGATATGAAATGTGCTGACTTTGCGAATCACCAGAAGCGCGAGGATGATGAACGCCGGACCAGACACAAACGCCGATGTCAAAAAGCGCGGCGCAAGCAAAGCGGTGTTCCAGAACGGACGCCCGCCGAGTCCGCAGTAGAGAAACGCGGTGACGGTGTGGATCGAAATCGCCCAGACAATCGAGAGGAACACGAACGGCACATACCATTTTGGATTCGGCGTGCGTCCGAGAAACCGGGTGTAGAGCAGGTATCCGCAGATGTGCAAATTGATTATCAGGTAGCCGTTCAAAACGATCACGTCCCAAGTCAACATTGAGACGGGCCAGTTGAATTTTCCCAATCCCGGAATCATGTGCCAGAAACGATCTGGTCGTCCGAGATCCACCGTGACGAACAGCAGGCACATTACAATTGCAGCGATCGCCAGCAGTTCACCGACGATCACCACGTCGTGCATTTTTTTGTCGTGATAGAGATAAGCCGGAATCACCATCATCACGCCGCCCGCTGCCAGTCCGACTCCGAAAGTGAAGTTCGCAATGTAAAGTCCCCACGAGACGTGATCGGTCATGTTGGTCAACGCCATGCCGTCGCGAACCTGCACGGCCCAGGCGTGAGTCCCGACCAATGCGATGGCGGTGAGCACTGTCATCCAGACGTAGAAAACCCAGTTGCCATCGGTCGCCAGCGAAAATGCGCGCAAGAGAAAACGAGGATAACTCGTTAAATGACTCGACGCTCTCGGCTCTCTGGTTGCGCTCAATTTTTTTGGTGCTTCAGTGAAATTACTCATCGGAATAAATTATTTATCGAAGAAATAAAAGAACCGCGGTTTGGTCCCGAGTTCCTCTTTCAAAACAAACACGCGCTTGTTCTGTAGCACCCAACGGATTTCAGAATCAGGATCGAGCAGATTTCCAAAAACGCGCGCGCCGGTCGGACACGCCTCCAAACACGCGGGCAATTTTCCATTGCGAGTGCGATGCAGACAAAAGGTGCATTTCTCCATCACGCCTTGCGGACGAATGCGATTGCTCAGGTACGATTGGTTAGGATTGATTTCCTCCTTGGGAACGACGGGCTTGGTCCAATTGAACCGCCGCGCGTGATACGGACAGGCCGCTTCGCAATAACGACAGCCGATGCACCAGTTGTAATCCACCACGACAATGCCGTCGGATTCTTTCCAGGTTGCCTCGACTGGACAGACGCTGACGCAAGGCGGGTTGTCGCACTGCTGACATTGCACCGGCATGTAAAATTTATCTTTCTGCGGGACCGGATGATCGTAATTCACCGAGCCTTTTTCCATGTCGATGGAGCCTTTGCTCATTTCGAGAACGCGGATGTAGGAATTGTTTGTGGCGCGATCGTGATTGTTTTCGATGTGACAAGCCTCGGCGCATTTTCGGCAACCAACGCAAATACTCAGGTTCAACGCGTAACCGAACTGGACGCCTGGTTGCGGCTTGTGATCGCTGATGGTGACGTCCGCGCCGTATTGTTCTTTGGCTTCTTTTTCCAAGCGCGCCATCACCAGCCGCAAATCGAAAGGCGTCAGTTCGCGATAATGTTTTTGCAGAAATTCATCTACGGAAAGGTCTTTGGTCCATTCGGTGAGCGGCGCGATGGCGGCGGCGAACGCGGTCGCTCCGAGAGTCGCGCCAATTCCCTTCAACGCAGTGCGCCGCGAAATGCCGCCGCATGTCTCCTTCGGTGAATTTAAAGTTTGGTCTGACATTTTTAATGCTCTTTCGGTGGATAAAAACCTCTGTCCTTGGGTTTGAAAACCGGCATCACCGTTGGATATGCGGGTGAATGCGGGTCGTGACAATCGGTGCAGGTATTTCGTTCGCGAGAACCTTTGGTGAGGTCCCAATGACCCGTCATGCCGCCGTGCGCGCCGTGCCGAAAATCACGCGCCTGCTGCCCATGACATTGCGAACACAACTGCATCGTGTTGACGAATTCGACGGGCTTGCCATCCGCCAATCGCAAAGTGTCGTAATTGCCGGGATTGTGACAACTGACGCAACTGAGATTGCCGTGATGATAATTCAGTCCCTGGTGAAAATCTTTCAGATCAGCAGCATCGCGCAATTCGAGGTTGGGTTTGGTCGTCGCATGGCAGGTGGAGCAATTCACTGAAACCGATTTGCACGAATAATCTTTTTCTCCCGTCAACACGCGCGGCGGTTCCGGTTGGCGAATGTGCGTGGGGAAATTTGTTTTGACTTCTACGGCGCCGATTTCTGGC
>JBBQAX010000423.1:0-3301 GCA_038316905.1 Verrucomicrobiota bacterium | reverse complement strand
GTACGTTTCTTCAGCGGGGTTCTCCACCCCCACCTCCTTGGCGTCTGCTGCCCGAATCTTTTGAAAAGTCCGTTGACTTGGAAAACGACATCTTCTAGTTTCCTCAGCCCATCGCGGGGGCGTAGCTCAATTGGTTAGAGCGCTGCCCTGTCACGGCAGAGGTTACGGGTTCGAGCCCCGCCGCTCCCGCCATTTTGGGTTTACTGACTGCTCGTGACAGGCAGTGTCAGAATGCGACTTTCCCCAGTTTTGAACGGTTGTTCATAACCGTTTTCTCCATTCAGCCGGTAGTCTGATAAATTGTCTCACTGGATAACGTCGGCTCGTAAGTTATCACGCTGCAAATACGCCAGAAGCAAAGCCTCATCCCAAGTTCATCTCTTCGGTGGTGGAACGGTTTGGGATTTCGGGTGGGGCGAGCGTCCGCGCGAGCCGGCTCGCGGATTTGCCCTTTGGCGTGGGTTGTCATTCATCAACGAGCAAGTAAAGTGAACTATGAATGAACTAGCCGAAAAAGAATGCGTGCCGTGCAAAGGTGGCGTGCCGCCGCTCAAGGGCGCGGATTTGCAAAATCTTTCACAAAAGCTGGGTGGCGGTTGGAAAGTCGTGAACGAGCATCATCTTGAGAAGGAATACAAATTTAAGAATTTCCGCGAGGCGCTCGACTTCACCAACAAAGTTGGCGAATTGGCTGAACGCATTCAGCATCATCCCGATATTTATCTCGCCTGGGGCAAAGTTAAACTCACGCTTTGGACGCACAAGATTGATGGTCTGACGGAAAGCGATTTTGTTTTTGCCGCCAAAGTGGACGCGCTGTGAACGTGAGGCGGAATTCTGCTGGAAACCAATCGACCGCTCGATAATTACCCGGATTTTCTGAACGCAGTTTGTGCGCACCCACTCTGACGCCTATCCAGATTTACGTTACAACAATTTCAATGCGCGTGCCTGGGGACGATATCCGCGATTTTCTGGCGGTGGATTATAAATTCAATACGCGCCTGGATACGCCGTTTTGGCGTGCCTGCCAAAATGAAACTCAACTGCACGGCGCAAGGTTCATCGCGGCGTTCGTTCGACGTGAAGCATTGTCTTGATGCGATCCGGCGTCGGGGTATGAAATGGGGTTGAGCCACGCCGCAATCTTTGACAAGGGACAGAAATTTCGTCGCGACTCAACGGAAGCGAACCTTCAACATAATTTATGAAACCAAACTTTATAAAAGCAGACGCCGCTTCGTGTGCTCATGTGCCGCGCACTTCTGAAGATTTTATGAAATTCAGAAAAATCCTATCGAAGGCGTCGCGAAGGAAGGCTTTTACCCTGATCGAATTGCTGGTGGTCATTGCGATTATTGCCATTCTCGCGGGCTTGCTCCTGCCAGCTTTGGCCAAGGCTAAAGCGAAAGGCCGGCAGACAACGTGTTTGAATAATCTCCGTCAGCTCGGCATCGCGACCCTGATGTATGTGGGTCAGGGAGGGAAATATCCAGGCGCAATCAAGATTCCTCAATTTTATTATGTTTGGCCAAACCGCTTGTTTAGCCAGATGGGCACCAATCGCAATCCATTTAACTGTCCTTCGACCAAGCCTGAGTACCAATGGAAAATTCAACCCGGCAATCCCAACCGCATTGGCAAAAACACCGAGACTGGCTTCGATCCGTTTGCCATCAAAGCAGGCCCCATCGGAGGCGACGTTGGTTCATTTTTTTCTTACGGATACAACGATTGGGGAGGCGGTCTCGTCACACCGAACCTCAGCCTTCAATTGGGCCTTGGAGGTGACATCAACCCACCCATTTATCCCGAAATGTCGGAAAGTCGCGTTCGCAATCCGACCGAAATGATCATGCTGGGAGACAGCAAGACTGATGGCATCTGGGACGGCAACATGGATCCAAAAGATTTTGGTGATTGGCCGTCCAGTCGTCACAATGGACGCACGGTTTTAATGTTTTGCGATGGCCATGCGGAAATCGCAAAACGCGCAGATATTGTCGATCCCGCCAACAACAAATGGCCTCAACGATGGAACAACGATAATAAGAGTCACATTGCGGATTATCCTTATCCCGCTTCCACTTCAGCGCAACGAACGGCGATAGATCCGTTCTGAGTTTTTCGATCCCACCTAAGCCAGACACTCATGGCGTGGCGTTAGTCGGAGGTTTCTCGCTTGCGCCATTTCCGTGGAAGTTGCGGCTTCACCCAGAGGAAAGTTCCCGCAATCAACAGGAACAAGAGCGTGTAAAGAACCGCGAATGTTCCAAGGCCAACATCGAAGAAAAGAATTTTTCCGAGCCAATGTCCGATGAAGGTTTCGTCGTAACTCGGGCTGACCCCGCCTTTCACGCGCAACTGGTTTTCCCAAATGGTGAGTGGGCAATCTTCGCCCATGATCGTTTGCACGGCGACAAATCCCATCGCGAGCAAGTGCGCCAAACGAAAATAAAAATTGCGGACGAATTTCCAGTTTCGAAAATAGCCGATCCAGATCAGCACGAATCCGGCAATGATGAACAATACGAACAACGTGTGCGTGATCAGAATCAGGTCCGCCAGCCATAGATAGGTTTTCTGCATTTGAGTGTGCCGAGAACCTTCACGGTTTTAGAACTGATTGCAATCCGTTGGAACGCGGTCGCGTTGAAGGCTACCCAGCGTGTTCGGTGTCGCAATGTTCATTTGCTTTTTGAGCGCTGCGGCTGTCTTCAATTCGGCGTTAGGTTCGTCAACACGCTCCAGCCAACCAGATTTGTTGTGCTCTCGATGGCGCACGAAATTCCCGTTGGTTCTGTCAGTGTGAAGGTAAATTCGCCTGATCCAATCACGCGAGATTCGTGAGCAAGAGTTGAGCATAGAGCGTGGCTATCGCTCCAAGATCCCGACAAATTTTTACCTCCTCATTTTACGGAGCGACTAAACTCAACAAGTCGATCAGCGCGGCTTCCTTTTCAGATCCCTTGATGAAATCAAACGCACGGAAATAACGGCTGCGCTCGCCGTCTGGCGTCTTTGTATCCGCAATAAGTTTTGCGAGATACGCCGGAGCTTTCACTGAACGCGAACGCCAAATAATGTCGCGTCCAGCAGGCGTATCCCAATTTTCACCAACCAAAACGAGCCATGCTTGAAAGTATTTATCCTCCTGTTGGTCCGCGCCGATGCCGAGCGCTTCGAGATACGAGCGATCTTTTCCGTCGTGCAGTTGCGCGAGTTCCGCCCAAAGTTTTGGAGCATCGGGTGAGGAATTATGGCGCAAAGCAAGCGCACACTCGCGACGCACTTGCGCATT
>JBBQAX010000422.1:0-3302 GCA_038316905.1 Verrucomicrobiota bacterium | reverse complement strand
AAGAGCTACCCGATCTACGCCGGTGTTCAGGACGCGCTCGTGCAATGGTGGTACGGCCACAACGCCGTCGCCTTCTTTCTCACCACGCCTTACCTCGGTTTGATGTATTATTTTTTGCCGAAAGCGGCG
Source organism: Verrucomicrobiota bacterium (assembly GCA_038316905.1). Taxonomy (GTDB): domain Bacteria; phylum Verrucomicrobiota; class Verrucomicrobiia; order Limisphaerales; family CANJXF01; genus CANJXF01. The sequence continues at coordinate 3,173 of JBBQAX010000422.1, read as the reverse complement.
GGGCGTCCGGTCTTTTCGTATCGCCTTTCAATCATCCATTTTTGGGCGCTCATCTTCATTTACATCTGGGCGGGGCCGCATCACTTGCTCTACACCGCGTTGCCGGATTGGGCGCAATCGCTTGGGATGGTTTTCTCGTTGATGCTGATCGCGCCGTCGTGGGGCGGCATGTTGAACGGGCTGCTCACACTGCGCGGCGCATGGGATAAACTGCGCACCGAACCGATGTTAAAATTCATGGTTGTCGCGCTGACTTCCTACGGAATGGCCACGCTCGAAGGTCCGATGCTCGCGATCAAAAGTGTGAACGCGCTTTCGCATTACACCGATTGGACCGTTGCTCACGTTCACACCGGCGCGCTCGGCTGGAATGGATTTCTCACCTTCAGCGTTCTCTATTGGCTTTTCCCGCGCCTCTACAACACGAAACTTTATTCCAACAAACTCGCGAACTGGCATTTCTGGATCGCGCTGCTTGGCATGATGTTTTACGTCGTCCCACTTTACTGGAGCGGCGTGGCGCAAGGGTTGATGTGGAAACAATTTAATAAGGACGGGTTTCTCCAATATCCGAATTTTCTGGAAACGGTTTTGCAAATTCTCCCGATGTATCGGCTCCGCGCGATCGGCGGAACGCTCTACATCATCGGCACATTTATCATGGCCTACAATTTGTGGAAGACCGCGCGCGGTGGCGTGTTCGTTCCCGATGTCGAAGTGCAAGCGCCGCCGCTCAATCCGAAAGCGCATCTCGAAGGCAATCAGGATCCGTGGAAACATCGCTGGCTCGAAGCGCGCCCCATCACGCTCACGGTTCTCGCGCTCGTCGCAGTTCTCATCGGCGGTCTCGTGGAAATTGTTCCGATGTATCTCATCAAGGAAAACGTCCCGACTATTTCCAGCGTGAAACCGTACACGCCGCTCGAAGTGATGGGACGCGACATTTACATCCGCGAAGGTTGCGTCGGTTGTCATTCGCAAATGATTCGTCCGTTTCGATCTGAGACAGAGCGTTACGGAGATTATTCCAAGTCGGGAGAATTCGTTTACGACCATCCGTTTCTTTGGGGATCAAAACGCACCGGGCCTGACCTGCATCGCATCGGCGGAAAATATCCCGACGCCTGGCATTACAATCACATGGACGATCCGAGTTCCACTTCGCCCGGTTCCATCATGCCGAATTATCCGTGGCTGTTGACGCAGAAGATCGATGTCAAATCGTTGCCGGCGCGAATCAAGGCGTTGCGAAAAGTGGGCGTGCCGTATCCACCCGGCTACGAACAAATCGCGCAAGCGGAATTGGAAGCGCAAGCCGGAATCATCGTGAACAATTTAAAAGTCGGCTCGATTGAGAGCGAACCCGACCGGGAAATCATTGCGATGATTGCCTATTTGCAACGACTCGGCGTGGACATCAAAGCCAGGTCCACGAACGCGCCAACCGCATCCAACGCAACCCAAGGAAAATAATTTTATGGTTCAAAATGTTTTGAGAGCGATAGGTGGAGTCGAGAATTACGGGATCATTTCCGTTTGCCTTTTCTTCTTCATTTTCATTTGCGCGCTGGTTTTCGCCTTCGTGCAAAAGAAACCTTTTTGCAAAACGATGAGCGCGCTTCCGCTCGACGATGGAGAGATTGTTTCATCAAAGGAGGTGCGCGATGAAAAATAGCAAAAACGAAAAACCATCGCCGACCGAACCGATGCTGCTTGAACACGACGCGGACGGCATTCAGGAACTAGACAATCTTTTGCCCCGCTGGTGGGTTTGGTTGTTCTATCTCAGCATCGCGTATTCGTTTGTTTACGTCGGCTATTACCACATTTGGAAAGCTGGTGATTTACAGATCGCGGAATACGAAAAGGAATTTGCGCTCGGCGAGAAAATCAAAACGGTTGCGCTCGAAAAATTTGAATCCTCGATTGGGTCGCTCGCGCCATCCAAGGAGAGCGCGGTGATGGATAAAGGATTGCAAATTTACACGATGAGTTGCGCTCCGTGTCATCGCGAGGACGGCGGAGGATTGGTGGGTCCAAATCTCTGCGACGATTTTTGGATTCACGGTCCAGAGTTCGCCGACAGTCTGAAAATCATTTGGAACGGTGTTCCCGAAAAAGGAATGATCACCTGGAAAGGCGTGCTCAAGCCCGAGGAAATTCACGCGGTCGCGAGTTACATCTTCGCGTTTCGCGGAACAACTCCACTCAATCCGAAACCGCCGGAAAACCAACCGCAAAAACCGGAAGGGCCGAGCGAGTTTGAATAAAAGCAAAGGAGTGAAACCACAGATGGACACAGATGAACGCAGATCAAACGGACCGCGGCTGTGTCCAAAGGACCAGCCGCAGCGGGTTGCATTACCGAGTGATAAAATATTTCTCACCCCGCTACTCCTTGCCCGACCGCTGCGACTGGTCGAGGACGACACAACCGCGCTCCTTTGAATAACCGCCGTGCCAAATGACCCAACAGATTCAGAAAAGAACTCCGTCACTCAAAAAGTTGACTGGGAGAATTTCCGCGATCATCTAGCCACTGCCGACAAAGAGGGGCATCGCAAATGGATTTATCCGAAGAAACCTTCTGGCCGTTATTATCGCTGGCGCACTTGGCTGAGTTGGTTGCTGCTCGCCATCATGTTCATCGGCCCGTTCGTTCGCATCAATGGAAACCCGCTGTTGCTCATGAACATCGTCGAGCGACGTTTCTCCATTCTTGGACAAATCTTCTGGCCGCAAGACCTCGCCATTTTTGCAGTGGCGATGTTGCTCTTCTTCATGGGAATTATCGTTTTCACCACTGCATTCGGACGACTCTGGTGCGGCTGGACCTGTCCACAAACGCTGCTGATGGAAATGGTTTTCCGGAAGATCGAATATTTAATTGAAGGCGATTCCTTTGCTCAACGCGCTCTCGCCGCTGCGCCGTGGAACGGAAAGAAAATTGCAAAACGCTTTCTCAAACATTCCGTTTTCTTCGGACTTTCCTGGCTGATCGCGAACACGCTTTTGAGCTACATCATCGGCACGGAACAACTCTTCGCCATCATCACCGATGACCCGCGCCAACATCTGACCGGCCTCACGTTCATGGTGTTGTTCACCTTGTTGTTCTACTGGATCTTCGCGTATTTCCGCGAGCAAGCCTGCACCTTCATTTGTCCTTATGG
>JBBQAX010000421.1:0-3304 GCA_038316905.1 Verrucomicrobiota bacterium | reverse complement strand
GCACGGACTGCATTCCGTCGCGCCGTAGCCTTCGAGAATGCGCACGCCGAATCGTCGCGCCCAGGTGTTCGCCGTGGCTTCCTGCAACTTTTCCGCAGCGGCAAATAAATAGCGCAGCGAACGAAAATCGTAAGGATGCGCTTTGCGCGCGTAACCATTGAGAAACGTGTTCGTGCCGAACATCACCGTGCAATTCAGGTCGTAAAAAACCGTTGGCACAACGCGGTAATGCAAGGGCGATGGATAAACGAAAACGTAAATCCCACGCACGAGCGGCAGCAAGGTTCCCACGCTCAAACCGAAACTGTGAAAGAGCGGCATCGCATTGAAGAACCGATCCTGATCAACGATATCCGTGACCGAAAGCATCTGCCGAATATTCGCGAGGAGATTGCGATGCGTGAGTTCGACGCCCTTGGGAATTCCTTCCGAGCCGCTCGTGAAAAGAACTACCGCCGCTTCATCAGGCGAAGACTCCAGACGTGTGAAGCGCGATGAAAAATAAGTTTTTAGCAGCGCCGCCAGTTTTGCCACCGAGGAAATCTTTGCGCGAATTTCTTCAAGATAAACAAATTGAATCCCGGCATCCAGGAGCGGTTGGAGATTCAACTTCGCTTTCTCAACAAACGTCCGCGACGTGATGATCTGTTTTAATCCTGCAAGTTGAACGCAACTCAGCATCGTGGCTGGGCCAGTTGAGTAATTCAAAATCGCCGGAACTTTTTCAATTGCCCACAAACTTAACAACGTGACCGGCATCGCGTTCACATTTGGCAGGAGAACGCCAACTCGTTTTTCACTTTCTAAAATTGCTAGAAGCTGTTGCGCGAACAAATCCACGCCGACCATTAGTTTTCGATACGTCAATTTCTGCCGCGTGACATCTTCGAGAATGACATGTTTCGGACGAAGCCGCGCCGTTTGCGCCACCGCCGCCAGCACATTCGTTGGCCCGAATTCCATCTCCGTCCAAAATTGTTGCTCCACCAATTTGTCGCGCAGCCAGTTGGTTACTTTTTGTCGAGCGACGGTGGTGCTGACGTTCTCCGGTTTCAGTGGAGTCAACGCGTCGCTGAAATGAACGGAGACTTTCGGGAAAAGTTTTTTCCAACCCGGTTGCGGCGAAAGCGGCAAACGATGCGCGTCGCGAAGGTATGCGGTCACGACTTTCGCCCCGGTTTTGAAGAGAAGAAACCCAGTGCCATCGAACAGCTTCATCAAACTGCCCGTTTGCGAGAGGCGACCTTCGGGAAACAGCACGAGCTTGCCGCCGCCCTGCAAATATTCCGCCATGCGTTTCACCGCGTAAGGTGAATCCGTTTCCACCGGAAACGCGTTTTTGCCGGTCATCAACTTGCGATGGAACCAGCTCGTTTGCGCCGTATGGCTCGACGTGACGAACCGCCAATTGTCATCGAGACAAACGGCGAGGAACAACCAATCGAACCACGAAACGTGATTCGGCGTGAGCAACATCGGCCCCGGCCCGCGCAACGCTTCTTCGTTGAACGCGCGAAAGCGGAATAGAAATTTAAGCAGGAATCGCAGGAATTTTTTCATGTGTTCAGTTCAATAGGAGCGCGGACGTCCCGTCCGCGAGTTTCCAATCCCCCGTAGGAGACGACGTAAGGAGTCTCTAATGTTTCCAGGAAACAAATGAGTCTCCTCACGTCGTCTCCTACAAAGTTTATGGTTGCGCGGATTATAACGCGCCTTTCGTGTCAGGTTCTTGTTGCAATGCCGGAGTTTTCAGACGGCGCTTTTGGGTGAAGGCATCAATTCCAAGAAACAGGATAACCAATCCCGTGAGGCCGACGGAAAACGGCGCGAGCCAATGATCGAGCGGAAGAGTTCCTTTTCCATTCAATTGCATTGTTCCGCCAAGCATCGCTTCGTCGCCGGGGAATGGTGCCGTCGCCTCGACCCATCCTTCTGCGCTGACCATTTGCGAAATTCCGGAACTCGCCACGCGAAACATTGGAATTCCATATTCCGCGCAGCGAGTCGGCGCGATGCGACCGTGCAATTCGTGTTGGTGTTTTCCCCAATCGACCACATCCATCGTCGGAACGATGAGCGCTTCCGCGCCTTGCCGCACGAGTTCATCGACGACGCGGCGATAACTTAAATCGTAGCAAATGCAGATGCCAATTTTTCCCCACGGCGAATCCCAAAGTTTTTGTTCCGTCGCAGGCAAACCGTCTTTGAAAAATTGAATCGGCACACTCTTGACCTGGCGAAAAACAATCTCGCCTTTCGGATCGATGACGAAAGCGGTGTTGTAATAATTGCCTTCGGGCAAAGAATCTTTACCGCCAACGATCAGATACTTTTGATTGGCTTTGCACCATTGCAGCACTTTTTCCGGAACCGATCCGTCGAATGTGTATTCGCTGAGCACGAGTAATTCGGCCTCGGGAAACTTTTTGATCAGTCTATCCAGCGAGAAGAGAACTCCGCTCTCGGCAGGAAACTCCAATTGCACGCCAGCGACTGAAACGTTGCGTGTGGATGAAGCGGAAGTGGATTTTGCTGCGGGAAGATTTAAAACCAATCCAAGTATCGCGATGAAGAGAGTTGTGAGGGCGCAGGTTGTTTTTCGTTTAAAAAGGGAAAGTCCGGCGATGATCGCCATCAGAACGAATCCAATTCCATAGACGCCCACGCTGAAAAATTTCAGGGCGTTTGGCGAATCCGAGAACGCATAACCAACGTTCATCCACGAGAAGCGAAGGTAATAAAGCTCGCTCCGAAAATATTCCAAACCCATCCAAAGAAACGGCACGATTAAGACAAACCATTTTGCGCCAAATTGTTTTCGGGCCAGTTGCGCGAGCAACAAAAACAAACCGATCCAAAAGGCGAGCACTGCCCAAAGCGCGATGGCAGCCGCGTTAAAAATGTTCCAGAAAAAACCCAGTTGCGGCGCAAAGATCGCCATGCCGATGGCGAACCCAATATAAAATGCGCTCCGCGACGACTTCAGATTTGCGAGGCGAAACAAACAGAAAAGGTAAACCGCGATGAGAAAACTGCCTGGCGCAAAAGTGTGAGCCAGATGAAACGAAACAATTGCACCGAACGAGTAAAGAATCGTTTGTTTCAGGTTCAGTTCCGGGCACGGATTTGGCGGATTCATGATTCACCTTTCGTTTGAGGTTGTTTGAATGAAGGAATTTTCAGGCTCTCATTCGGCGGCGCGGAAAACGACAGGAACGCCGCAGTTTAGCACACCACCCGCACCGGGTTGATTGCAAATAAACGTCGGTATAAATTATGTGCGTCTTTCCATTTATCCGTGGAG
>JBBQAX010000420.1:0-3309 GCA_038316905.1 Verrucomicrobiota bacterium | reverse complement strand
CAAATCGCCAGCACGAACAAGGTGTAATCTTTGCCGAGACGCAATCGCAACGCGCGCGCCAATGGAATCAACAACATGAAAAGCGTGTCGAAAAAAATCGGCAGGCCGAGGAGAAATCCACTGACCAACAACGCGAGGCCCGCGCGTTTTTCGCCGAACACGGCCACGAATCGCCGCACGACTTTGTCCGCCGCGCCGCTTTCCATGATGCAAACGCCGATGATCGAGGCGAGCGCGATGACGATTCCAATTTTTCCGCAGGTGACTCCTAATTCGAAGGAGGTCGTTTCCACGGCCCTGACCCAATGACTTTCGCCAGGTTTACCGGGCAAAGTTCCGAACGTAGTGAGAAGTCCCGCCAAAATCGCGACACCGACTAACGCGAGAAACGGATGAACGCGCAATTTGGTGATGAGTAAAATAATTGTGGCGACGCAAATGGCGAGGATGACAAACGGCCAGCCGTTCGTGACCGTAGCGAGGCAGGGTGTGATTTCCATGAGTCCCGCGAGATTAAACAAGCGTGCTCATCGGACAAAGCGGAAATCTCGAACGTTGACGAATGAGCGCCGTGTAATTACCGTAATTACGTTATGAAACTGATGGAAATAACCGTGACGCAAATTGGAAACTCTCGCGGCATTCGGCTTCCTGCGGCCATGTTAAAAAAATATGGCATCACCGACACAATTTTGCTTGAGGAACGTCCCGATGAAATTGTTTTGAAAACCAAGAAGGATAAAAAGCTTTCTTGGAAAGAGACGTTCGCGGAAATGGCCAAATCAAACGAGGATTGGTCGGATTTGGAAACGGCGACTGCTGACGGACTCGATGAACATTAATCGTTACGCCATCTATCTCGCCGATTTGAATCCCACGCAAGGCGGCGAGATGAACAAAGTTCGTCCTGTTGTCGTGATCAGTATGGAAGCAATGAACGACTCGCTTTCCACGGTGGTTGTCTGCCCGCTAACGACTCAACTTCATCCCAAATGGCGCAGCCGCATTCAAATTAAATGCGATGGGAAACCTGCGGAAATCGCCGTGGATCAAATTCGTACCATCAGCAAAATTCGGCTGAAGAAAAAAATCGATACTTTGTCTTCAGCCAATGCGAGCGAATTGCGCCGGTTGATTTCCGAAATGTACGGAAAGTAATTCAGCCTCTTTGCGACAAAAAAAGAGCGCCCATTTTTAAATGGACGCTCGTAGCCACGCTCTGGCGAGCGCGGCTACTTCTAAATCAAGCCGTCACTTCCTCGGCGAGTTTGAACACGCGGCTCTGCGCGGTGCGTTTACGTTTGGTTTCGTCCAATTCTTTTTTGCGGAGGCGCAAGTTTTTCGGCGTCGCTTCAACGTATTCGTCGGAGCTGATGTACTCCAAAGCGCGTTCCAGCGAGAGTTTCATCGGCGCGTCGAGTTGAATTCCCTTGCCGTCGCCTTGCGAACGCATGTTGGTGAGGCGTTTCGCTTTGCACGGATTGACCGGAATATCATTTTCGCGCGCGTTCTCGCCAACGATCATTCCGACGTAAACATTGTCGCCCGGCTCAATCATCAACTTGCCGCGTTCCTGCACCATGTTGAGCGCGTAGGCGGTCGCTTCACCACTGTCCATGCTGACGAGCGAACCATTCTTGCGCGCTTCGATGTCGCCGCGATCCGCACCGTATTCGTGGAACAAATGACTCATCACGCCCATGCCGCGAGTTTGGTTCACGAGGTCAGTTTCGAAACCGATCAAACCGCGCGTCGGGATAAACGCTTCGATAGCCACAGTGTCACCGATGTGATTCATGTTCGTGATTTCCGCGCGACGATTGGCGAGATTTTGCATCACGTCACCCATCGCGTCCTTGGGAATATCGACAAACAATTTTTCAATCGGCTCCAAAATTTTCCCATCCGCATCTTTGCGATACAAAACTTCGGGGCGCGACACCAAAACTTCGTGGCCTTCACGGCGCATTTGTTCGACGAGAATCGCAATCTGCATTTCGCCACGGCCGGCAACGTCGAAAATTTTCGGGTCGCTGGTTTGTTTGATTTTCAGAGCGACGTTGGTGCGGATTTCTTTGGTCAAACGTTCCCAGATGTGCCGCGCAGTAACGAGTTTTCCGTCCTGACCGGCAAGCGGGCCGTCGTTGACAGCGAATTGCATCTGAATTGTAGGAGGATCAATTGGCACGAAAGGAATTGGTTCGGCGGTTTCCGAGTTGGTTATGGTTTCACCAATAAAAACGTCTTCAAAACCAGCGACGCCGCAAATATCTCCGGCGTGCGCTTCGGTGATTTCGATTCGCTTCATTCCTTCGAAATGGAAAAGCATCGTGCATTTGCCCTTGGTTTTCGCGCCGTTGCCGTGAACGCAGACCAGTGGGTCGCCCACTTTGATTTTGCCACAGAGAATTTTGCCAAACGCGATACGACCGAGGTAATCCGAGTAATCAAGATTCGCGACGAGAATTTTTAAGTCAGTTCCGGCCGACGCGCGCGGTGGCGGAATTTGTTTAATGATGGCGTCGAAGAGCGGCTCCATCGTGGTGGTCTCTTCTTTGATGTCGAGCTTGGCGTAACCGGCTTTCGCACTGCAATAAACGACCGGAAAGTCCAGTTGTTCGTCAGTGGCGTGAAGCGCCATAAACAATTCAAAAACCTGATCCAAAACTTTGTGGGGCGTCGCGTTCTCGCGATCGATCTTGTTGATCACGACGATGGGTTTCGCACCCGCTTCGAGTGCTTTGCGCAAAACGAAACGAGTTTGCGCCTGCGGACCGTCCACGGAATCAACGACCAGCAAAACGCCGTCGATCATGTTCAAAATACGTTCCACTTCGCCGCCGAAATCCGCGTGGCCTGGAGTATCAACGATGTTGATATGATAATCTTTGTATTTGAACGCGGCGTTTTTGGCGCGGATGGTGATGCCCTTTTCTTTTTCCAAATCCATTGAATCCATCAGGCGTTCTTCACCGGATTCGTGCTGATTGGCGCGGTAGGTGCCGGATTGTTTCAAAAGACAATCGACGAGCGTGGTCTTGCCGTGATCGACGTGGGCGATAATTGCGATGTTCCGAATATGTTCCATAAATCTAATTTCTAAATGAGCCGCGTAATCTGCCTTGTTTGAGTCAAACGTCAAGCGTTGGAATTATACCGGTTGCACAAGGGGTGTAATTAAAAGTGGGTGAGGAAAGTGAAGGTTTTCGGCGAATAAAATGTACAAATATAGCCATTTCATTAAATACAGTGGGGATGAAAGAGAAAAGAAGAGCGGTCTCCGATCTGAGTGTAGAGGAGCTGGACTTG
>JBBQAX010000419.1:0-3321 GCA_038316905.1 Verrucomicrobiota bacterium | reverse complement strand
ATTGGCTGGCGTTCTTTGCGCCGGGTTATTCACCGCAACCGCCGCCGAAAAAGTTGAAGCTGGCCCAAAAGGTGGCCGCATTCTCGAAAAGACCAGTCCCAAGGCTGAGTTCTTCGTCGAGAAGGACAACACGGCGAGCATCACATTCTACAATGCGAACATGAAACCTGTTCCCGTCGCCGAACAAAGCGTAACGGTCATCGCCGATGCCAAGGATGGAAAACAGAAGATCGAGTTTGAGAAAAAAGGCGACGATCTCGTCAGCAAAACCAAGCTGCCAAATGTGGAAGGCGGAAACGTGGTCGTGCAATTCAAAATCAACGCCGAAGCCAAACCGCAAAACTTCCGCTTCAAAGTTGACACCGGCAATTGCGGCGAATGCAAACGCGCGGAATACGCCTGCACCTGCGGCCATTAATTCTGGCTCTGCATTATTTTCAATGCACGGGGTCTGAAAGCTCTGAAAATGACGGAACACAAACACGATCACGCACATTGCGACCACTGCGAAACGGATGCTTCGCCTAAAAACATCGCCATCAACCCGGATGCGAAGGGCGGAAAAGTTTCGACGTTGAACGTGTCCGGAATGGATTGCGCCGATGAAGTCGCCGCTCTGGAAAGAGTGCTTAAACCGGTGTCCGGCGTGCGCGAAATAAAAGTCAGTTTAATGGCGGGCAAAGTGAGCGTCACCCACGACGAAAGTGTCACAACCGAACAGTTGATCAAAGTGATCGGAACGGCGGGCTTGAAAGCGAGCGTCCCAAGTTCTGAACGTGGAGAAGAAGCTTCGGAAAGTGGACAACGCGCGCGGCTCATCGCGGTCATTATTTCCGGCGGGTTCACGGGAATCGGGTTGCTGTTGCAATGGACAAAAATCCTTGAGCCGTGGGGAAAGATTTCGGCGTTTGCCGTCGCCATCATCGCGGGCGGCTGGTTCATTTTGCCAAAAGCGATTCGAGCCGCGCGTCAACTTTCGCTCGATATGAATGTGTTGATGACGGTGGCGGTCGCAGGGGCCGCCGTGATTGGCGAATGGTCGGAAGGAGCGGCTGTTACTTTTTTATTTGCGCTCTCAGAATCCTTGGAAGCTTTCAGCCTGAATCGGGCACGCAAAGCAATTAAATCCTTACTTCAACTCACGCCCGAAACAGCGTTGCTCAAGCGCGGCGAACGGTTCGAGGAAGTGCCGGTAGAACACGTCAGCGTGGGCGACATTCTTGCGGTCAAATCGGGCGCAAAAGTCCCGCTCGACGGCGAAGTGATTTCCGGCGAATCGAGCATCAACCAAGCGCCGATTACGGGCGAGTCCATGCCGGTGGAAAAGAAAAGTGGCGACGCGGTTTTCGCGGGAACAATCAACGGCGAAGGTTCGTTGGAAATTCGTGCGACAAAAATTTATTCGGAAACAACCCTCGCGAAAATTATTCATCTGGTGGAAGAAGCGCAGGGACAGAAAGCGCCCTCGCAACGCTTCGTTGATAAATTTGCGCGCATTTATACACCGTCGGTTTTCGTGATGAGTCTGGCGGTTCTCCTCGTGCCGACACTTTTCTTTGGCGGTGAATGGTCGGTCTGGATTTATCGCTCGCTAGTTTTACTCGTGATTGCCTGCCCCTGCGCGCTGGTTATTTCCACACCGGTTTCGATTGTCTCCGGCCTGACGGCCATGGCGCGACAGGGCGTGTTGGTCAAAGGCGGCGTCTTCCTGGAAGAAATCGGAAGATTGAAAGCTCTGGCCGTGGACAAGACCGGCACGATCACGGAAGGCAAACCGCGCGTCCAACAAGTGATTCCGTGGAATGGAAAATCGGAGGAAGAAATTTTGAGAATCGCCGCTGCGATTGATACGCATTCGGAACATCCACTCGCGCAAGCCGTCGTGAAGTATGCGGAAGAAAAAAAGATTCAATTTCCGCGCAGTGAACATTATCAGTCGCGCACCGGCCGTGGAGCGGAAGCACAGATCGACGGCCATTTGTATTTTGTCGGCAATCATCGGTTCGCGCACGAATCCGCTGTTTGCTCGGATGAATTGGAAAAGAAGCTCCACGAAATTGAAGGCCAAGCCCTGTCCGTTGTCATCGTCGGACACAAGCCGCACGCGGACTGCAAAGGCGAAGTTTTCGGTATTCTCGCGATCGGCGACACGATCCGAGCAAACGCGATTGAAGCCATCAAAGCACTTCACGCGGCCGGTGTGGAAAAGATCGTGATGTTGAGCGGCGACAACCAACGAACCGTGGACGCCATTTCCAAACAAGTCGGCCTTGATGAAGCAAAAGGCGATTTGTTGCCCGACCAAAAAATTGAGCACGTTAAGGAATTGCTCACGAAATATAAACACGTCGGCATGATCGGCGACGGGGTGAACGACGCACCCGCAATGGCAGTGGCGAGCATCGGCATCGCCATGGGCGGCGCGGGAACGGACACGGCGATTGAAACGGCGGACGTGGCGCTGATGCAGGATGATTTGAGCCAAGTTGCTGAAACCATCGCCTTGGGTCGTCGCACCGTGAGGATCATTCAGGCCAACATTATTTTTGCGCTTGGCGTCAAAGTGCTGTTCCTCGTTTTGGCATTGTTGGGTTACACCAGTCTCTGGTTGGCGATTCTCGCCGATACGGGAGCGACTTTGGTCGTGATTGCCAACGCGTTGCGGTTATTGAAGAAGTGACAACGCCCGCTCGAATTCATCCTTCAGCGTTTCAATTGTTTAGACTATCGTTCCCCGCCAAATGCAGCCGCCAGAAATCACAGCCTTTGAATCGTCTCTCAACCTCGCTACCGGTTACGACCGCATCAAGGTCATGGAAAGTTTTCACGAACTCGTTACCACCCGTTTTGGAAACGGGATCAATGCGCTCTGCTGGCCACGCGTGTTGCCGGGCGATTTCGGCGAAGTCGTCGCGCAACTCGGTGACAACGAAGAAATCACCACTCTCGACGAGGCGCACCTTAAAAGTCTTTCGGTCAGCGCGGCGGGCCGCGTCGCCATCGATATCCTTCTCGAAGATCAGCGGCTTCTCCGGGCGCACGACCTTTCCCCGATTCTCAACTGCATTCATGGCTATCCTCGCGACGAGAATCCGGGACCGATTCGCACCGATGTTTTCTCATTTCACGTCGATAGCGCACCGATCGAAGCCGACACCTGGCTCTGCACATATCACGGCCCGGCGAGCGAAGGTCTGCGCAATGACGAAGCCCAACGACGCGTGGAAATTCCCGAAACCCGCGCTGAACTCCTGAGATTTTTTGGTGGAGACGATAACGCCGACTTCCGCGAGTACCTGAACGAAAACTGCTACGACCTCC
>JBBQAX010000418.1:0-3328 GCA_038316905.1 Verrucomicrobiota bacterium | reverse complement strand
CGCAAAGGAAAAACCTACCTGGTGCGCGAACGGGACGGTCACGCCTGGGTCTTGGCGTATCGAGAAAACAAAGGGATCTGGGAGGAATTCGATCCCACTCCCACTTCAGATCGCGCGCAACAACACGAGGCTTCCAGTTGGGAATCTTTTTCTGACTTCCTCTCGAATCTGAAATTCATCTTTTCAAAATGGCGTTGGGGCGAAACCACCTACACGGATTATCTCAAATGGCTGTTAATTCCACTGGTTCTCATTCTCGTGTGGCGAATTGTGTTCAGCAAAAATCGCAAACGGAAACTCGATTCTTCCTCCGCTGCGTCTGATCAAATCTGGCCGGGGATGGATTCGGAGCTTTATCTGTTCAATGAAAAAATGACCGCCGCAGGACTTGGACGACATCCAAATGAACTCCTGGCCGACTGGCAGAAGCGTCTCTCCCACGTAGTTGCTGCGTCGGAAAATCTCGATCCGATCTTCTCCATTCATCGTCGCCTGCGCTTTGATCCCAATGGTGTGACCAAAGACGAGCGGCACGTTCTAAAAACGAAAGTGACGAACTGGCTGAAGGAATTTGATTCGAAAAAAGCCGGTGAACCTCTCAGCGCTCCATAAATTTGCTTTTAAAATGAACTCTCAAGTAAACAATCAACTAACCTTTAAGAACAGTGCGGCGAGTTGTCCGACCACGTTTCACACTTTAAAAAACCTCAGAATGTCTCTCCTAAGATATTGGACTTACTTCAGCATCGGAATTTGCTGCACCCTTGCTTCCGGCCAGGCGCAGGATGCCCAGGGAACCTCCGACAAAATTGCCTACGAAAACCATTTCGAGAAAGCGGAACTCGATAAAGTTCCTTCCGAATTCCTCGTGCTGGATGGCGGATTTGCCGTGAAGCAAGACGGCACGAATAAGTTCCTCGAGCTTCCCGGAGCGCCACTGGAAACGTTCGGCGTTTTGTTTGGGCCGACTTTGGAAACGGATGTTGAAGTCACTGCGAAGATTCGCGGCACCGGAAAAGGGAGACGCTTTCCTACGTTCGCCATCGGCTTGAATGGCGTCGGCGGTTACAGGCTGCAAGTGTCGCCTGCGAAAAAGTTGCTGGAACTTTTCAAGGGCGATGAAGTCGTCGCGACCGCGCCCTTCGAGAATAAATTGGATTCGTGGTTCTTGTTGCGACTGGAAAATCGAAAGGTGAGTGACGGTGAATGGACAGTTTCAGGCAACGTTTGGCCCGAGAAATCAGCCGAGCCGAAAGAGTCTGTGATCACCTTTTCTAACAAAACAAAACCGGTCGCCGGTCGCGCCTCGATTTGGGGAAGTCCGTATTCAGGAACGCCGATTCAGTTTGATGAGTTGAAGGTGAGTTCGTTGGAGGCTGCAAAATAACGGAGCGCCGGTTTGCAACCGACGTAGCCTGAACGATGCAGTTGCAAACCACGAATGAACACGAATTGACACGAATGAGTAATCGCATGAAGCGACGTTTGCACTTCGGCGAATCTCCCCTGTTCAGTGCGCTGCTTTTCCACGGTTGAAGAAGTCTCCTTCTCCCCTTTTCATTGGTGTTTATTCGTGTTCATTCGTGATTGAATTGATTTATTCCGGATTAAGGTTCTGCGACGCGAAAAGCCGGTTGCAAACCGGCGCGCGGTTTCAGTTCAGTTGCAAAACGCGATAGAAGCGGTGTGCATTTCCAATCGTGCTGTCGAGGACGGAAATTGTGTTTGAACTCGCGACGATGTCGTCACCCAGCGGCATCCAGTTCGCGTCTTCCAAATTATCTTTGAATTCGACGCGATAGGTTTGTCCCGCAAAAACCGAAAAGGTGAGCGTCAACGTTCCATCGCTGGCATTTGTGATTCCAGAAAAGCGCGGCGGATGAACCAGAACCGTAATGTTCGTGCCGAATGAATTATTGCTTTCGTCGGATTCAGGAAAACGATAGATGTCATCGACGGTTGCGAAAAGCGAGTGCGTTCCCGGCGTCGCCGTCCACGTGAAAGCTCCTCCCGGTCCGTTCGCGGAAAATAATTGCGACGCGCCTGCCGCAAGCGAAAGGTTCTCGTCAGCGCCGCGATAACAAAAGAAGGCGTCACCATCGAGATGGAAACCAATTCCAATGCCTTTGCCTGAACCGGTGGGCGTTGCGGCTGCGCCTTGATTTTTTACCATCGCACGAAAGACGACTTTATCGCCTGCGTAAATCGGATTCACGTTTGTTACAGAAAGCGCAGTGATGATGACATCGGGCAGAGCGGTGATCGTGGCGGAAACTTGCGTTGAGTTCGAACTTTCGCCAAAGGCGTTCACTGCTGACACGACGTAATAAAATGTTCCGCCGCCCGCGACAGAATTATCTGTGTAAGTTGTATTCGTCACGCCCGTCGTAATATTGCTGGCAATGATTGAGTAACTCCCGCCGTTAATCGTGGAACGTTTAATTTTGTAAGTCGTCGGATTCAACGGCGCATTCGTCCACGTCAACGTCACACTTGAAGTTCCAGTGGCCGCAAGTCCCGTTGGTGCAGGCGGAACATTCGTCGGCGCGAGTAAATAATTTTTCATCCAACTCGCAACCGGCTCCAGATCGAATGAACCCCAGCCCGCCGGATCGCCGTTTTGAAAAAGCGTGCAGCCGAGCAAATACGAATCCTGCGCCATTTGTTGATCGAACCAATTGAGCCAGCGTTTGTAATCCGATTGCGTGCCGCGCGCCTGCCAACCGGACGTGCTGGGCGTTCCATTAAAATCCACGCCGCCTTCGGTGAGAATGAGCGGCATGTTCAGGAGGTCGGGAAATTGCGCGGCGAAAAATTCGTAGAACTGCCGGTAACGCAGCGAGAAATAATATTCCTGACCGAAGTCGGTCGTGTAATTGATCGTGTAAGCGTGATAACTCCACGCGCCGCCCGCATCGCGCGCCTGTCGCAACGCCGGCACGAACGCGGCGAGATAGCTTTGCATTTCCGACGGCGACCCGCCCGGATTTCCCACCGCGATGCTGCCGATACACGGCTTGTAACCGGCAGCGACAATCAGCGGCGTGAGGTTCGTCCAGAATTGATTGAACCATTGCGACGCGAAGAGCGCATTGTCGGGAGGATAACCAAGCGTCGGCGTGTCGCCTTCATTCGGGCCTTCGAGATAATCAATCAACGCGCGATCAGACACGGAAATCGTGTTCAGCGCATTGGACATGATGTTCCAATACGCACTCGCGCTTGTCGTCGGATTATTGTTGGTCGTGTAAAAAGTCGGCGTGTAAATGCGCACCACAATTTTCCCGGTCGGCGCGACGGTTTTGTAATGGCGCATCGCCTGCAACAT
>JBBQAX010000417.1:0-3347 GCA_038316905.1 Verrucomicrobiota bacterium | reverse complement strand
GAATTAACCCGAACTCCGAAATAGGAATGGATGCGACGCCGGGCCGGTAGCAGCAGGCCTGCTGTAGAGGGCGGGCATCCTTGCCGCCCGGATGGAAGCGTGTCTTTTGGTGCAGGTCTAAAAATTCCAACCCCGTCCGCCATGCGCGAGTTTCCTTCCGCCGGGCCGGGAAGCCCGGCTCTACGGCAAGCAGGGATGCTCGCCGCTACTTCGGAGTTCGGGTTAACTGCTCGTGGGCAATTCGATCCAAAAGCGACTGCCGACACTTACCTCGGATTCCACACCCACACGTCCGCCCATTCGCTCGATTCCTTTTTCCACGATGGCCAGGCCGATACCGGTCCCGGGATATTTGTCCATTCCGTGCAAACGTTGGAAAACGCCGAAGATTTTCCCTTGATGCTCCGCGCTAATTCCGATGCCGTTGTCCTCCACCCACAATCTCACGAAGTTTTCTTTTGGCTCCGTCCAAACGCGAATTCGAGGAGATATGCCATCACGGACGAACTTAAGCGCGTTAGCCATCAGGTTCGTAATCACAAGATTGAGCGTTGGGCGGTGAGCCGAAACCGGATGCAACGGCGCAGTATCAAATGTCGCGTTTTGCTCCTCGATTTCCTGGGCAAGATGTCCTTGAACATCGCGAATCATGTGGTTCAAATCGACTTTTTCAAACTTCAACTGGTCACGACTCAGGCGGGAATACGTTAGAAGATCGTTCACCAGATTATCGAGACGTTTCGCGGAATTGATAATGCGTTGGGCATAGCCGCGTCCTTTTTCGTCCAAAGTGTCCTTGTAATCATCCAACAAGATTTGCGCAAAACTCTGCTGCGCACGGAGTGGTGATCGAAGATCGTGGGCAATGGTGTAACAAAAGGCTTCCAATTGCGCGGTGGTTTCCTGGAGCGAAGCGGTGCGTTCCAAAACTTTTTGCTCCAGCTCATTTTTGGTTCGTTGCAACTCCTTTTCCGCCTTTTTGCGTTCGGTGATGTCCCGGGCGATTTTCGAAGCGCCTACGATCGTGCCGCTGGAATCTTTGATGGGTGAGACCGTCAGGGCAATGTTCAAGAGCGTTCCATCCTTGCGCCTCCGCACCGTTTCGTAGTGCGCAATTTTTTTCCCGCGTTTGAGCTTGTCTATAATCCCGGGTTCTTCGTTCAGCAGATTTGGAGGGATGAGAATGGTCACTGATTTTCCGATGACTTCCCCTGCCGTGTAACCGTACATCCGTTCGGCTCCTTCGTTCCATGTGGTTATAATCCCATCAAGTGTTTTGCTGATGATGGCATCATCCGACGACTCAACCACGGCCGCGAGGCGGAGGGTGGCTTCTTCCATTTTCTTGCGATCAGTGATGTCGAGAATGACCGCCAGGAAGACTCGCTTCTGTTGGTAGGTCACGATTTGAAGATGAATTTCAACGGGGTAGAGGCTTCCGCTGCGGCGTTGATGAACGGTATAAAAAAGGTGTTTTGCTTTTACGCCAGAAACCAGCGACTTAACCATTTCCCGGAAACTGGCCTCTGTGAATTCGGGTTTGAGGTCCAGCGGCGTCAATTGCCGCATTTCTTCCATGGTATAGCCAAGGTTCCTCAACGCGCCCTCGTTTACGTAATGGAAATGGAACTGTTCCGCGTCAAAAATATAAATTTCGTTAAGGCTGCGCTCAAGCACGCCGGTGAGTTGTTCTCGTTCGAGTTCCGCCTCTTTTTGAACGGTAATATCCTGAAGAACGCCAATCAGCCCATTCAACGTTCCACCCGGCGCATAGGTTCCACTGCCGTGGGCGATCATCCAACGCTGCTCGCCGGAAGGGCGCACGATGCGGTATTCGACATTGTAATGAGTGTGATTCGCGACCGCATGATCAATGACTCGCGTCATGTGTTCACGGTCTTCTTCATGCACCAACTCCCGAAGTTTGCTGCGTAAGATCGGAGTTTGGTGCGGAACCCCGAAAATATCCGCAGCACGGTCAGCCAAGGTCACCAGGTTCGTGCTGGCGTCCCAACTCCAATCGCCCAAGCCGCCTGCGGACATCGCCAGTTGCAATCGCTCGGATTCTTTACGCAACGCCTCTTCCACGCGTTTGCGTTCGGCGATCTCTTTCCACGCGGTTTCATAAAGCCGGGCATTGTCAATCGCAACGGCGGATTGGGCGGCGATCCCCACAATGAGTCGTTCAGCGCGTTCGGTAAAAATCCCCGGCTCCGCATGGCCGAAAAATAATCCGCCGATCACTTCGCCAGAACGCGAGATGACTGGAACTGCGAGATAACTACGAACCGGCAAATGACCCTTGGGCATCCCGTGATGCGGCCCCATTTTTCCATAGCGCGGATCTTTGGTAATGTCGTCGGAGCGAACCACACCGCTTCCGGAAAAAGTGGCATGGAAGATTGGCGTGTTTCGCGGCATTCCAAATTTTTCAAACGCTTCGCGGGGAGCGCCCGAAAGAGTGTAGAGAAGAAAGGATTCCCCTTGCTGATTGGTGACGTTGTAGAAAAACGCGCCAAACTGCGCGCCGCTCATTTCACGCCCGGCGTCCGTGACCATTTGCACGATTTTCTGGAGGTCCAGTTGTCCTGCAATGGCTTTGCCCGTTTTGTTGAGCAGTTCCAGAACGCGTGATTCATCCCGCAATGCCTCCTCTGCTTTTTTGCGCTGCGAAATATCTTCAATAACTCCCACAAATCGGCGGGCGGTTCCGGCGGCATCTTTCAACAACGTCACCGTCGTCAACCCCCACACGATCGTACCGTCTTTACGAACAAAACGTTTTTCGACGGAGTAATGAGGAATTTCCCCGGCCTGAAGCTGTGCAACCACTTTTTTTGTGACCGTCACATCCTCAGGGTAAGTGAGATCAAGAAACGTCAGATTCCGAAGTTCTTCAGGAGAGTAACCAAGAATGTCCGAAAACTTCTGATTAACCTCTTCAAACCTGCCATTGAGATGTGCCGTGGCCATTCCGATGGCCGCCTGGTTAAACGTGGCGCGCAGGTGCTCTTCGCTGGCCCGCAATGCTTCCTGCGCCTTCCGTTTTTCGGTCACGTCATGAAAGACCATGACTGCGCCAGATATTTTGCCCGCAGCATTCCGGATAGGCGCGGCGCTGTCTTCGATGGCGGTTTCCCGGCCATCCTTTGCAATCAAAGCCGTGTGGTTCGTAAGTCCAACAATGACGCCGTCGCGCAATACTTTCGCGATAGGATTATGAACCACCTTCCGTGTGTCTTCGTTGATGATTTGAAAAACAAGGTCCAACGGTTTGCCCAACGCATCGGAAGATTTCCAACCCGTCATCCGTTCTGCGATCGGATTTAGAAATGAGACTTTCCCCT
>JBBQAX010000416.1:0-3351 GCA_038316905.1 Verrucomicrobiota bacterium | reverse complement strand
CGTGGGCGAAAACTTCAGCTTCCAACCCCTGCACCCGTTGATGCCACTCAGCGCTTTGCCCCTGCACCCCGGCGTGTTCTTGCTTCAGCTTTGCGAATGCGGTGACGTCTTCAACCCGGTGAATGATGTAAACCACCTCGCCATTTTCCAGCACCGGCGAACTGGTGGGGCTCCAATACCTTACTTCAAAACCACCTCCCTTTTCTTGGGGCCGAGCGATGTCGTACTTTTGCAGGGGCATCGTATCCACCCCTTTGGTTTTTAATACCCGCTCCAGTGAAGAGCGCAGATTCCGCACCCCTGTAGCCGCCGGGTCATCGGGATTATCAGGAAAGGCGTCAAACATGTTTTGACTGATCAATTCGTCACGCGTGCGATTCGTCGCAATAAGATATTGATGGCTGACCGCGACAATCTCGAACCCGCGATCCAGTACAAGATATTTGCCCGGGAGCGCCTCAAACAAACTTTGAAAATTCAACTCCCGCCCACGGCGAGCGCCCGTTCGTGACATGCTTGAAAATCCCCCAGATTCCGGTCCTCCGCCATTCGGGGTTTTCCCGTTTCCGACCATGCATATTGCATGCACCGGAGTTGCGAGAAAGGAAGAGGTCAAACCTCAGCTTGGTTGTTTACGTGCCGAACAGACGCCGCGCTGTGGGGTAGCACAGGCGTCCCGCCTGTCGATTCACGCGTCTCGCGGGAATCTCCTTAGTTCCCACGTTTTCCTTATTGATATTTACGCCGCATCTTTCAGTGGCATCTTCATCACCTTTTTCGTCAGTTCTGCCGCACACTTTGCTTTAAATTCCGCCACCACCTCGGGCGTGTTCCAAACCATGTTTTGGCCTCATCCGGCAACCCATCCATCGTCAGCAGTGGCACGCTGCAAGGTATTCCTAATTTTTTCAGGCTTCCCCCCTCTTGTTTATCTCCCGGCTGCGTCTAAATTCCGGTTATGGATACTACCGACGTCGTTTTGCTGGTGGAGGACAATGAAGATGAACAGATTTTTTTTAATCGAGCGGTGAAGAAGTTGTCCCCAGCCGCAAATTTTGAACAATCATGAAAAACAAAAACTTTACCATTTTAGCCATTGACGATTCCCCGGACGACCAGGAGCTGATGACACGCGCTTTTCGTCTGAACGGAGTGACTTGCCCCATCGAGTGGGTCAGCGGCGGAGACGAAGCGATTGCCTACCTCAAGGGCGAGGGAGAGTTTTCTGACCGGGCACGGTTTCCGTATCCACTGTTTATCATGACCGATTTAAAGATGTCGAATGGGGACGGGTACTCGGTCTTGCAGCATTTGAAGAGCACGCCGGACTTGGCCATTATTCCCACGGTGGTTTTCTCGACATCGAAAGACCTGGACGACATCAAGCGATCCTACATGCTCGGAGCCGGTTCTTATATCGTCAAGCCGGGCGATTTTACCGAGATGCGCCAGTGCCTCCAGACGTTCTATGCTTACTGGATGATGTGTGAGACACCCGCCACGGATGTTACTGGCAGGAGATTGCCCACCAGCAGCACCGGCAAGCTCGGCGAGAGATTTCTCAACCAGAACGATAACGAAGTGGATCCAAAGAGCTGAGGTAATAGCTCCGCTAGATAAATGCAGGCGAGCGTCGTTTTTAATCACGCCTTCTGCAATTCAATCCAAAATTTGGTGCCCTTACCCGGTTCAGACTCGAGGCCGACTTTTCCATCCATGCGTTCAATGCCTTTGCGCACGATGGAAAGGCCGATACCGGTTCCGGAAAAACGTGCGCCGTGCAATCGCTCGAAGACGCGGAAGACGCGCTCGTGAAGTTCCGGCGCGATGCCCACGCCATTGTCTTCCAGCCAAAGCCGCATGGAGGGTCCGTGGTCTTCAGCCCAGAAACGAATCTTCGGTTGCGTATCCGGGGACATAAATTTAAGGCCATTACTCAATAGATTGGCGAGGACTTGCGTGAGAGTGGCTTCGTGAGCGCACACGGATGGCAGCGTAGGTACGGTTTCGATTTGCGCCCCGCTTTGCTGAATTTGCCGGTCACATTGAAAAAGCGCAGCGTTCCAGGCGGAGGTCACGGACACCTCTTGCAATGCAACTTCCAAACGGCCAGCGCGACCAAACGCCAGCAGGTCGATGATCATTTTATCCATGAATTCTGAGGAAACATTGATGCGGCTAAGGTAATTGCGCCCCATCTCGTCGAGGTGCGGAGCGTATTCCTCGAGCAATGCCTGGGAAAACCCTTGCATGGCGCGGAGTGGGGCACGCAAATCGTGCGCGATGGAATACACAAAAGATTCGAGTTGTTCGTTGGTGGTTTTTAAATCCGCGATGCGTTCGGCGATCTGCTGTTCCAACTTTTCGGTGTGCTTGCTGAGTTTGTCACGGGACAGTGCCAAGGCATCTTCCACTTTTTTCCTTCCCGTGATGTCGCGCGCGATGGTCGAGACGCCCATGACTTTTCCCTGCGCATTTTTGATCGGCGATAATTGCACGGAAAGCCATAGCGGAACACCGTTGGCCCCGATTCGTTCCGTCTCGAAAAGTTCCACGCTCTTGCTCTGTTTGACCTTATCGATGCGGGCGAGGATTTCCTTCAAATCTTCGGGCAGGGTGAGCAGGGTGAGTGATTTGCCCAACACTTCTTCTGCCCGATAGCCGTAAAGTAATTCAGCGGCTTGGTTCCAACTGGTGACGATGGCATCGAAGTTAATGCTGATAATCGAGTCGGCGCTGGATTCGACGATGGACACCAAAAGAGATCGAGCCTCGTCGGCATGGCGGCGTTCGGTTTCTGCGAGCGTGTCTTGTTCCAGGGCGGAGAGGAGCAACTTCTCATTCGCCGCCTTCAACAATTGAGCTGGCCTCAGACTTTTCTCTTTAGAACCAGCTTTTGTTGGGCGCTTTTTTGACATGAGCAGTGATGTGATTGGCTTTCGCCTTTACTGAACAATGCTCACACAAATCACCTAGGTGAATAAACCGGCAAAAACCCTATTTGGGGACTGCGAGTTTCCTTGGGAAGAGGAAAAGAGAACCGTTCCTTTGCGAATGATGCGCCCTGGCCTCAAACCTTCACGGAACCAGTTTTTCGCTGCGGCAAACAAACATACCTATGAAAGGCAATCAGGCCTTGAATCATCGCGGCCAACTCATCGGAGCGACTCGGTTTTACCACGTAACTGTTCGCGCCCAACTCATAGGCACTGCAAATATCCACGTCACGGAAGGAAGCGGTGAGGACATGGACAAGCAGATGGCGGCATCCCGAGTCCTGTCGAATCCATTCCAGCAATTCCAACCCATTCAGGCGCGGCATGTTCAAATCGAGCAGGATCAAATCGGGAA
>JBBQAX010000415.1:0-3368 GCA_038316905.1 Verrucomicrobiota bacterium | reverse complement strand
GGCGGCCGAAGAATTGATGGGGCTGTTGTTATAAGCGGTGGGTGAATGAAACGTCGCCGCGCTCGCCTGAGCGTGGCTTTGTAAATTTTCAGAGCCCCCGGCTCTGGCGCGCGCGGCTACGCAATCCCACACCATTACTTTCCATCTCCTCGTGGAGAGGGTGAGCAACTTTCTGTCTGAAATATTTCACTCGGCCCGTCGCGCCCAACGAAGTTTTGCGGGCGCGGAGCGTGGATTGGAATTGCGTTCCTCAGAGCTGGGACGAATGACTTCGCGCGCAACTTCGGAGTAAATCCCTGCCCGAAAAGCGTCGGCAAAAGCTTTTTTCACGCGACGATCTTCGCCCGAATGAAATGTTAAAATCGCGACGCGCCCGCCGGGATTCAGGCAGA
This sequence comes from Verrucomicrobiota bacterium, assembly GCA_038316905.1. GTDB lineage: Bacteria > Verrucomicrobiota > Verrucomicrobiia > Limisphaerales > CANJXF01 > CANJXF01. The sequence goes on along the minus strand of JBBQAX010000415.1, from coordinate 2,976 downwards.
GCGGCAGGTTGCGTAAAAAAGTGTCGAGCGCCGAAAACTCTTCGTTCACCGCGATGCGCAACGCCTGGAATACACGTCGCACTGAGAGGTCCACTTCATCCTTGTTCACGCGAGGCAACGCGACACGAATCGCTGAGGCAAGCGCCTTGGTGGTGACGAAAGCTTTTCCGGCAAGGGCAGGGGCGAGCAGGGCGGCGCGAGGCTCGTCCGCATTTTCTGCCAGCAACGTCGCGAGCTTTTCAGCGGTGATCTTTTCGAGAAAAACGGAAGCGGGCTGGCCGCGCTGAGGATTCATGCGCATGTCGAGCGGGCCTTCGAGCTTTACGGAAAAACCACGCGACGGATCGTCAATTTGCATTGAGGAAACACCGAGATCAACCAGAACGATGTCCGCTCCGCTCAATCCATTTTGTGCCAGAACGTTCGCCAGGCCTGCGAAGTTGCTCCGGTGCGCGCTGAATGTTTCAGGACCGAATCCAAGATTGCGAAGGCGGATTTCCGTTCTCGGCAATTCAATCGGATCAGCGTCCAGGCCGAGCAATTTTCCGCCGGGTTGGACGCGCGCCAGAATTTCTTTCGCATGACCTCCGTATCCAAGCGTGCAATCGACCGCGATGTCTCCCGGTTGCGGCGCGAGAACTTCCAGAATTTCCGACACCATGATGGGGCGATGTGTCCCTGCTGGCGTTTTGCCTGATGCCAAGACTTTGGCGACGGTTTCGCCGTAACGTTGTGGATCGAGTTCCTTGTATTTCTCCTCGAAGCGACGTGGATTTCTTCCGCTGTAACGCGGTCGGCGTTTGTGCGGCGTGGGCGATGGAACAGGCGCGGAATCTTCGGACATGCGGGAATAAATTGCACAACCGCCGCGCATCCGCGAGAAAGTTCCGTTCTTTTGGTAGGGCGAAGCTGCCGCTTCGCCGCGAAATTATAGGCGGCGCAGCAACGCCGCCCCCACCTTAGGAAACCAGTTAATCAATGTTGGCGCGGATCAGTGCCAAAGATTTTGACGATCTTATTATAAATGCCCAACAACAGAAACGCGGGTGCCCACTGGCCGACGAACAGCGCGTCCTTGTCTCGCCCCATCATTTTCAAGGTGAGCGAAGCTGCAATCGAGCCTCCCGCTGCCAGCAAAAACAAGTCGGAGGGGACCTTAGCAGTTTGGCGTTCAATGGCCGTTGTGGTTTTGCCTTCAGGAAAACGATGAATGGATGTCGAGACTTCGGGTTCAGTAGAATTCATAAAATAATTTCGTTAAAGGTTTCTGTTTCGAGCAACGTAGCCCTGATCCACTTTTTAACCTCCCGATTTCCGCATGAGAGAAACCTTGTCCATTCGTCTGCCACGTCAGGTGTTAACCCTGATTTCAATGCGCCGAAACCCTGTTTGACGTTCGCTGAGGGACGCCCATCCTGTTGGTGCCACCCGTTAGAGGTTGAGAAGTCGTTGGCTAAAAATTCACTGGTTGGCGAAAGGTCATGCACTTGGAAATTGTCATTGCAGTTGTCACCACATTTGTCGCCACCGGTTTGCTTTGGCTTTTTTTGGTCAACGTGTCGGTCGGTGAGAAGAAGATTACTGAACCGTTGCGACCGGATTTCTCAGTTGGCGATGACCAGTTCGTGCGGGTGATGGGCGGTTTGCTTGGTCCGGGAATCATTCAGGGAAACAAGGTCAAAGCACTGTTCAACGGCGACGAGATTTTCCCCGCGATGCTCGATGCCATTGCCAACGCCAAACAAACCATTTGCTTCGAAACTTACATTTATTGGTCAGGAAAAATTGGCGAACGCTTTTCTCATCTCCTTTCAGAACGTGCCATGGCTGGAGTGAAAGTTCACGTGCTGCTCGACTGGGCGGGTTCTGCCAAAATCGACGAACATTATCTCGATGAAATGCGGAAGGCGGGCGTTGAGGTGGAACGTTTTCATCCATTGCGCTGGTACGCGCTCTCGCGTTTGAACAATCGCACGCATCGCAAACTCCTCATCGTCGATGGAAAAATCGGCTTTACCGGCGGCGTCGGAATTTCGGATAGATGGACCGGCCACGCGCAAGACCAGGATCATTGGCGCGATTCCCATTTCCAGATCGAAGGCCCAGCCGTCACGCAAATGCAGGCGGCCTTCATCGATAATTGGATCAAAGTGCGCGGCTGCGTCCTTCATAACGAAAATTATTTTCCCAAGCTCAAAACTGCTGGCTCAGTATCGGCACAAGTTTTCAAAAGCTCACGCGACGGAGGCAGCGAAAGTGTGCGCCTGATGTATCTGCTCAGCATCGCTGCGGCGCGTAAAACGATTCGTCTCTCCGCATCGTATTTTGTCCCAGACACGCTTGCGGTCGAAACATTGGTTCAAGCGAGAGAACGCGGCGTGAACATCGAGATCATCGCGCCCGGCCCGAAAATCGATTCTTCCATCGTCCGCCGGGCGTCGCGTGCGCGTTGGGGGAAATTGCTGGATGCGGGAGTCGCTATCTACGAGTTCCAACCGACGATGTATCACTGCAAAATCCTGATCGTTGATGACGTCTGGGTTTCCGTCGGCTCAACGAATTTTGATAATCGCTCTTTCCGACTCAACGCGGAGGCGAATCTCAACATTCTGGATCGAGACTTCGCCCTCGAGCAGGCGCGCACTTTCGAACAAGACAAAGCCCGTTCTCATCGGATGACACGCGAGGAGTATGATCACCGTCCACTGCGCGAAAAGATCATCGAACATTTAGCTGAATTGTTTCGCAGCCAACTTTGATGGTACGTTTTCAGCGAACTGCCAGACAGCCGGTAAACGTTTTCTCTTCCGGGTGTGATTAAAAGTGGGTGAGGACCGCGGCTGTGTCGTCCGCGACCAGCCGCAGACTCCAACGAAACGAAGATTTTCGTTTTTGTTGCCAAGGAACCAGTTCAGTAATTCGCTTTTCAGCAATTTTTCATGTTTTACAAAACTATCTGTACACCAAGCACTTCCC
>JBBQAX010000414.1:0-3379 GCA_038316905.1 Verrucomicrobiota bacterium | reverse complement strand
CCGACATTTTGCGGCGATTTCCTTCGCTCATCACGTCGGCTTCAATGGTGTAATTCTTCGTGTTCGCATCGCCGATGAAAACGGTAGCGCGTTGGAAAAAAGTGTTGTCGATGGTTTTGGTCAGGGCTTTGGTGCCGTCTTTGTCGCGGATTTCAAACTTGAATCGCGCACCAATCCACGGGAGCGGCGGATACGCAAACTTCGTCGGTTCTTCAACCGTGTTGGTGGTGATTTCCGTGAGTTGCGCCCATTCGAAGTCTTGTTTGATCGGGAGATAAGGGAGAATGCGTCCGCGAATGGTGCCTTTCAATTCGCCGACCGTCGCCTGAAACGCGCCTGCGGATGGAGTGGAATTCGTCGCGGCTTCGAGTTCGCCTTCGCTGTTGAAAGTCGCGTTCATCGTCGATTTCACTTTTGCCGTCGGCGGAATAAACGAAGCCCATTTCACCTTTTTTACATCGTTGATTTCCTCGACGGTAAATCCATTCGCATCAAGAGAACGGACGCGGAATGTTTCGGTTTGCGCGGGACGCATCAAAACTTCGGATGGGATAATTTGTAATTGGGCTGCGGCTCCGGGCGTTGGCCATTTTTCCGGCGCGGGTTCGGGCGGCAACCCTTCGTTGTTTCCTTTTTTGCCGAACGCATAAAGTTTCTTCGTCGTCTGCACGTAAACTTTTCCGTTGTAAGCCATCGGAGTTCCGAAACAGCGTCCATCGAGGGCGACGTGTGCGAGAATTTTTCCTTCGGTGTCGCTCGGTTGAACAATGTAAAACGCGCCCACCGAACCCGCTTCGCCGCCTTCGGTTTTATTCGCCGGATCATCCAGCATCGGCACATAAAGTTTTCCATCCGCATAAATCAAAGATGCGTTGCGTTGTTCGATTCCAATTTTTAAACGCCACAGAATTTTCCCGGTGTTCACATCCACAGAACAGAGTTCGCCTTTTTCGCTGACCACATAAATCCGGTCGCCCACGAGAATGGGCGAACTGGTGGAAGTGGAAAGTTCATTGGCCCAAAGTTGCGCTTGCGAACGTTCGATCACAACTGGCCCAGCCGCCGCATTCGTCGGTGTGACGGTGGGAGTTTTCAGCGCAATCATTTGCCCCGGCTCGTACGGCGTTCCGTAAATCGCGATGATTTTATCTTCGTTATGAACGAGCAAGGTCGCGTTAATTCCCGCCTTGAAAATCGGGATGCGCCAGAGCGGTTCGCCCGTGCGCGCGTTGAGGCCGATGACGTTTCCATCACCCGTCGCGCAATACAAAACGCGTTTGTCGTTTTGCATTTTAATGACTGGATGCGAAAACGAATTGTCGCGCGGACGTTCGCCCGGCCACGACGACCAGACGAGTTGGCCGGTTTTTTTATCGAACGCATAAAAACGGTCGCCACCCGGGCCGTGCGCGCCCCAGTTGGCGGTGATGCCGTGAACGATGACGAGATCGCCATCAATGACCGGCGACGCGGTGCGGCTGTTGGGAAACGTGAGGCGGCCCAATTTTTCCATCAACGAATGTTCCCAGAGCAATTTTCCATCGGCGGTGAGCGCGGCCAAAATTCCCTGCGTGCCTTGGATGTAAACATTGCCGGTTTCAGGATCAATCGCCGGACTGGACGTGGCGTAGCGCAGATAAATCACGTCACTTAGAAAGTCATTGATCAGATATTGCCAAAGTTTTTTCCCGGTTTCCGCATCAAAACAGGCGACGCCTTCCTGCAGATCCGGGCCGTTGCCGAGATAACCCATGATATAAACCTTTCCATTGGCAACAACGGGCGAGGATTGGCCGGGGAAATCAACGACCCAGAGCGGGTTTTTTGGATCAATTTTGTCAGGGAGATTTTTTTCCAGCGACATCCCATTTTGATTCGGGCCGCGCCAACTGAGCCAGCCGCGAACGGGGGCGGCATTGAGCGAAATGGAAATCAGGAGAGAAAATCCGCAGAGAAAAATCGGCAGCTTAAGTTTCATTTGGTCCTTCCGTTGGCGAACAGTCGGATAATGAAGTTAACCTTCCAATCGCCGCGGCACTATTCTACAACTCCGAACGCGACGCAACCAAAAGCTACTTACACGTATCATCGCGACGCGGAACGGTGGAATGTGGAACGCGAAAAAAATGTAGCGGCGGGTCTGTGACCGCCGTTGACTGAATAAATCTGAGAAGAAGAATCTGCGGCGGTCACAGACGCGCCGCTACATGAAATGCCGAAAATAAATTCCCAACCTAAGCCGTTGCCCATCGATGCGCCGGAGCGTCGGCGTTTGCCGATTTTATTGCGCCGCGCCTGGTATGGATTAAACCAGACGTTTCGCCGCCGCATCGCGCACACGGGCGTGACGCCGGATCAATTCACCGCCATGCGGACGCTGTTGGAAAACGAATCGACGGGATTGACGCAAAGTGAATTGACCAAACAAATGGCGAGCGATCCCAACACCATTGCGTCGCTCGTCAATCGCATGGAAAAAAGCGGCTGGATTCGCCGCGAGGAACACGAAAAAGACCGGCGCGCTTATCGGTTGCGATTGAAACCGGCGGGCAAAGGGAAATACGAGGAAGTGCGCGACCTCGCGATTGATTTGCAGATGGAAATCTTATCCGGCCTGACCCCGGAACGCCGCGAAATTTTTTTGGAAGAACTCGTTTCCGTGGGCAACGCTTGCGTGGCTGCGGCGGAACGGGCGCCGAAAAACCGGACTAAACGGTGAGTGGGTTCACGAAAAGGAAACGGTAGTTTGCAGCCTATTAAAACTACTATTGGCACATTAGTGTTTGGTTTTTGATTTGGCGCGCTGTTGATAGAGGCGTCCGTTCAAATGTTTCCAACTGCCCATCCCAAGCCGTTGGGCGATCCATTTCAATGGCATCGTCGTTTCTTTACGCAAGCGCGCCGCCAAGCCCACTTTCCACTCATCGCCTTTGCGCCGACGCTCCAAATCTTTCTCGGTTAATTTCGCTTTGACCATTTCACTGACGATGATTTGTTCCGCTTTTTCCGTCGCGCTCTCCAGCCGTTCTTCGCCGTAATGATGTTCCCCCATCTTTTCGGTCATTTGCGCCAGCAGTTCCTTGCGGAATGTTTCGTCGCCAAAACACCAGCCGCGCCGAATGGCTTTCCAGTCTCCGCCAGTTTCCTGCGCGCGGCGTTCCTCCGTCCGCAATTCAAACTGCCGCCGTCCCGCCGGTGAATCCTGCGCAATGCCCATTTCACCCAGCAAACGGTCGGTGCGCAACCAGTCCCATCGACGAGCCGGAGTTTTGCGATATTCCGGGTAACTACTCCAGGCAAAGGTGTGCAGCGGTTCTTCCGGCTTGAGCAATTTCGCGCGCACGGGATTGAGATGCACATAATCGCAAACGGTTTTCAA
>JBBQAX010000413.1:0-3401 GCA_038316905.1 Verrucomicrobiota bacterium | reverse complement strand
GGCGGGCCGTCGCAGTTGGAAAGTTTCGATTACAAACCGCTTCTGAACGAACGCAACGGCGAGCAACTTCCCGACTCCGTTCGCAACGGTCAACGACTCACAGGCATGAGCGGCAATCAGGCGTCGCTTCCGATGGCCGGTTCGATTTTCAAATTTCAACAGCACGGAAAATCGGGTGCGTGGATGAGCGAACTTTTTCCGCACACCGCGAAAGTTGCGGATGACATTTGCATTGTGCGTTCGATGTTCACCGAAGCCATCAATCACGATCCGGCGTTCACCTTCATGCAAACCGGCTCGCAACTTTCCGGTCGTCCCAGCATCGGTTCGTGGTTGAGTTACGGTCTCGGAAGCGACAATCAAAATTTGCCGTCGTTTGTTGTGCTCATCACGCCGGGGAAAGTGGATCAACCGCTTTCCGCGCGACTTTGGGGCAGCGGTTTTCTTTCATCAAAATTTCAAGGCGTGCAATTTCGTTCCGGAAAAGATCCCGTTTTGTATTTGAGCAATCCTGACGGAATCACGAGCGAAAGTCGGCGGCTGCAACTCGCGCGGCTCGCCGACCTTCACGAAACAGCGCAACAAACTTCAGGCGACGCCGAAATCAACACACGCATCAGCCAATATGAAATGGCGTTTCGGATGCAAACTTCCGTTCCCGATGTCGTCGATGTTTCCGGCGAACCAGAACACATTTTTGATCTCTACGGCGCCGACTCGCGCAAACCCGGAACATTCGCCGCAAATTGTTTGCAGGCGCGCCGACTCGCCGAGCGTGGCGTGAAATTTATCCAGCTTTATCATCAGGGCTGGGATCATCACGGCAATGTTCCTGGCGGCATGCGCAAACAATGCGGCGAAACGGATCAAGCGTCTGCCGCGCTGATTCAGGATTTAAAACAACGCGGGATGTTGGAAGACACGCTCGTCGTTTGGGGCGGCGAATTCGGTCGCACCAATTATTCGCAAGGCAAACTCACCGCGACCGATTACGGACGCGACCATCATCCGCGTTGCTTTTCAATCTGGATGGCGGGCGGTGGCGTGAAAGCGGGAACCGTTTTCGGCGCGACGGATGAATTCGGCTACAACATCGCGCAAGACGGCGTCCACGTTCACGATTTTCACGCGACGATGCTTCACTTGCTCGGCATCGATCACGAACGGCTCACCTACAAATTCCAGGGACGCTATTTCCGGCTGACCGATGTGCATGGAAAAGTTGTGAAAGGAATTTTGGCGTAACCATCGTAGCCGCGTCTCGGTAGAGCGCGGGTGAAAAATTAATTCCTCCACTGCCCCGTCAATGTGAACGCCGCCCAAAAGTAGGGATTAGAAAAATCCTTCGAGCGCAACAACGACAACTGCGCCTCGCGCCATGCATTTGCGCGCGATTCTCCCGCACGCCAGCGACGCATGAATTCCGTCATCAACTGGCTCGTGGCCTTGTCGCTCACGCTCCAATGACTCGCCAGCACCGTTTCCGCTCCAGCGATACGGAAAGCGCGGCGCAACGACATCACGCCTTCGCCGATCTTCACATCACCCGAACCGGAGTCGCACGCACTGAGGATCACCAATTCCGTTCCCTGCAAATTGAGCAGCGACGCCTCCAATCCGGTGAGAACGCCATCCTCGGCGATGGCATTCGTGATTTGCCGCGCGTGATTCGCTCCGGCTAGCGCGATGCCACAACGCACCAGTGGATTTTCCCAATCGTTCTGAGTTCCGTCTTCAGGCGGTCCGGGCCGCGTCAACGCGGAACTCCCAACCCTGCCCATCGAATTCGTATGTTTAAATTCCTGATCGCTCAGAAAAAATCCGTGCGTGGCCAAATGCAAAACGCGCGGTGAAACCACCGCTTTCAATTCCGCCTCACGCGCTTCGGCGCCGAGTTTCAAAACCGCGTCGCCGCCCAGCAACTTCGCCACCGAACGCGCTTCGTCCGCCGCGCTCGGCAACGGCGTGAATTTGAAGCCGCGAAACGACCGGCTCAAAAATTTCGTAGCAGCCGACGTGAGGAGGCTCATTTCAATTTCGTTTTTATTAGTCAGCGTCTCCTCACGTCGTCTCCTACTCATTAAATCCAAATCGAAATCCGGGTTGCCCATCACGAGCGAATTTCCAACGTCCCCTCTCCCTGCCCTCTCCCCGTCGGACGGGGAGAGGGTGGCGTCTCGCCGGGTGAGGGGATTCATCAGCCGCACGATTTCCCGTCCGCTCGTGACGTAGCTGATGGTTTTTTCCTCGATCAGAAATTTTGGGCCGTTTGAATCGTGGCCGCACGCCAGTGCCTCGAACGGCAGACGGCTCAACTGGCCATCCGGACAAATAATCAGATGCGAAACGTTCGTCAGATATTTGGCGAGCGGCGCATAAACCAATTCGCTCAAGCGTTGCAAAGCGGGTGACAAATCGCGCGCCGCAAATTGTCCGGCGGACATCCGTTTGCAGATCAACTCCACAGCCTCGTTGATCGGTGCAGCTTCGCCCAAATCCACGCGCTCGACGACGATGTTGGTGGAATCGTTTGCCACCGGAAAAGTCAGATAGGCAGCGTAGCGGGTTTCTTTCCATTGATTTGTTTTGGCAGCAAAATCGTAACGTTGATACTGAATGAAATCCAATAATGCCGATTGCGGAGAAAGGCTTCGAGCGACGTCGGTCAAGGTCATGTCTCGCTCACGAATTTTTTGGGCTACTAAACCGTTCCACTCCGCCAACGCTTCTTCGATTTGCGTTTTCGCATTCTGCAACTCCCGCCGACGTGCATCGCGCTGCGCCTGGAATACATTCCCCAATTCAATAAAACAGTCGCCAACGCAGGACTGTTTTTCCCGAGGGATTTGTCGAGGGCCAATGAAGCGTTCCGGAACAAAACCAAACCTCATCGTCTCTGCCGAATGCATCAAAAACTAGCGCGAGGTTATTAACTGTTGCTGCGTAGGATGGACTCTCGCCGCCGATACTTTTTTCGCGAATTGAAAGACATCGCCTAAAATACTTTTCAGCTTCGAAATAATTGCCGAGGCGATATTGAAGCAGCCCTAAAGAATTAAGAGTGATCGCCCCCACCGCACTCTCGACGCCTAGAGTTTTCTCCAGCGTCCGAAGGTTGTCTTGAAGGATCGGTAAAGCTTTCTCATATCTTCCCGCATGTTGGTGATTGTTGGCCAAAGAATCTTTCACATGCGCTAAAACCAAATGCTCCGCGCCAAAGCAGTTTTTAAGAATCGCAATACTCGATTCGCAAAGGTGAATTGGGCTTGACCCGGTTTGGTGGACACCTTTGGGGATGGGGCGCGGGGTTCATGTTTAGTTGAGTTGGTTCTCGAAGTCCACTGGTCTTTGAAAGCCGAGGGCGCTGTGGCGGCGCACCCGGTTGTAATATTTTTCGACGT
>JBBQAX010000412.1:0-3407 GCA_038316905.1 Verrucomicrobiota bacterium | reverse complement strand
TGGGCGAACTGGCTTGAATGGTTGAAAGCGATCTCAAAAGTTTCGCAGGATATTCCCGTCCGAAAAACGGTAAAGCGCGATCCGAACAATGATCCGGTTGTCATGGCAGCAGTGACCGTTCGCGCGGCTTACATTGTCACGAATGATCAAGACCTGCTTGATTTGAATAAACCCTACGGCATCGCCTGTGTGACACCGCGCGCGTTTCTTTCGCTCATCCTTCGACAGCAGTAAGCGCCGTGATTGGGATCGTCACGGTGAGGAGTCAAAATCAACGCAACGCACGCTGAATCCGCCGCAACAGGCGCGCCCGATTTTTCCGCGCCAGTTCGTGTTCCCAAATTCGCATCACGCGCCAGCCTCGCGCCCGCAACGTTCGTGTCACCAACAAATCCCGCGCTCGATTCGACCTCAGTTTGCGCTCCCAAAAAGCACGATTACCGACTGGCACGTTGGAATGTTTGGGACAGCAATGCCAGAAGCAGCCATCCACAAACACCGCCAGCTTGAGCTTGGGGAAAATAAAATCCGGACGCACACGCACACCCTCTCCGCGCTGGGGAGAGGGCCGGGGTGAGGTGATGATTTGAATTTGCCGCCGCCAGCCGGTGATTTTGTTTTGTCGAAACAGAAGAATGAGCGCGATCTCGGTATCCTTGTTCCCGCGACTGCGAATCCGCGACATGACTTCAGAACGCTTCGCCTTGGTGAAAACGTCAGGCATGATTGCAACCCCGTGGCCTTGTTGGTAGATTCGTCCCATGAAACAAATGGACTACGTCGTTTATCGCGAGGACGAATTCATGGTTGCCCAATGTCTCAACGTGGACGTTTCGAGTTTCGGCGCCACCCGCGAAGAAGCGGTGGCCAATCTGAAGGAAGCGGTCGAACTTCATTTTGAAGGAGAACCCGATTCCGCCTACACGCTCGTCACCGACCTCAATGTGGGTCAGGAGCTGGTGAATGCCTAAACGGCTGGGTTCCGGGGAAGTCATCCGCGTGCTTGAGGAGCATGGTTTTGTTTTCGTTTCACAAAAAGGCAGCCACACCAAATACCGCCACGCGACCGGACGCAGCGCCATCGTTCCGCATCCCAGGAAGGAACTGCCCATCGGCACCACGCGTTCCATCATCCGGCAAGCTGGTCTGACCCCAAAAGATTTCGGCTTCTGATTCGACGGGTTTGCTGTCGTGAAAACGTCAGGCATTTTTTCTTAGCCACAGATGAACACGGAGCCATCAACCGCGAAACACGCCAACCACGCGAAAGCTTCTCCCTCTCCGCTTCGACCGGGGAGAGGGCCGGGGTGAGGTGTCGGATTCATTTTTACGCCTCACCATAATCAGCGGCCAGCGCGAGACGCCGTTCCATTTCATCCGCCGTGTGTGGAAAAATCCGGTCGTAAAGTCCCGACCATTGCGCGTCACTCGGATATAATTCCTCGTCCGTCAGTTCACCTGTTTCGGCGCGACGCCATGCCTCGGCGGCAAAGCGTTTCAACGTGTGCGGCCAGCCGCTTTCGGAATCTTCATAGCCGTCGGGATGCAAGCCGGGAAATAAATATGCAACGACTGACCACACGCGAGCGAATTGCTCATGCGATAACTGTTCTAGGGGATTTATGAACGCGAGCCGTAATTCACGACCAGCAGACCGTAACGAATTCGGAATGTAGGTGAATGTTTTCATGCGAACCAGGCTACGCCCAGAAACTCGGTTTGCCAGGAGAAAAATTAAGCCAAAAGCTCCGCGACGACTCTGGCGATCTGCCTTGCCAAAAACGGTGGCACGGCGTTTCCAACTTGCCGATACTGCTCGGTTCGTGGCCCTTCAAATCGGTAGTTGTCAGGAAAAGTTTGCAGCCGTGCCGCTTCGCGCACCGTCAGGCTGCGACATTGCGACGGGTCGTAATGGATGAAATAGTGACCGTCTTTCGAGATGTGAGAGACAACGGTTGTGGATGGCTTGTTGGCGATTTGGACACGAAAGCGGTCGTTGAATTTTGTTTCTTTCAAAGCCGCTGCGACATTTTTGTGGTTTGGCAATAACGAAGTCGGAAGGTCTTCCAGCAAAGACGAACGTCCGTGCTCGCGCGTGAACACGGCTGCAAAAAAATAGCGGTGCAAATCTTTTCGAATGTGTCCGCGTGTCTCGTGATTGAGAACACCGCCAAGCAGATTGTCGGAAAACCAGTCGGCATGTCTGGCTGGAGTTGTCGCGCCCGGCAAAAACTCCGCACCACGCGACAGGTTTGCACCGACATTGCGGAGAGCCGCTGCGAGTAATTTTTTAAGCTGGCTGTTTCGAAGCCATGCCGACTTGCCGACTTCGCGCACCGCTTTTCGCCATGCTTCAGCCGAGTCTGGTTCTTTTGAAAGCCCGCTTCTCAATCGTGGCAAATCTCCGATGGTCTCGGCAACTGTGACTGAATCTGCTTTGGCAAGAACACCCGGACGCTTCCGAATGTCATTCCGCACACCAAGAATAATAATGCGATGTCTCGCCTGAGGAACGCCGTGTTCCTCCGCACGCAAAACAAAATCCGTCGGCTTGAATTCGCCCAGCAGATCACCGCTATCGGTTGAAAGCGGATAAAGCGTGTAGCCAACTGGCGCAAGATCACGCAGCCACGGCAATGCCGTCGTTGGGTTTTTTAAGTCGGTAAGAATCCGCTCGAATATGTGCTCCTTATTCAATTTTGCAGACAACAGTCCTTTCACGTTTTCCATGACAAACACTGGTGGCTGATGAACGGCTAAAATGCGGAGATAATGTTTGTAGAGTTCGTGGCGCGGGTCAGCTTCGTATTGTGCCAAGCCGCCCTCACCGCCGATGACACGCGAACGTCCGACCAGCGAATATGCCTGACACGGAGGTCCGCCGATCAAAATCCAGTTCCGGCGATTGCCCAAAGCCGCTTTGATACGGTCGTCAACTTCATCGTTTGGTGTTTCTTTTCCGCCAAGCTCGGCGTGCCACGCTTCTCGTTTGGCGTTTTCAGCTTGTTGCGGATGACGTTTAAAAAGTTCTTCGCGACTGATTTTTTTTGCGAGATAATCGTAGTAATCTCCCGGTGCTTCGCGGACAGGAAATTCACGGAAGAATGCGCGCAACTCCAACGTCTGATGCGCCAGTTCGTCCATTTCGATGGACAATTTGATTTTGAAAACGCGTTCACGTTCCCCGTTAAGCAACGAGGAAAAACCTTCGCCCAAACCACCTGGGCCGGCAAATAAATCTATAACCGGAATCGGCATCGGCCACTGATTCTATTTGCCAGCCGGAAAAACCGCGAGCCTCAAGAAGAAACTTCTAATCCCGCTGGCCGAAACTTCTCAAATTCTTTTGGGAGAACAGCCCAAAATTCTTTGAGCGACATCGCGCAAAGATCCCATGTCACGTCGAA
>JBBQAX010000411.1:0-3414 GCA_038316905.1 Verrucomicrobiota bacterium | reverse complement strand
GCCCGATCTCCGCGCAAAGCTCGATGATGAAACTGATCCGTTGCATCAACACGCGAAACAGATTCGCGAACTGGCACGCGAACACGAAACAGGTTTGGTGGATAGCCTTTCCGCTTTTCAAAATTTCGCGAAAGAAGGCGGTGATATTTCCACGCTGATGTCGCAGGGAAATCATCCGAATGCAAAAGGACATGAACTTGTCGCGAACGGTTTGCTGGAATGGTTTCGCTGAGAAAATACGAGTGGCGATTTGTCCGTATGTTTGCGGCGACGCTGGCGATTTTTTTGCACTCGCGCAAAATTTCGCCATCTGATTTTTCATAAATTGTGGCGCACTCATCGGGCGTAGCAGGTAAATTCAGTCGCGGCACAGCCGTTGCTTAGAGGCAGGCACAGTGGATCCGACGGAAAGGGTTTATTTATTTTAAATGAAATTTCGTGATTATAATCTTGGCGGGTTCTTCGACGAAATGTTGGATGAAAAGGGCCGCCCCCGTCCTTCCGTCCGCCACCTTGCCCATACTCTCCAGGCGCTTCCCGACGGCGAACTGATACGCCGACAGAAATCTGCCGACCGCGCTTTGATTCAAATGGGAATCACATTCAACGTGTACGGCGAGAGCGCTGGTGTTGAGAAAACACTACCGTTCGATCTCGTTCCCCGAATCATTGCGGCAGAGGAATGGACGCAAATCGAACTCGGTTTGAAGCAGCGGATTCACGCGCTCAACCTTTTCATCAATGACCTTTATCACGATCAAAAAGTGATTCGCGATGGCATCGTTTCCGCGCATGTTATTGAATCTTCCAAAGGTTTTCGGAAACAATGCATCGGAATGAAACCGGCGCGTGGCATCTGGTGTCATATCACCGGAACCGATCTCGTGCGCAATGGCGACGGGCAAATTTACGTTCTGGAAGATAATCTCCGCTGTCCCTCGGGCGTCTCGTATGTCCTCGAGAATCGGCATTTGATGAAGAGCCTTTTTCCTGAAGTGTTCGCCGCGTCGAATGTGCGTCCTGTTTCCAACTACCCTTTGCGTTTGCGCGATGCTCTGGAATTTCTCGCGCCGTCCAGCGTGACTGCGCCGCGCGTGGTTTTGCTCACACCGGGTGTTTTCAATTCCGCGTACTTCGAACATTCCTTCCTCGCTCAACAAATGGGCATTGAACTGGTGGAAGGTTCCGATCTCGTGGTTTCAGATAATTACGTTTGGATGCGCACCACCAAAGGATTTGAGCGCGTCGATGTGATTTACCGCCGCATTGACGATGACTTTCTTGATCCGGAAGCGTTTCGTCCCGACTCGATGCTGGGAGTGCCGGGATTGATGGAAGTTTACAAAGCGGGCAATGTCGCGCTCGCCAACGCGCCGGGATCAGGCGTGGCCGATGACAAAGTGGTTTATGCCTACGTGCCGCGCATCATAAAATATTATTTGGGCGAGGACGCGATTCTCCCCAATGTCCCCACGTATATTTGCGATGAGGAAAAAGATCTCGCTTACGTTCTCGAAAATATCAATCAACTTGTCGTCAAAGCGGCCAACGAATCGGGCGGTTACGGAATGTTGATTGGCCCGCATTCAACGAAGGAACAATGTGCGGACTTCGCGCAACGTATTAAAGCTGATCCGCGCAATTACATCGCACAACCGACACTCTCGTTATCGCGCGTGCCAACGGTCGTAGGCGATCATCTCGAAGGCCGTCACGTCGATCTCCGTCCTTACATTCTTTATGGAAAAGAGATTTTCGTCATGCCCGGCGGATTGACGCGTGTTGCATTGAAGAAAGGTTCGCTCGTCGTGAATTCTTCCCAGGGCGGCGGCAGCAAAGACACCTGGGTGCTGGCCGATGACACCACCAAAGATGAAGACATCGAGGCGCGAGTGGCCATTTCTTCGCAAACCCAAAGTTCAGGAGAAACCGCTTAATGCTGAGTCGCGTCGCTGAATCAATTTATTGGATGGGCCGCTACGTGGAACGCGCGGAAAGCGTGGCGCGATTTATCGGCGTGAATCTCACGTTGATGCTCGATTCCAGTGATCGCGAACAGCAATGGTGGCCGCTCGTCAACACCACGGGCGATCATGAAGATTTCAAAAAGCGTTATCAATTTGCCACGGAGGAAAACGTCCTTCGTTTTCTGACGTTTGATCGCGAGAATCCTAATTCCATCATCTCCTGCCTGCGCTCTGCTCGGGAGAATGCGCGTTCCGTGCGCGAAATTATTTCGTCGGAAATGTGGCTTCAGTTGAACACGTTTTATTTGAAAGTGAACGACGCTGCGACGAATGGAAAAGGAATGGGATCGCCGCACGATTTCTATACGGACGTCAAACTCGCCAGTCATTTGTTCACCGGCATCACGGACGCAACCATGACTCACGGCGAGGCCTGGCACTTCTGCCGACTAGGACGCAAGCTGGAGCGCGCCGACAAGACCTCGCGCATTCTCGATGTGAAATATTTCATTCTGTTGCCTTCCGCCGCAGAAGTCGGCACGCCGCTTGACGACACGCAATGGGCGGCCGTGCTTCGTTCCGCGAGCGCGTTCGAGATGTATCGCAAAAAACATGGACGCATCTGGCCAAAAGGGATTGTGCAGTTTTTGCTTTTGGATGCGGAATTTCCCCGCTCGATTCGTTTTTGTCTGAACGCGGCGAATGATTCATTAAGCGCGATTTCCGGAACGCCTCCAGATCAAGCTGTAAACAAAGTTGAGAAATTGGTGTGCGGGCTTCATTCCGACCTCGCTTCCTCGGATGTTGATAAAATTATCAACAGCGGGTTGCACGAGTATCTCGACAATTTGCAGGACCAACTGAATCTTGTGGGCACAGGAATCTTTGAAACGTTTTTTGCCAGGCGCGTTCGTGAGACGAGCAAATTAACCCCGACTGAAAAAACGCAATAACGCATTTTATTGAAAATCCTTCCTGTATCTTCCGCATAATTTTTCATGGCCATTCACATTTCACTGCTGCACCGGTCGCGCTACACTTACGACCGCGCTGTGACGCACGCGCCGCATCTGGTTCGACTTCGCCCCGCGCCGCATTGTCGCACGCCGATTCTCAGCTACGCGCTGAACGTTTCGCCGAAGAACCATTTCATCAATTGGCAGCAAGATCCTTTCAGTAATTACGTCGCGCGTCTCGCCTTCCCGGAGAAAACCACGGAGTTGGTCGTCGAGGTAAATTTGATTGCGGAAATGTCGGTGTTCAATCCATTCGACTTTTTTCTCGAGCCGTATGCGGAAAAGTTTCCGTTCAAATACGAACCAACCTTGCTGAAGGAACTCGCGCCCTTTCTCGAAACCGCGCCCGCGACTCCGCTGATCACTGATTATCTCAAAACCATCAGCCGCGCCGAAGTTCGCAGTATTGATTTTCTGGTCAGTTTGAATCT
>JBBQAX010000410.1:0-3427 GCA_038316905.1 Verrucomicrobiota bacterium | reverse complement strand
TTTCGCAGAGGAGCGCGGAGAAGATAAACGTTGGCGTCCTTTGCGAAAACCTCCACGTCCTCTGCGGTTGTCCCAAATCCCCTGCTTCGGATTGAACTCGCGAATATTTAAACGAAATCTCACCCACTTCTAATCACACCCCGTTGAAGAACGGCGCAGACATGCCTATCGACTTTTCTTTGAGAAACTCTAAAACTCACTCTGACAGGGACGAATCGTCGATGAAAATAATTGATGATAGAGGAATGATTTGTTGGTGTGATTGAAGGAGGTAAAATGAGCACAATGCGTTTTGAAAATGTGGAATTAAAAAACTGGAAGAACTTCGTCATTGCGGACGTAAAACTTGCCAACAGGGTTTTCCTGGTTGGACCGAATGCTACGGGTAAATCGAATTTTCTGGATTCATTGCGCTTTTTGCGAGACCTCGTGCTAGAAGGCGGTGGATTGGCCAAAGCGGTAGAAACGCGCGGGGGTATTGGCAAGGTAAGATCATTATATGCGCGACAGGACACCGTAATTAGCATTAAAGCCACAGTGAAAGGCATCAACGGTGAAGGGTGGACTTACGATTTGGCGTTTACTCATGAAACCCCAAAGAACCCTCGTCCCAAGGTGGTGCATGAGATTGCGACACGAATCGAGTCAAACGGACATGAAAAAGTGGTATTGAACCGGCCCGATGCCGCTGACAAATCGGATAAAGAACGTTTGACGCAAACGGCTTTACAGCAAGTCACGGCCAATCAGAACTTCCGCGAATTGGCGGATTTTTTTCGCGAAATCGCTTACCTGCATTTAGTGCCCCAACTGCTTCGAGAAGAACAGGCTCCGCGACCCGATGCCGTCGGACAAGATCCTTACGGTCGGGATTTGCTGGATCGAGTTCGCGGCACGACCCCACGAAATCGTACCGCCCGGTTATCGCGAATCCAGAAAGTGCTGAAGCTCGTGGTGCCGCAATTAAAAGAATTGGGGCTCAAAATCGACGACCACGGACGACCTCATCTTCAGGGAAAATTTGAGCATTGGAGACCGCATGGAGCTTTTCAAAATGAAACGCAGTTTTCGGATGGGACCCTGCGGTTTATCGGTTTACTCTGGGCATTGCAGGACAAGGCTGGGCCGTTGTTGCTCGAAGAGCCAGAGCTTTCGCTGCACGCAGCGATCGTTCGACGATTGGCTCCCTTCATCGCGCGAGCGCAAAAAGAAGGTGACGGGCGACAAGTGATTCTTTCCACGCATAGTGAAGATTTGTTGATGGATGCCGGGATCGCAGCTGAAGAAATGGTTTTGATCCAGCCCGCCGCCGAAGGTTCAAAAATAATCGTGGGCGCGCGGGTGCGTCAGATTGTTGATCTAATGCAATCGGGAATTCCCGCCAGCGAGGCCGTCTTGCCGAGGACAGAAACCCGTCAGATGACAATGTTGGATCAATTGGCAGTATGAGACGGACCATTCGTTTAATCGTGGTCGAAGGCGCATTGGAAATTCCGGCAGCGTTGAAAATGCTCGAAGCCTTGAAAATTCCGGCAGCAGGGATTTTTCCAGTCAATAAAGGCGGACGAAATAGTTTCTGGAGAGATGTTCAGCGATACAATCAAGCCGCAGCCAAACTTGGTCCGATCTTGGGTATGACTGATTTGGAGAATGGTCCCTGTTCCAGCGGATTAATAAAAAAACATCTGCCTCGCGGACGTCATCGAAACTTTGTTTTGCGAATTGCTGAGCGGATGTTGGAGAGCTGGCTGTTGGCCGACTCTACTGCGCTGGCTCGATTCCTCAAGATTCCGGAGGTGCTGATTCCAACAAATCCCGATGGTGAAATCAATCCGAAGCTCGCATTGGTCAATCTTGCGCGCCGTTCGCCGCTTCGTGCCATGAAAGACGATTTAGTTCCTGAATCGGGCAGCACCGGAATTGTGGGCAAGGGCTACACACCAAGAATTACACAATTTATTGAACAAGCATGGCGTCCGCACGAAGCCAGTAAGAGAAGCGAAAGTTTAAAACGTGCTTTGGCCGCGATCCGAAGCGCCACAAACAGCGGGGACGTCCCCCCACAATCGCTGACTTCCTCCTAAGGAACGTCGGGGCTGGGCGCATTGAAACCGCAAAGAATTACAGCCTGTCTCAATTGTTCGTTTGCTACACCAACTATTTACTCACTTGATTTAATCTCCGGCGAATAAAAAGCCGCCACGCCTTTCGCAATCGCCGTTTGATTCGCGCCCCGCTGGTTGGTCAGCACGATGACCGTCAGACCGTCGTCCATGTAGCGGAGGATGGCAGATTTAAAACCGGTCATGTGCGAACCGGTGTGGCTGATGAGACGTTGCCCGGAAGATTTCTCGATGCCCCAGCCGAAGCCGTAAGTGGAATCTTTACCGTTGTTGAACTTGGCTGGCGTCCACATTTGTTGCAGGACGGATTGCTTGAGAATGATTTCTGAGCAAAGGGCGGCATCCCATTTCGCCATGTCGAGAGCCGTCGAGCGCAAGCCTCCTCCGGCATACGCCAGGATTGTCGGCGCGAGGAAATGTCCGTTCTGCACGCGGCCATCCTCCCAGAGATAACCAGCGGCACGATTCGGAATAATCTCCGGCCAACTCACGATGCGCGTGTCTTTCATGCCGAGTGGATCGAAGACACGTTCCTGCAAAAATTCGCCCCATAATTTTCCGGTCACCTTATGAATAATCATCCCCAGCAAATGATAACCCGTGTTGCAATAGGTATATTTTTCGCCGGGTTCAAAATTGAGCGGCAGTTTGCGCAGTGAATCGATCACTTCTTCCGCCGTCAGATCAAGCCGCTTGTTCACAATTGGCTCGTTGATAAAATCCTTGATCCCCGACGTGTGCGTGAGCAAGTGGCGCACGGTGATTCCATTCCAGCTTTCCGGCAGATTAGGAAGATGCTGCGTGATCTTGTCTTCGATTTGAATCTTCCCTTCCTCGACCAACATCATAATGGCCGTCGCGGTAAACGTCTTCGTGATCGATTGAATCTGGAAAATGGTATTCGCAGTGACAGGGCTGTTCTGTTCGATGTTGGCCACACCGTACCCGGCGCTTTTTTTGAGTTCGCCTTTCTTCGCCACTGCCAGCGACAAACCCGGGATATGCTGCCGTTCCATTTCCGCACGAATGTAGTCATCTACTTTATCAGCGGAGGAGCGAAGCGAGAATAAGACGACGAAAGCGATGCAAACCGCGAAAGCCTTGGGAGAATTCATGCGAACGTTTTAGAGCAGTCTGAAAAAAATCAAAGATGTATTTGCGGATTGAAAGCAATGGCGGATGCGCCGAATTGCTGAATGGAAAGGTTCGCTTGCAGGCTGATACAAGCATGTGAAGAATTCACCGCGCATGAACGAAGAAACCATTCAATATCTTTCAAAGGCGGACAAAATTCTCGGGCGGCT
>JBBQAX010000409.1:0-3439 GCA_038316905.1 Verrucomicrobiota bacterium | reverse complement strand
GGTATCAGACCCCGGCAGGATATGCGCGGGAAATCAGCTCAAAGCTACGGGTCGCTACGCGCCCCTCCGCTTCGAGCTGAACAATGATGAAAACAGGCAAAGACTCACTTTCATACCTGTCCATTTCTAGGGGGCTGGCCAGTCCCTCCCCGGCGTCCAGTGAGAGTTGCAGTCCCGGCATATCCGGACTGTCGTCCACAACGAGAGATTCCTTTCCTGTCTTTTGACTGACCTCAATAACGGTTCCAACGTCGGCATCGAATGTCACTGTGGGCCATGCGCTGTAAGCAAAGTGATAATTGTTAATGAGCACGGCGCGACGTCCGTCCGCATGCTGGAACGTGCCGATCAAATAGTCACCATCGCTAATCGAGCGCAGCGCGGTGTTGGTGAGTGCGGCGGAAGAATTTTCCTGAGGCTTGATGCGAATCACGCTCGTGTTGGTAAGTTGCATCAACGTGGATCCAAGGTTTTTCAATCCTGCGTTGATGCGTTGCGCCTCGGCGTAGTGCCGTGTTCTCCGACCATCGCGCGTGATGATGGCGCCGCCTTTCGGAAATTCAGGACCGACCGGCGTCCAATAGCAAAAATACATCACACCTTTTGCGCCGTAGGCGAGCGAGGTGAAAATCTGCCAGCGAAGTTGCGCCTCCGTCGGATCGGTATGAGGGCCGTAGGGCATGGCGTTGAAAAAGTTCCAAAACGGAATCCCCGCTGCGAGCGAGTGACGCCGCATAACTTCCAGGTTCTGGCAGTAAGCTTCGCGGCCATCTGCGGTCGGGCTGAATTGCGGATAGTGATCCATGCTCAAGATATCCGGAGCGACCTCGCTGACGAAACGTCGAACGTGTTCGTTATAATTGCTGGTTCCCAGACCATACGGAGGACAGTAATTGGGAAATAAATTGACGTAGGCGAGCTTCCCGGGCCGGGCGATACGGATTGCATCCGTCGTTTTGCGTAGGTCGGGAAATGCACTCGCACCGGGTTCGTCCGCGACCAGGTAGCCCCAACAACTTTTGTTGGTCGGCAGCTGCACCGGCGACAGACCGGCCATGGAGACAATCGCCTTGAGTCCGTGCTTCTCGCAAAGTTCCAATTGCCGCGCAACCGCATTGGAACTGCTCGCCCCGAAATTGCCGATGATGAAAGTGAAATTGGCCTGGGCGAGTTCTTCGTATCGTTCGTCAAGATTGGAGCTGGCAGGCGGATCGACCCACAGTCCAATCGCCAACCGGTCCTGAGTGAAGCGGTGGTTCAGGACTTTCGTCTCCTGCGCCTCTGTGGGTAGATGCAAGCTCAGCCCCAGGAGCAAACAAATTGATGATTTGAATTTCATTTTTTAAGCGACGCGCGCTCCGGGTTTGTGCGGAGTTTCGCACGGTGATCCAGGCGGAAGCCACCTTCCAATGCGATTCTATCGAGTCATTTTACCGTGAAAAATATCACCGCTGTTAATCCCGAATCATCCAATCTTTAGGAGCCTTGAAACCCTCGCGGCCTTCTTCGTATGAATCAACGCCCGGTTTTTGCCAGGTGCCAAATTCGCGCAACCGCTGGCTGAGTTGTGCAACGATCTTCCGATTTTTTGCTGCAACATCAGTTGTCTCGGCAACATCCGTTTCGAGATCGTAAAGCTCCAATTGCGGCGGAGTGGCTAGCTTCTTCGCAAAGAAATCTCCGTGCGCCACGAGCTTCCATCGACCCAGATGCACCGAGGCGTGCGCCTCTTTATTTTGGTGCATGTAAGAAAACCACGGGCGCTCGGGTAATTTATTTTTGCCAATCAGCGCGGGGAGAAAATTGATTCCATCCAAATTCTTGGGCGTCTTCGCGTTCGACGCTGCGAGCACAGTGGGTAGCACGTCAATGTAACCGATGCGTCCGTCGAAGGTTTTACCGCCGACCAGACCGCCTTTGGGCCAGCGAATCGCCGCGGCCACGCGCGTCCCGCCTTCATACACCGTCAGCTTCGCGCCGCGATACGGGCCGTTGCTGCCGACTTTTGCCACGCCACCGTTATCACTGAAGAAAATGACTAAAGTGTTGTCGGCATCTGGCCTCGCTTCCACGGCGGAAAGGATTTTGCCAATCGCCTGGTCCATTGAATCGACCATCGCGGCGTAGGCGCGGTTTGGCATTTTAAGATGCGAATATTTATTCAGATCTTTCTCCTTCGCTTGGAAGGGCGAATGTGGCGCGTTGAACGGAACGTAAAGAAACCACGGTTTGTTTTCGGGAGCTTGGCGAATGAATTGCGCCGCCTCGGCACCCAACAGGTCAGTAGAATATCCTTCTTCGCGCACAGGAAGATCGTTGCGATGCCAGTCGAGTTCGCCTTCCCGGTCGTGTCCGAAGTAATCAATCGCTCCGTTGTAATGCCCGTAGAAATGGGTGAAGCCGTGCGCCAGGGGAAGCTGTTCGCGACGTGAGTGACCGAGATGCCATTTTCCCATCATGCCGCGTTTTTCGTAACCAGCGCGTCCCAGCAATTCGGGCAAAGTATTTTCTTCGTTCGGCAAACCATACGACGACCAGGGCGGCACGACCGCTCGCATCATTCCAAATCGCAGCGGCCATCGACCGGTCAAGAATCCGGCGCGGGTTGGTGAACACATTGGGGCCGCACGAAAATTTTTCAGGTTCACGCCTTCCGCAGCGAGGCGATCAAGATTTGGCGTCGAAATCACTTTTCCGCCATTGAACCCCACATCCGCATAGCCGAGATCATCTGCGATGATGACGAGAATATTCGGTTTGTCCGCAGCATTGGCGAAGCCCGAAAGAGGTAAAAAAAGCAGGGCGACAAGACACAGGCGATAAAGACTTATTTTCATTTTCGTTTTGGTTCTGCTTTCCATGTGCCCAGCGGCAACACGTTGGCGCGCTCGGCCCACGACTCCCATTTTGCTGCGAATTCCTGGACGCGCTTCGGATTTTTCTCAGCGAGATTATTCATTTCCGTACGGTCCTTTTCCATGTCGTAGAGTTCCCACGGTCGGTTTTCTTTTGCGACGATTTTCCATTTTCCGTCTCGCGCCGCGCGATTGCCCTCGTGTTCCCAGAAAATGGGTTCTTCGCGTTTAAGTGATTTTCCGTTGAACGCGGACTGAAGCGATACGCCTTCCATCGGTTTGATCTTCTTACCGTCGATTTCCTTTGGATATTTCGCATCCGCGACATCGACACACGTCGCCATAATATCGATGAGATGGCCGGGTTGTTCCTCCAACGAACCGGCGCGCTTTTTTGGAATTCCCGCAGGCCAATGCACAATCAGCGGCGTGGAAATTCCGCCTTCATGCACCCAATGTTTGTATTCGCGGAACGGCGTGTTCGAGACATTCGCCCAACCTTCGCCGTAACCTATGTAAGTATCTTCCGGCCCCGGCATCACGCCGGGACCTTGCCGCACCCAGCGGCCACCACGCGTCTGCAT
>JBBQAX010000408.1:0-3447 GCA_038316905.1 Verrucomicrobiota bacterium | reverse complement strand
AAACGCCGACGGCCAATGCGGTGAGTGAAAACCAGAGGATGCGCGCTTGTCGGTCGGTGGGAGGGGGAAAGGGCATGAAATTAAAAATTAAAAATTAGAAATGAAAAACTCAGTGTTTTACTCGCTACTCGATTTTTTAATTTTGCATTTTGCATTTTTAATTTGCCTGCCCAAGTTTTTTAGATTTCTCAGTCGCCGCGCGGACTGCGTTGATCAACGCGCCGCGCACTTTTCCTTTTTCCAATTCGTGCAGACCTTCAATCGTTGTTCCCCCAGGACTCGTGACCATGTCTTTCAAAACACCCGGATGTTCTCCGGTTTCCAGGACCATTCGTGCGCTGCCCAGAACGGTTTGTGCCGCAAGTTTGGTGGCCACGTCGCGCGGTAATCCTGCGGCAACTCCGCCGTCGCTCAACGCTTCGATCATCAAGTAAACGTAGGCTGGACCACTGCCGCTTAATCCCGTCACAGCATCGAGTAAAGATTCTTTCAACTGAAAAGCGATGCCTACTGCGGAGAAGAGTTTTTCTGCCAGCTTCCCATCTTCGTTAGTTGCAAAATTGCCCAGTGCAAATGCCGTGGCCGAGGACCCGACGAGCGCAGGCGTATTGGGCATGACGCGAATCACGCGTGAGTTCTCAGTTAATCCAGCCTCCAATTTTGCAATGGGAACGCCTGCAGCAATGGAGATCAGCAAATGTTTGTCGGTAAAGTTCGCACGAACTTCCTGAAGTAATTCGCTGACGTTGCCCGGCTTAACCGCGAGCACGATCACCTTCGCGAACCGGAGAACATCCACGTTGGAGTTCGTCACCTTTCCGCCGGTTTCTTTGGCGAAATAAGATCGGGATCCTTCAAACGGGTCGCTTGCGATGATTTGTTTAGGAACACTTAAACCAGCTTGAATAAAACCTTTTGCCAAAGCGCCGGCCATTTTGCCCGCGCCCAGAAAACCGATGGTGAGCTTTGCTGCCATGCGCGGTTTGTAACAGTTACGTTTGGGAGGCGAAAGAGCAAAGGTTCGCCGACACTGTGGTGGCCGGGGAATCGTAACCTCCGAGTGAGAAACGGTTCGGGAAGTTGCACTTCGAAGTAATTCTGAAAAACACCTCGACACCACGAGTCGGTTTGGAAAAATGTTTCCCGTGAACAATCTTTCCCGCCGCCAGTTTTTGGAGAAGACCGCGCTTGCTGCTGTTGCAATCCCCGCTTTTAACGGATTGATTTTAAGTTCCAGCAAAGCGCAACCGGTCGTCGGCGCGAACAGCAAAATCCGCATCGGCATCATCGGTTGCGGCGGAATGGGCCGCGGCAATCTCTCCACTTTTCTCACGAATTCTGAAGTCGATTGCGCGGTGATCTGCGATGTGGACGATGCGCAAATCTCGAAAGGAATTGCGATCGTTGAAAAGAACCGGAAGCAAACTCCTGAGAGCACCAAAGATTTTCGCCGCATTCTCGACCGCAAAGACATCGATGCAGTAGTCATTTCCACGCCGGATCATTGGCACGCGATTCCGACCGTCCTCGCGTGCCAGGCGGGTAAAGATATTTACGTCGAGAAACCGCTCGCGACCACCATTGACGAAGGACGCGCCATGCTCGAAGCGACGACGCGCCACAAACGCGTCGTGCAAATGGGCGCGCCGCGACGCGATTCCGT
This sequence comes from Verrucomicrobiota bacterium, assembly GCA_038316905.1. Lineage (GTDB taxonomy): Bacteria > Verrucomicrobiota > Verrucomicrobiia > Limisphaerales > CANJXF01 > CANJXF01. The sequence continues at coordinate 1,784 of JBBQAX010000408.1, read as the reverse complement.
CCACATCAAAGAAGCCGCGGCCATCGCGCGCAGCGGAAAACTTGGCAAAATCGGTTTGGTTCGCGGCTGGGCGCATCTCGATTGGCTCGGCGGCGTTGGCAACCCGCCCGATTCCGCGCCGCCCGCTGGAATTGATTACGACATGTGGCTCGGTCCCGCCCCGAAACGTCCGTTCAACCCGAACCGGTTCCATTTTAATTTCCGTTGGTTCTGGGATTACGCGGGCGGATTGATGACCGATTGGGGCGTTCATTTGATCGACGTTTTGCTTTTTGGAATGCCGAAAGAGAATCCGATCTCCGTAAGCTGCGTCGGTGGCAAATACGTTTTGACCGACAATTCCGAGACGCCCGATACGCAAATTGCGATCTACGAATTTCCGTCGTTTACGATGGTCTGGGAACATAAAGTCGGCACCGGACTTGGAATCAACGGTCGTCCCTGGGGAATGCAATGGGTTGGTAGCGAAGGCACATTGATTGTGAACGATGCCGGTTACGAAATCATTTCCGAGCCGAAGAAAAAGAGCTTGGAACATGTCGAAGTCAAAGGCTCAGGCGATCCTCGTGGCGCGCACATCCGAAACTTTCTCGATTGCATGAAGACTCGCGAGCAGCCGAGCACGAACTTGGAAATCGGCCATCACGTTTCTACGATTGCGCACCTCGGGAACATCGCGTTGCGCTCCAACAGCAAAGTCGTTTGGGACGCCAAAAACGAACGCATCATCGACAATAAAAAAGCGGATAAACTGGTCGGTGTGGAATACCGCAAGCCGTGGAAATTGCCTTATAGCAAACGAGCGTAATAAGCGTGAAAAAATAGGAGCGCGGACATCCTGTCCGCGAGTCGCTCAAAAAAAGAGAACCCGTTGCAACGCTCGCTGGGTCTTGCGCCGAAATCCTTCAACTCGCGGGCAGGATGCCCGCGCTCCCATTGCGTTTCTCGTGTGCGCTGCTGAATTTCCAATCTTCCGGCTTTTCCACGAAACGCGCTTTCACCGGATTATTTTCGATGTAGTGAACCGCTTTTTGAAAATGTTCCTCATTGCGAATGTAGCGATCAAAATAATCCGGCTGCCAGAAAGTTCCGGTGCGATTGAGAAAATGATTGGCCTCCTTTGAGGTAAACGATTTCCAGCTTTGCAAAATTTTAGACAACGGCTCCTGCCAAACTTCAATCAGCGTGTGCAGATGATTTGGCATGATCACCCAAGCGAGCAGGCGATAACGTTTTCCGTCGAAATGAAAAAGGGCGTTCTGCACCAAGTCGGCAACTTGTGGATTTCGTAAATGACATTCGCCATGGCCAACATCGAGATAGGCTTCAATTTTGATCTGCTTCTCCCGCTCGTCCTTTAATTTGAAGAAATGCTCCCATTCACTGCGACGAGATGCGGGCATGGCGTCATGCAAACGAAACGTGATCATTTGAATCGCGCCCGGCGCGTCGAAGTGCGGGAGGTAACCGCGCGAATGCCAACCGCGAAAACCGAGCGCCTGATCGTCTGGATGAATCGGTTCTGTCCACTGCCGTTTCGCTTCGATGAGATCCCGAATGCTTCGCATAAATATAGGAGCGCGGACATCCTGTCCGCGAGTTGCAGCAATCGTCAATACTTCTCGCGCGGGCAGGATGCCCGCGCTCCTATCTCTTATCGCGTCGTTTTTATTTCTGGGACTTCGTTCCTTGGGAAATCAGAAACGCAATCAAATCATTGAAATTTTCCAGCGTGAGAACGTCCCCAAAATTATCCGGCATGAGTGATGATTCCGATTCGCGGC
>JBBQAX010000407.1:0-3452 GCA_038316905.1 Verrucomicrobiota bacterium | reverse complement strand
CCTCTACACTCAGATCGGAGACCGCTCTTCTTTTCTCTTTCATCCCCACTGTATTTAATGAAATGGCTATATTTGTACATTTTATTCGCCGAAAAACCTTCACTTTCCTCACCCACTTTTAATTACACCCAGGCGGTTTCATTGGGAAAAACAGAACTTGCCAACCCAAAGTTCGACGCATAGATTCTGCGTCCCTTTTTGGAATCCCAGGAAGAGACGCGGTGGAATCGATTTTGCCGCAGCTAATTTATATTTATGTCAGTAAAAATTCGCATGAAACGGGTCGGAACAAAGAACACTCCGGTGTATCGTATTGTTGTCGCCGACGGCCGCAGCCCACGTGATGGAAAGTTCATTGAGGAGATCGGAACTTATCAACCTTTGAAAAAAGATGATAATTACACGGTCAATCTTGAACGCGCTAATTATTGGGTCAGCAAAGGCGCACAACCGAGCGATACCGTCGCCAGCTTTTTGAAGAAAGCCAATCGCGCCGCGGCACCGGCTGCTTAAGGATTTTCCGATGCAAGCCTTCCTTGATTTTGTCGTCAAAGGGCTGGTCAGTCATCCCGACACCGTGACGGTCACGCCGATTGAGAAGAATGGCCTGACTGTTTATGAGCTTCGCTTGCATCAGGATGATGTTGGTAAAATCATTGGCAAACAGGGGATGACAATTAACGCGATTCGTTCGCTGTTGTTGGCTGGAAGTGCGAAAAAAGGTCTGCGCTGCACCATCGAAATCGTCGAGGAGAAGCCGGCTTAAATTTTACGGTACGCTTGCAACGGCTGTTTTTGCAGAGAAAGTTTTCTGAGCATGAAAATCGACGTGCTCACTTTGTTTCCAGAAATGTTCGTGGGACCGCTGGATTTCAGCATGGTTAAGAGGGCGCGAGATGCGAAAATTTTGGATTTGCGGGTGGTTAACCTTCGGGATTACACCCATGACCGTCACAAAACGGTGGATGATAAACCGTTCGGTGGCGGACCAGGAATGCTCCTGAAACCGGAGCCGATCTTTGAAGCGGTGGAAAGTTTGGCGAATGCGAAAACGCGGGTGGTGATGCTGACACCGGTCGGGCGAAAATTTGATCAGCAAGTCGCGAGGGAGTTATCGCAGCAGGAACATTTGTTGTTTCTTTGCGGCGCGTATGAAGGATTTGACGAGCGGATTCGCACGCTGGCGCAGGATGAAATTTCGTTAGGCGATTTTGTTCTGACGAACGGTGCGTTGCCAGCAATGGTGATGATTGATGCGATTACGCGTTTGTTGCCCGGCGTTTTGGGTGACGAACAAAGTTCAGCGGATGAATCGTTTAGTCACGGAACATTGGAGTATCCGCATTACACGCGGCCAGCGGAATTTCGCGGAATGAAAGTTCCAGACGTGCTTTTGTCTGGCAATCATGCGGAGATTGAAAAGTGGCGTCGCGAGCAGGCGAAGACCCGAACGAGAGAACGTCGGCCAGATTTGTTGGAGAGACAGAAAGAAAATTTATGAACCAGGCAATATTAGACAAAATTGAAACTTCTCAGTACCGCAAGGACGACGCGAAATATGCGGTCGGCGATTCCGTGCGCGTCCACACGAAAGTCGTGGAAGGCGACAAAGAACGCGTCCAGATTTTTTCCGGAATTGTGATCGGAAAACGCGGACACGGCCTGAACGAAACGTTCACCGTCCGCCGCATCAGCTACGGCGAAGGTGTTGAACGTATTTTCCCAAAACATTCTCCCCGCGTCGAAAAGATCGAAGTGGAACGCCGTGGTGATGTTCGCCGCGCTAAACTGACTTATCTCCGCAAACGTATTGGCAAGAGCGCTACCTTGGTTAAAGAAAAAGGTATGACTGCCGCTGAACGCGAAACACAGGCTGCTGATAAAAAAGCGACGAAGGCCGCTAAAGCTGCTGCAAAAGCTGAAGTGAAACCGGTCGTTGCTGAAGAGAAGAAATAATCTTCTCGATACAATTCTTCTATAAAGCGAGGCTGCGGCCTCGCTTTTTTTGTTTCATTTGGCTGCGTTCAACTTACCGAAATAAACAAGCGTGTCATATTTCATCACGGACCTCTCCGTTTTCTTGATGGGCTTTGAAAATTCGCTGAAGTTCTTTCAACATTCCATCGAACTTCGGTCCACTTTCTGGCGTGTAAGACGACGAAAGGAGGCGTCCCTTCAAACCGTCAAAATTGAGGCGCTGCTCATTTTGAAACACCATTTTCTCAAAACGGTCGGGCGCAAAAAATGAGGCGATGATGTCTTGACCGATGTGCTTGTGGTTTACCTGCGTGTAATCAGTCCCATGCGCTAAGAGAAGTTCTTCGAAGCTTTTCAAAAAGGGTGTTGAATCAATCTGGCGTTCATTCCAGGTCAAAACCACCCAACCGTTTAGTTTAAGAATACGCTGGAATTCTTTTCGTGCGTTGTTTCGATCAAACCAATGAAAAGCCTGCCCTGCGGTGACAAAATCCGCACTATGAGGTTCCAAGCCAGTGAATTCTGCTGTGCCTTCGAGGCTTTTGAACTTTGGGTAATTACGGAGAAGTTTCTCGCCTGCTTCCCGCATTTCGCGATTTGGCTCAATGCCGATTACGGAGCATCCATGCTTGAGAAATAATTCTGAAGAGATCCCGGTGCCAGAACCAATGTCTGCAATGACTGAGGCGCGAGTTAGGCCACATTCTTTTTCCAAAAACGCGACAATGTCGGCGGATAGTGAGGACGATACTTGACGTAATTCTCGACGCGCGTGCTGAATCGCTCCGTCGGTTTCATCAGGATTTCAAATCAACGTCCGCGGCTTCCATCGTTTTTTCTTCGCGTGTCCGCAAGTTTTTTGATTTCACACGCAATTCGCCAGGATCAGTTCTCTCGAGCTTGATCGTGTAAGCCGCATTCAATTCCATCGCTCGTTTAAATTGCTTATCCGACTTGGCAGGCGTGAACGAATATTCGATGGCGTAGCTTTGGCCTCTCAGATCGTGAATCAGTTCCAGCGAAGCGCCACGTAGTTCCTCATCTTCGATCAGGCAAAACGCATCGATGCCCGCTGTAAATTTCGGCAGGAGTCCGCGTGCTTTCAACAGTTCAAGCAAAACAACGTCTCCCATGCCGAAGCCAAGGGCAGGCAGATTTACTTTTCCGCCACTGATCAATTTGATCAGATTGTCATAGCGACCTCCGCCAGCAATGGCGCGGAATTCTCCTTTGCGATCGAAGGCTTCGAAGACGACGCCAGTGTAATAAGCCAGACCACGGATTACCTGGTAATCCACTTTGACAAACTCACCCAAGCCGCGCGCCGTGAGGTTTGTTAAAATCAAATCCAACTCCGCAGTTGGAGCGCCGCCTTTGATGAATTGATTGACCTCATCGAACGAAATGCCAAAAGCGTCTAATTTGCTCTTACTTTCCTCCGGCTTCTCCCGCTCCAGTTTGTCGATGATTTGATA
>JBBQAX010000406.1:0-3454 GCA_038316905.1 Verrucomicrobiota bacterium | reverse complement strand
CGATCGAAAACCTGGTTCACGCGACTCTCTTCCTGATCGGAACCCGCCTCGACATTGACCGGCGCGCAACGATTGAAACCGGTCGCAATTTTTTGATCGAGCGTGGCGTTCGGCAAAAGATCGCCCGCGAGTTGTTCAATGGTGAATTGATCAAACGGCATGTCGGCGTTGAGCGCGTTGATCACCCAGTCGCGATAGGGCCAGATGTCCCAAAGATTGTCGCGCTGATAACCGCTGGAATCGGCGTAGCGCGCGAGGTCGAGCCAAGGCCGCGCCCAGCGCACTCCGTATTGCGACGACGCCAACAAACGATCCACCGCTTTTTCGTAGGCATCAGGAGATTTGTCGGCGAGAAATGTTTCTACTTCCTGCGGCGACGGCGGCAAGCCAATCAAGTCAAGTGAAACGCGGCGCAACAAACGGGCGCGTTCGGCTTCCGGCGCAGGTTTTAGATTTTCTTTTTCTAATCGCGCGAAAACAAAATGATCGATGGGATTTTTGACTGATGACGGATTTTTTATTTGCGGAAGCTGGGGACGTGTCGGCGGAACGTAAGCCCAATGTCTGGCCTCGATAATTTTCTCTGGCAAAATTGCGCCTTGATCGATCCAGTCGCGAATCGCATCTGTTTCCGCTTTGCTCAACGGCTCGCCGCGATTGGGCATAATGTCGTCATGTCCGTTCGGCAACGTGACGCGGCGATAAAGTTCGCTCTCCGTCGCTTTGCCGGGAACAACCACTTTCCCGCTGCCGAGAACAGAAGTCTTTTCATCCAGACGAAGTTTGCCTTTCTGCTTCTCCGGCCCGTGACATTCAAAACAATGCCGCGTGAAAATGGGTTGAATGTCTTTGGAGAAGTCCGCCGCGTCCACCGCCGTCAGCGACAACAACGTCACCGCAACAGTTGAAATTCGAGCAAAAATAATCATGGGACGCGTCATGTTCGGTTAGAGACGATGGAATTATAATCTCAGTTACGAAGCCGGCGCACAATTTTCTTTGCCGCAGTGATCAAAAATTGAACGCGGGACTAGATTTAGTTTCATAAGGTAGCCGCGCTCGCCAGAGCGTGGTGTGGGTTCCAACGCCACGCTCTGGCGAGCGCGGCTACGTCGGGTGGTCGCCGCAGATATTTTACTTATGAAACCGGTTCTAGGAAGTCCCCGTTCCATCAACTGACGGACAGGATTTGGGAAAGCAAATCTTCCAGGACTTTTTCAGCCGCACGATTTTTCTGGGCGGGGAAATTTTTGACCCACGGGAAATGATGGATTCGTTTGCAATCCACAAATTCCTGAAGCGCTTCAAAATTCTGGCGGGTAGCGCTGGTCGGTTTCGGAGGCGACATCAAAATAATCTGCGCTTGTTTTGCGGATCGTTTCGGCAACGCCGCCAACACCAGCAAAATCTGATTGATTGCGCCGAGGCGATTTGGGCAAACCACGATGGGAATGGCATTTAGTTCGAGCAGGCAATTGCGCGAATCAAATTGTTCACCGAGCGGGCTGAGAAGTCCGCCAGCGCCTTCGACGATCAACGTTTCAAATCGCTCCTGGAATTTGCGAATATGTTTTGTGACTTCGTGAAGTTCCACACGTTTACCTTCCTTGCGCGCGGCCAGCAATGGCGCAATCGGTGCGCGGAAATGCCACGGATTAATTTCGTCGAGCGGCAGAACGTTGTTGCCTGCTGCGCGTAGAAGACGCGCATCTTCTCGACCACCCGAACACAGCGGCTTTAGCGCGGCAACGCGAACGCCTTTTTGATGGAGATGTCGCGTGAGCATCGCGGCGAAAACCGTTTTGCCAACATTGGTATCTGTTCCGGTGATAAATAAAATGCGCGCAGCCATGCTTCAGTAGGATTGCCAAAGAAACAGCGACGATGCAAATCGCCAAAGAGCCGCGTGGACGTGAAGTGCGCTCTCTCCCTTGAAGCTCGAGTTTGGACCGCGGCTGTGTCGTCTTCGACCAGCCGCAGCGCTTCCGCAGTGAGAGAGCGGGGAGGTGCTTTTCATTTTGTTCTTCGGCGACGCGCTGCGGCTGGTTCTCGGAGAACACAGCCGCGGTCCGCCGAATAGAATGTTCTGCGAAAGCTCGCTCACTTTTAATTGCGTCGTTTGAGTGAAATTGGCTTTTCGCTGCGAGCCGGATGCATAAACTAGCCCTTCACAATGAAAACAACCATTTCATTTCTCCTCGCTGTCACCGGTTTTATTTCAATCTCAACGCCTTCGATGCGGGCGCAAACCAACGCTCCATCCGTGGTTGCGATTGATGCGCGAATGTTTCGTTATCCCGACGTCTCGGAAACACAAATCACGTTTGTGTATGCCGGTGACATTTGGGTCGCGCCGCGAGAAGGCGGCTACGCGCAACGTCTCAGCTCGCCACGCGGCGAGGAATCGTTCCCGCGCTTTTCGCCGAGCGGTTCGCACATCGCGTTCAGCGGAAATTATGACGGTAACACGGATATTTATATCGTGCCGACCAGCGGCGGTTTGCCGAAACGCCTGACGTATCACGGTTCTTCGGACCGCATGATCGAATGGTATCCCGATGGGAAATCCATTCTTTTTGCCACGCAGCGCACGAGCGAAAAAGATCGCTTCAATCAACTTTACAAAACTTCGGCCAATGGCGGATTGGCGGAAAAACTTCCGTTGCCTTACGGCGAGTTTGGCGCGGTTTCTCCCGATGGAAAAACGCTGGCTTACATTCCCATCTCCGTCGATTTCAGGACGTGGAAACGTTATCGCGGCGGAATGAACCCGGACATCTGGCTGTTCAATCTGGAAACGCACGAGGCAAAAAATATTACCAAAGATGAGTCCGCCAATTCGCAACCGATGTGGCATGGCGACACGCTTTATTTCCTGTCGGATCGCGACATCAATAAGCGCGCTAATCTCTGGGCTTACGATTCCAGGAAAGAGAAGTTTCGGCAGATTACCTTTTTTGAAGAATTCGACGTTCACTTCCCCAGCATCGGCCCGAAAGACATCGTGTTCGAAAACGGCGGGCGACTGCATCTGCTGGATCTGGTCACGGAAAAAGCGGCTGAGGTGAATATCAAAGTCGTGACGGATCGCGCGACGCTCAAGCCGCGATTGGATGACGTGTCGCGTTCGGTGCGCGAAGCCGATATTTCTCCCTCCGGTAAACGCGCTGTTTTTGCGTCGCGCGGCGAAATTTTCACCATCCCGGCGGAGCATGGCGTCGTGCGCAATCTCACGCGCAGTTCAGGCGTCGCTGAACGCTTTCCGGTCTGGTCGCCGGACGGAAAAAATATCGCCTACTTCAGCGATCGCACGGGCGAATACGAATTGACGATTCGCGCGGCGGACGATTCCAGCAAAGAAGAAGTTTTGACGAAGTTGGGAGCGGGATTCCGGTATCGTCCCTCGTGGTCGCCCGACAGCAAAAAGATCGTTTTCATCGATCAAACGATGCGC
>JBBQAX010000405.1:0-3464 GCA_038316905.1 Verrucomicrobiota bacterium | reverse complement strand
GGGCGGCTTGCCTCAAACATGGGGGATCGTCGGCGCGGTCACCCTGATCACGACAATTTCGCTCTATCTGGTAATTCTGCTGGTGGATTTCCTGCGCGGAAAAGCTCGTCCACTGGATATCACCTACAAAACCATTTTCGCCTGATTTCCGACACCCGATTCCCTCTCCTCGGGGAGAGGGTAAGGGTGAGGGCGAGCATTCATTCGACAACCCACCTTTAACCGGAGCGCGACTCTGTGAGTCGCAGTGCACTGACCTCTGACCGCGATTCTTATGACGACTTTTACTCTTCCTGATCACCTGAGTCTATGAATGCAAGTTTGTTGGATTTAAGATTTATTGGACTCATGGCCCTCATTGGCCTTCTGCGGTTTCTGATACCTCAGAGGTTTTACGTCCTTTTTGGCGTGGTGGCCAGCGGTTCGCTTTTGGGATGGGCTGCGCCGAGCACCTTTTTCACGATCACCGCTGTTACACTTTTGTTCATTTACCCTATCCATCGGTTGATGGTCTTGGCACGAAATCGAGGTGCCTCCGCCCGTGTTAAGAGCGCGTTATTGGCGCTCGGAATTGTGGGATTGGTCGCGTTGTTGGTTATCTTTAAAGCCTATCGACATTTCACTCTCCCGTGGATGGAGGGACCTTTGATTTCCCAACAATTATTGGCTCTCGTTGGTTTTTCGTATTTTATTTTTCGCGCCGTCAGTTTTTTACATATCCAATCAATTTTAAAGATTGATGAACGGAACCCGTTGACTCTCCTCTTTTATACTCTTTTTCCGCCAACCATCAGTGCGGGGCCAATTCAAAAATTTCAGGATTTTCGTCAACAGGTTGCAGCTCCATTGCCGATATCTTCCTCTCTCATTTCGAGCGCTGCCTATCGGATCGTGCGAGGGTATTTTCGTAAGCTGGTGCTTGCCTACATCCTGAATGAATTGGTTCAAAAATTACTGCTGATCGAGCAACCTCTGATTTACACCAGCCTGTTGACGATCGTGTTGCTTTACTTATACTTTTATTTCGATTTTGCTGGTTATTCGGACATTGCTATCGGCTTTGGGCTTCTTCTGGGTATCAAAGTGCCAGAGAACTTCAGGAAACCCTTTTTGGCTACCACCGTTTCGGAATTCTGGCGCAACTGGCACATTACACTCGTGGACTGGTTTCGGGACAATGTTTTCATACCTTTGGGAGGGATGCAGTCGTCCCGGTTGCGGGCGGCGGTGCTCGCCTGCTTGGTGATGGTGTTGTGTGGAGCCTGGCATGGCCTTGCGGTGGGTTTTCTCGCTTGGGGAGCCTGGCACGGCGTGATTTTGGCGATTGAAGCGCTATCAGGATCAAAACCCATTCCGCCAGCTCTTCGTTCCGGCCCGAAATATTGGAGCCATGTTCTCTGGACCAATGCTCGAGTCGCTTTTCCTTGTCTCTTCTTTTTGCCGAATTCGGATGCAATGCTACGAGTTCTTCACGGCTTTCTAAGATGGAATTGAAAATGAAAAAATATCTTGATCTGGCTTTTTGCTATTTATTGTTTAAGTGGTCGCTGATGGTTGCCGCTATATTTTGGGTGCTGGTTTATAAATTGTCACAAACACAGGCTCAATTGCCCGAATTCGTTTACGTCAATTTTTAGTATGAAGAAGGTTTTTATATTTCTCACCATTCTTTCCTTGACCTACGCCTGTTCGTTTTTGGTTGCGGAGGGGGCCTTTCGCCTGCTTGGGGATAAAGTTTCTTCTGACTTGGGTGGTTTGTACGAATCCTTTTCCAATGGAAGTTATAAGCTCGCACCGTCCGTGGATACTTCCGCCTCCTGGTCCGCCGGCCATTTTTCTGTCCATACCGATTCGCTTGGGTTGCGATGCGATGATTCTCGCCGCTGGGCCGCGCTTCCGGGGACCGAAATCGATGCACTCTTCTTAGGCGATTCCCAAGGGTTCGGTAACGGCGTCAACTTTGAGGACAGCCTCGCAGGTGCAACCGCGATTGCCCTGGCTGAAAACGGATACCGGGTTAGTAATGCCTCTGTAGGCGGCCATGCTTTATTGAATCAGTTTGAAATTGTGAAGTGGTTACGCGAGGAACGCTCGCTCAAGGTAAAAAACTATATTGTTTTTCTGACTCCAGTGATGATTCGGAATGGGGAAGGATTCGGTAAAGCCACTGTGGGTGAGGATGGGCGGTTATACAATGAACCATTGGGTTTCCTCAAAAAGACGGCCGCCTGGCTTAAGACGCACGCTGTCATCTATTCTCGGATTCGCGATGCCGTGCGGAATTGCGGAATTGGCACCAAGCCAGAAGCTGCGACTCCTTTTGTCTTGCAGATCTATGGAGACAAAGAAAAGGAGAAAGAGATCGAAGGTAGTTTATTAGTATCGATGCAGCGCGTGCAGGATTTCGCTTCGCAGTACGGCGCGCAACTCCATTTCGTTTACGTGCCTCTTACGGTCGAAGTGGACTCGTCTTCTCTCGTTAGCGCAGCCTCGATCCGGAATATTTCTCTTGATTTGGATATGCCATTGAGGATTTGTACCGCAGTCGCCAATCAATTAAAGATTCCATTGTACAACTTCCGCCCTGTCCTTGAGCAGTTTCAGGCGAAAGGCGAACCTCTCAGTTTAACCGCAGATTTTCATTATAATATTGAACTCTCTCGGGCATGTGCATTAACTCTTTCACCCAATTTAATGACCGTGCTGGGTGAAAAAAACAATGCTTTAGTCCAATGACAATTGAATGCTATGACTTTAAATGATAAAATGGTCGCTCTTCGTGAATTCATCAGAACGCGATTTTCCATTCCTGAAGGTGATGCTGATTTCAACGATGACGTGCATCTTTTTGATTACGGTTACGTTGACTCGTTTGGTGCTGTTGAACTGAATTCATTCGTTGAAAAGCAGTTTGCTATCACAGTAGGCCAATCTGATCTGATCGCTTATCCGCTGAACACCATCCGGGAAATTTCCAACTTTGCTGAAAAACGTCAAAACGGAGAAATATAATTATGCCAAAAATCACCGTGCCAATCGTCGGGATAGACAAAGATCTGTTCTCCCAACTGGACTATGCTCTCACCTTTGCCTCTGAAGATATCGTTTCATACCGCATCGATGAGAAGCACCTCAAAATCGAGGCGGAAGTAAAAACTGAAGCTGCGTGCGAGGAGGCTACACAAAAAATTCGCGAGTTGGTGGAACGCTATCAACGTCGCGAGTTTGGCTTGCCCACCGTTGTGCACTTCAAGCAGGAGCGAACCCCACCCGCCATCGACACTTGGAGCGGGCTGTTGGAACGCAAGTGGGCTACTGAGGTCGGGATGGGACACGTGATTCTGCGGGGGCCGGCCGCGCGGCTGATGAGTCTCGTTGACACCAAGGCTCAGAACGCATTTGGCGGGCAGTTCGGCGCCGAGCTGGAAATTTATCCCTCCACCATCAGTTGTGAAACGTTGGAT
>JBBQAX010000404.1:0-3506 GCA_038316905.1 Verrucomicrobiota bacterium | reverse complement strand
GTGCCGGTTTGTGCGCTGCCGATCACGTCGGTTCCACCCATGATCATGGGAATGGCGCGTAGTTGAATCGGCGTGGGATCGACGTAACCCATCGCCTTGACACCCTCCATTATCGCCGGTGAAAGTCCAAATTTACTAAAGCCCATAATTATTTTTCAACCGGAGCATCGGTCGATTCTGGTGACGGCTCAACTGCTTGAGGTTCCGCAGTTTTCTCTTCAGGCTGTGATTCAGCCGCAGGTGTTGCCGAAACACTGTCCGCCGGTTCAATCGGGCGCGCTTCTAACTCTGCAACTTTCGGCTCGATATCCTCGACGCTTGCGTTTGGAACCGTTTCACCCTTTGTGCCGGGCAAAGGTTCCTTCTTCACTTTTGGTTTCGGCTCGGGACGTGGTGCCGGTTTTTTCGCCGTTTCCAAAATGCCGTCGGCGAATTCAATCACGTGACCCTGATGAATCAGCCAATGCAAATCTCCAATGATCGCCGTTTGTTCGCTGGTCGGCTCGGTGCTTTCCGTTTGAATCGAAGGCGCCAAGCCTTCAATCAATTTGCGGCGCGAACATTTTGGATTCGCCGTGATAAATTCCACAATCTTCTTCACGCCGTCGGAAACCGGCGTCGTTTCCAGATCGAGGAAGTGCGGACGCGCGACGGAAACATGCGTAATGGTTTTGTTGACCTTGAAGAATTGCAGACCGTGTTGCGCAAAAAGCTGGCTGAGAACCGTCGCGAGTTTGATCGGGAAACGACGCTGGTCTTCCCACGCTTCGCGGAGCAACCGCTGAATCGGCGTGCACCGCAATTGCCGACTCGCCAATCCCGTCATGGTGTGCGTTTCAACTTCTTTGACGATGTTTGCCAAATGCGTTTCGCGGAAATGCTTTTCAACTTCCTCGCGATTCTGCAAACGCGGCGCATCCGCCACGTTCAAACAAACAAATTCCGTTTTGAAACTTTGATCTTCAATCCATTTTTTGACGATCGCTTCGTCCTTCACGATCTTCACGCGCGATTTGAAATCCTCAAAATTCATCCGTGAAAAACGTTCCGCGTGAAGTTTGCGCAATTGATTTTGGTAATCGTGATGATTCGGCGGGCCGAGAATCGCGCCGCTCATGCCGCATTGCCCGACGAATGTATAAACACCTTTTGGCGGATCGGTCGGCGTGCGTTCGGCTTGGTAAAATGTGGCAAAATGTCGGTCGAGAACGTGCGCGACCGCTTCGTCTTCCTTCAGCCAAAGCGTATCGTCGAGCGCGCAAAGGAAAAGCGGTTGCAGAATTTTGTCATCTTGTTTGATGACGTCGATTTTGACCTGCTGACGTTCCGGTTTTTGCAAAACGAGTTTCGCAATTTCGAACAGCGGATAAGCGCGACCCGTCATTTTGATCTGGCGCGCGATCGATTCGACACCTTTTTCATCGGGCAACAAGGTGATGAAAATGTCCGGCAACGGTTCCGGCGGGCGATATTCGCGAGGTTCATCGCGGCGAAATCTGTCTCCGCCACCTTGCGGCGAACGTTGACCATCGCGCGATTGTCCGGGGCGACCTCCGCCTGATCCGCCAGGGCCACCACGGCTTTGCCCGGGTCGTTGCGCTCCTTGCGCTCCGAAATCTCGACGCGGCGGACGCGGGCCATCACGGCGACCTTCATCTCGGTGTGGGCCGCGATCGTCACCGGAGTGCTTGGCGTATTTGTTGACGGCTGGAGATTCCTGCGCCCATTTCGGCAGGAAAAGTTTGTCTAAATCGAATTCGGATTCTGGAGTGCTCATGTTACTTCAGGCGCTGCGCGCCTCGGAAATGCGTGTCGGGTTAAAGAATGGATTGGCTTTTAATGGATTGCAAGTGTTGTCGCCTACGATGCGGTTGGCTCAAAAACAGGCCAGTTTTTCCAATTGTTTGAGGCGATCATCAATGGCTTTGCGTGTGATGCGGGTGGTGAATTTAAGACCAAAACCTTCGCAGCAAAATGAAGCGGCGACGCTGCCGTAAACCATGGCGCGGCGAATATTCGCGTCGATGGAACCGCGTGCGGTCGAGAGATAACCCATCATGCCACCGACAAACGAGTCGCCTGCGCCGGTGGGATCAACCACGTGCGGCAGCGGGAAAGCAGGTGAAATAAACAGTCCATTCTTCGATGAAAGGATTGCGCCGTGTTCACCTTTTTTCACGATCACGTATTTAGGTCCGAGCTTATGAATCTTCTTGAGTGCGGCGACGATGTTGTCTTCGCCGGTCAATTGGCGCGCCTCCGAATCGTTCAGGACAAATCCATCGACACGTTTGATCAATTTCAGCAAATCAGGCAAAGCGATGTTCAGCCAAAGATCCATGGTGTCGGCGACGACGAATTTCGGTCGGCGCATTTGATCGAGCACATGGCTTTGCAGCGCAGGCGCAATGTTCGCCAATAAAACGAAATCCGATTTTTGATAGGACGCGGGAAGTTTGGGAGAAAAGGTTTCAAACACGCCCAACTCCGTCGCGAGCGTGCGACGATTGTTCATGTTCACTTCGTATTCGCCTGACCAATGGAACGTTTTGCCATCCGCGATCTGCAAGCCTTCCAGATCAATATTGTGTTTGCGATACAGGCTGATGTATCGCTTGGGAAAATCTTTGCCGACGACACCCACCAGCTTTACCGGCGCAAAAAAGCTGGCGGCCACCGCGGCATGGCTGGCCGAACCGCCCAGTAAACGGGGGTTTTCCGCTTTGGGAGTTTTAATGGAATCGAGTGCGGTGGAACCGACGATGAGAACGCTCATTAAGTTTTGATTTTAGATTTTACCGGAAGCGACGCCGCTATTTAGACGCCTTCGAGTGCCCGTTGCTTTGTCCTTTGACGTGAAAGCCGATGACAAGCATTAAATCAATGAGATTGGCGGTGTCGCGTTGATTCCAAACCGTGAGCATTCGAGCATTGGGAGAAACAGAAATGAAGTCGCGATGATGGACTTTCAATGCCCTTCCATCCGCCAGATTTATGGAAAACGGCTTGAACGGATTCGCTTCGATCAACTCACGCAATGTGTCTGCTTTCACGGTGAAAAAATATCAGGGAAAATGAAACAAACAAGCTGCGGTTTATTTCAAGCGCTTGCGGAACTCAAGGCAGGTTTGCGCGATGTCGTCTGAATTCAAAATGGCGGACACAACGCAAATCCTTTTCGCACCCGCGGACATAACTTCATCAAGATTCTGTAAATTGATTCCGCCGATGGCGAACCAAGGGATTTTAATATTCGCCGCCGCCCAACGGATATAATCGAGCGTGACTGGTTTTGCGGTCGGCTTGGTTCCGGTGGCGTAAATCGGGCCGATGGCGACGTAATCTGCGCCAGCGGCAATGGCGCGTTCGGCTTGGGCGGGGGCGTGAGTCGAAAGGCCGATGCGGGGATATGCAGTTTGGTTTGGAGTTCCGCCTTCTGGCGGTACCGCACCCGACCCGCCTGACGGCGGAACTCCGAACGTGAGTTGGGAAACGTCCGTGTAGCC
>JBBQAX010000403.1:0-3518 GCA_038316905.1 Verrucomicrobiota bacterium | reverse complement strand
ACTACTATTTGCATTTTGATTGGCGGCACGAAAGATTCCTTCCGGATGAGCAGCAAACATATTGTGGTTCTAGGGGCAGGGTTCGGTGGATTGACCTTTTGCCAGACTTTCGAGAACCCGTCTGTCCGCGTCACGCTGGTGGACCGAACAAATCATCACCTTTTTCAACCATTACTCTATCAGGTTGCGTCGGCTGGATTATCCGCACCTGACATCGCACAACCAATTCGTTCCATTCTCGCTGACAAAACAAACCTGACGGTGCTGATGGAAAATGTCGTCGATATCAACTTGAAAGAGAAACAAGTCAGGCTCGAAAAGCGGCGACTCGACTACGATTACCTCATCCTGGCGCTCGGCACCGGCACTGGCTATTTCGGCCATCCTGAATGGGAGCAATTCGCGCCCGGGTTGAAAACTCTCGACGATGCCCTGCGCATCCGACGGGAAATTTTACGCGCCTTTGAAAAAGCAGAAACGGAAACCGATCCCGCCAAACGTGAACAACTTCTCACCATTGTCGTGGTTGGCGGTGGGCCAACAGGCGTGGAACTCGCCGGAGCTTTTGCCGAATTGCGTTCTCATGTTTTAGCCCGCGACTTCGACCACATCGACCCCACCAAGGCGCGCATCATTTTAATCGAAGCCAGCCCGCGAGTTTTATCGCACTTGAGCGAACATCTTTCCGAAAGCACGCAGGAACAACTCGATAAACTTGGGGTGGAAGTTCGCCTCAGCACGCGCGTCAACAATATCACCAGCAAATGTGTGGAGTTGACGACCGGCGAAAATATCCACGCAGAAAATATCATCTGGGCAGCGGGCGTCGCGGCATCTCCACTGACCAAAAAGTTGGGCGTCGAACTTGACCGAGCTGGCCGCGTGAAAGTGAATCCCGATTTAAGTGTCCCAGGCCATCCCGAGGTTTTCGCGATTGGCGATCTTGCTTCGGTCCTCAACCAGGACGGCACACCGGTTCCTGGTGTTTCTCCCGCTGCGATGCAAATGGCGCGACACGTGTCACGCATCATCCACGAAGAAATTACTTTTCCCGGGCACATCGAACGATTCGCATTTAAATATTGGGACAAAGGAACAATGGCGACGATTGGCCGTTCCGCCGCCGTGGCAAAAATTAAAGATTTCGAGTTCACCGGTTTCTTCGCGTGGCTTGCGTGGCTTTTCATTCACTTGATTTTTTTGGTCGGATTTCGCAATAAAATTTCGGTGTTGATGTCGTGGGCGTATTCCTACGTCACCTACAAACGCGGCTCGCGAATTATCACCGGCTTGGAAGATGAAAGTGCGGCGGAAAAATTAGGCGACATCGTCACGTAGCCGCGCTCGCCAGAGCGTGGTGGACATAAATTGCACGCCACGCTCTGGCGAGCGCGGCTACGAACCGCTTTTTATTGGTTTGAGTTCTCCGTGATTGCGGGCTTATTGAAAGCATGACCGCCGCAGAGTTGACCCGACCGAAAACTAAATCCCCTCGGCTCTGGACTTACGATGAAATGGTCGCAGAACTTCCTGAAACCAATCTGCCCGTCGAACTCTGGAATGGAGAAATCATCCTGTCGCCCGCCCCGCATCCTGACCATCAATGCATCGTGGCGCGTTTTTGGAACAAACTAAACCAGTTCGTCGCTCCGGCCAGACTGGGCGAATGTTTTAAGCCCGTTGGATGTAGTGCTGACGCCGCATCGCGTGGTGCAACCCGATGTGTTGTTTATCGCCCGCACGCGGATGGACATCGTGCAGAATCACATCGCTGGCGCGCCCGATCTGGTCATGGAAGTCATTTCCGCCGGAAGCTGGCAACGCGACCGCATCGAGAAAAAAGCGCTCTACGAACAGGCGGGCGTGGCGGAATATTGGATTATTGATCCCGACTCACAAACCGTCGAAGTCTTCGCGCTCGTCAAAGGCGTTTATCAATTGCATTCCAAATCGACCGGGAAAGACGTTGCGAAATCCAAATTGCTCGTGGGTTTCAAAACGACTTTCGCGGATTTGAAGGTTTGATTCGTGGTTTTGAATTGCCGACATTTTCTTCCTCTCCTCGCGAGGCACGAGTGGGGAGAGGATTGAGGAGGGGGGAAGTTTCAAACCAAAACGCGCCTCCTCTCCCCCGGCCCTCCACTCCATCGGATGGCGGAGAGGGAGAAAAACGGCAAGCAGCCCTGCTATCCCGTTTTTCCCCCATTGTCTCCGCGCGAATCCGTGCTACTTTCTCGCTGACCAAATTTAAGAATTGAAAGCACTCATCTCGAACAACAAACCGACCGAACGGGTTTTCCTCATCGGCCTCGAATTTAAATCACGCACCGCCTTCGATCTGCGCGATTCCCTGGACGAACTCACCGAACTTGCCACCAGCGCAGGCGCCAACGTCGTCGGCGATGGTTCCCAAAAACTTGAAACGCCGGTGGCCGCGACTTTTATTGGCACGGGCAAAGCCAAGGAATTCGCTGATAGCTGTCGTGAACAAGACGTGGACACGGTGATTTTCGACGACGAACTTTCGCCCGCGCAAAGCCGCAATCTTGAAGAAGTTTTCGGCTGCAAAATTTTGGATCGCACTTCGTTGATCCTCGATATTTTCGCCCAACGCGCCCGCACCAAAGAAGGCAAACTGCAAATCGAGCTCGCGCAACTCCAACATTTACTCCCGCGTCTGACCCGATTCTGGAGTCACTTATCGCGGCAAAAGGGCGGTATCGGTATGCGCGGTGACGGTGAAACTCAGTTGGAAACGGACCGACGCCGGGTGCAGGAACGTATCTCAAAAATTTTGGGCGAATTGGAAATCGTTCGACGCCAACGCGGGACACAACGCCACGGTCGTCAGCGCAAACTTTGGCCGCTTGCTTCCATTGTTGGTTACACGAACGCAGGAAAATCCACGTTGCTCAACGCGCTGACCGGCGCGTCAGTTTTTGCTGAGGAAAAAATGTTCGCGACGCTAGACCCGACCACGCGACGGCTCCGTTTGCCGACGAACCAAAATGTTTTGCTGACCGATACGGTCGGTTTCATTCGCAAATTGCCGCACGGTTTGGTCGAAGCATTCAAAGCAACTTTGGAAGAAGTGGTTGAAGCGGATCTGCTTTTGCACGTCGTTGATATGAGCCATCCGCAAGCCGAGGAACAAATTCTCGCGGTTAATTCTGTGCTCGAAGAAATCGGCGCGGCGGGCAAACCGACGATCATGGTCTTTAATAAAATTGATCGATTTGAGAACGAGGATTTGTTGAGCAAATTTTACGAACGCTTTCCGCACGCGGTGGGAATTTCTGCGAAAACCGGCGCGGGCATTCCGTCGTTGCTTGCGGAAATTGGAACGCAACTTCGTCCGATTCGCGAGTTTGTGGAGCTTGATGTGCCGCATGATAATTCCGCTGCTATCGCCCGCTTGCACGAAGTCGCGCAGGTGATTGAAAGGAATTACGAAGGCGTTAGCGCAAAATTTAAAGCGCGTATTCCACCGCATTTCCATTCCGAATTCGCGCCGTTCA